>CAMDTB010000053.1 GCA_945907245.1 Rhizobium sp. Q54
CGCCGCAACGCCACCCCGTCAAAATCATCCCGCAAGCCGATCGCTGATCCCATGGTCACGCCCTCCAAATGCAGGACGCCATTGATTCAGACTTTCGTCAGTTTGGGAATCCCTGACGCGAGTCAGCCTCACCGCAGGTTGGTATTAGATACAAGGAGCACGTTCCGCTGGGGAGCAGGAGCGCACTAAACGGGAGTGAGCCATGCCCAATGGACAGGGAGCGGGCGATCCGCTCGACGCCGTGCTCGCGCGACAGGCGCTGCATGACCTCAACGCGTTGTACGGCCGGTCGCTCGACCGGTGTGACCTGCCCCTGCTGACCAGCCTGTTCCATCCCGACGCCACGGCGTCCTTCGGCATCCTGGAGACGACCGCGGCGCAATTCTGCCCGAGCGTTCTCGATGTCATGGGCGGGCTGCGGCGGACGGCGCACAGCCTCGCCAACGAGTGGTTCGACGTCAGGGGCGACCACGCGGCGGGCGAGTACTACCTGTTCTCGGCGTTCAGCTACGAGGAGGCCGGCAACGGGGTCGAGGGGTTTGTCGGCGGACGCTACGCCGCCCAGTTCGAGCGGCGGGCCGGCGTGTGGAAATACGCCCACCTCATGCTGGTGATGGACTGGAACATGAACAATCCGTCCACCGCCCAATGGCATCTGCGGTTCGGCGTGCGCGGCGACCGCAAGCCCGCCGACCTGCTCTACAGCGGGCTGTTCCAGTGAGCGCCGCGCTGGAGACGGCTCTCCGGGAACTGGCCGACAAGCATGCGATCGAGCAGGTGATCGCCGCCCACGGCCGCGGCATCGACCGGTCGGATAACGCGTTGATGAGCGGCTGCTACCATCCGGGCGCCACCGTGGACTACGGCGTGTTCGCCGGCCCGGCGGCGGAGTTCTGCGCCATGGTGACCGGCGCGCCGCTCGACCGGCCGCCCACCACCCACCGCACCTCGAACGTGTGGATCAAGGTGACCGGCGAAAAAGCCGTCGCCGAAAGCTACGGCCTGGGCTACCGCGACGAGGAGGACGAGGGCGGCCGCATGCAGCGGCTGATGGGCGGCCGCTACCTGGACAAGCTGGAGCGGCGGAACGGCGCCTGGAAGATCGCGCACCGCACCTTTGTGCTGGACTGGAACATCAACCTGCCCTGGTCCATGGACATGGCGCGCCCGCAATATGCCGGGCTGCTGCTCGGCGGGCGCCGGGAAAACGACCCGCCGACCCGGATGCTGGCGGAATGGGCGGCCCGGCACGCCGAAACGGACTCGGCAGCGACGCCGGTGGCCGATCGGGCGGCCGCCATCGACCAGGCGGTGTCGAAGCAGGCGCTGCACGAGCTCAACGTCGCCTATTGCCGCGCCGCCGACCGTGCCGACGACGCGCTGATGCACAGCCTCTGGCATCCGGACGCCAAGGTGTCCTACGGCGAATATTCCGGCGGCTTCGAGGGCTTCTGCGACTACTGGGCGGGGGTGCGCGACCATTTCGAGCGCCTCACCCACCTGATCGGCACGGACTACTACCAGATCACCGGCGACCGGGCGGTGGGCGAGACCCAGGTGGCGCGCATCGAGGTGCTGCCGCGCAAGACCGGCACCGTCGACCGGATGATCGGCGGCCGCTTCCTCGACCGCTTCGAGCGGCGCGACGGCGTCTGGAAGCTGACCGGCCGCGCCTTCGTGCTCGACTGGAACGTCAACCGCCCGACCACCGCCCAGTGGGACAAGGGCGTGTTCGCCAGCCTGACGCTACGCGGCGCACGGGCGCCCGACGATCCGGTGTATGCGCTGTGGAACGCGGCGTCCTGACGGCGCCTACAGCCGCTGGATGCGGTCGGCGGGACCGCCCCTGGTCATGAACCGGGGCGGCTGCTGTTCCTGCAGGCAGGCCGGCGGCGACGGGCTGGCCGGATCGTCGAGGAACGCATCGATGGCCGCCTTGGCGCAGGGACTGACCGGGCTGGGCGAATGGCCCCGGTTGCGCAGCACGATACGGTAGGCGCGGGTCAGGCCGGCGGCGGCGCCCTCGGCGAAGGCGGGCGGCGTCCTGGTGTCGTATGCGCCATTGATCAGCAGCGCCGGCACGTCGCTCGACACCGTCTTGCGGAACGCGGCGGGCGCCTTGCCCACCGGCCACGCGGTGCAGCTCACCCGCAGCAGGGCGTCCGGCTCCATCCCGCGCAGCAGCGGATGGGCGTCGAGCATGGTCTTCAGCGCGGCCTCGGTGTTGAACGGCACTTCCTCGCGGCACAGCGTCGACAGCAGCAGCGCGTTGGCGTCGGTGTGCCAGTAGGCGCTGAACAGGAATCTGGTGGCGACATGCGAGAGCAGCCTGGTGCCGCCCGCGGCGGTGTCGTTGATCACCCCGGGCAGGAACGGCACCCAGGTGCCCGAGACCAGCATGTATTCGACGATCTGCAGGTAGAGCGCGTCGGTCAGCGGCACCTTCAGCACCTTCGGGCCGTCGGTCTGTTTCAGCGTCAGCATCACCGGCGCGGCGCGCAGCCGCTCGATCGCCGTCTTCATGTCCCCGGCCAGGTCCGGATAGGCGCCCGCGCATTGGCGCTGGGCGGCGCAGTCGGCATAGAGCAGGTCGAGCGCATGCTGCAGGTTGGGCAGCAGGCTGACGATGGAGGGCACATCGGGCGGGATCAGCGAGTCCAGCACCGACGCATGCACGCCTTCCGGGTCGCGCCGCATCAGCTCCAGCGCCAGCCGCGTGCCGTAGGAGACCGCGTAGATCGACCAGGACTTCAGCCCGAGCGCGCGCCGCAGGTCGATCATGTCGGCCGCCGTCGCCGCCGTGTCGTAGGCCGCCAGGTCGATGCCGGCCTTGACGAAGCCGGCGCGGCAATCCTCGACCTGCCGGCGCACTTCCGCCTCCTGGGCGCCGGGCTTGTCCTTCAGCTTGTCGAGCGACAGCATCCATTCCACGTCGCTCAGCACCGGGCAGCGCAGCCTGGGGTCCGCCAGTCCGCCGACGCCCCTGACGTCGACCACCACGTGGTCGCGGTCGCGCGCCCATTCGGCCTCGTCGAGGAACCCCACCCAACCCTTGACCTGGCCGTCGGTCTCGATGCCCGCCGGCTGGCCGGGGCCGCCCATCAGATGCAGCACCGGCGGCTCGTCCAGCGGCGTCGACGGGCTGCGGAAAATGACCACGGGGAACCGGATGCTGCGGTTGCTCGGCGTGCCGCGGCTTTCCGGCGCGGCGAAGCGGTAGCACTCCACCGCCCGCGACGCGGGCGCGGCGAACCAGCACTCGGCCGCCTCCAGCCGGCTTTCAGGCCGCTGCAGCGCGCGCCATCCCAGGATGCCCGCATAGGCGGCGGCCACGATCAGCGCCGCGATCATCAAGGTCCGCAACAGGCTCAACGATCACGTCTCGTCACGAAACAGGCCCTTGAGCCCCGGCGCGTCGACCACATGGATATCGTGCTGGCTGAACGGGAACCGGATGCCCGAGGCGTGGAACTTGTCCCAGATCTTCAGCCGTACCGCGCTTTGCACGTTGGTGACGCCGTTCTGCGGGTCCTCGATCCAGAACCGCAACTCGAGCACCACGGCGCTGTCGCCGAAGTCGAGCAGCATGCACAGCGGTGCCGGCGTCTCCAGCACCCGCTCGGTCTCCTTGGCGGACTCGACGCAGAGCTGGCGCGCCAGGTTGATGTCGCTGTCATAGCTCACCCGAACCTTCACGTGCTGGCGCACCAGCCGGTTGGAATGGGACCAGTTGACCACTGGCTGGGTGATCATGTCCTCGTTGGGGATCAGGTGCTCGGTGCCGTCGCGGGTGATCACCGAGGTGTAGCGGGTCGCCAGCTTGTTGATCCAGCCATAGGTGCCCTGGATCTCGATGACGTCGCCCGGCTTGATCGACCGGTCCATCAGCAGGATGAAGCCACTGAAAAGGTTGGACGTCACCCGCTGCAGGCCAAAACCGATGGCGACCGCGAGCGCGCCGCCGAAGAACGCGAAGATGGTGAGGTCGAGGCCGGCCGTGCCGAGACCGACGACGATCGCGACGGCGACCAGCAGGAAGCGGGCGATCTTGGTCAGCAGCAGGCGCGCCGACGGCGTAAAGCTTTGCGACCGCGACAGCCGCTGCTCGACGAACTGCGACGCGATCAGCGCCGCCCAGACGAAGATCACCAGGGCGAGCACCGCGATCAACACGCTGCGCAGCGACAGCACCTTGCCCTTGCCCATGGGGATCGCCGCATGCTCCAGCAGGATCATGGTCTGGTCGAGGATGCCGAGGATGTTGAGGGCGGCCACGCTCCAGGCCACGCCGGCGATCAGCCGCGCCATCACCGGATTGCGCACCGGCGCGGTGAAAAGGCGGATCAGCAGCCAGGCGGCGAGCAGGTTGATGCTGATCCTGAGCGGCACGTTGTCGAGCCGCATTTCCTTGGCGACCTGCCACAGGATGAACTGCAACACCAGCCAGATCGCCGGCGTCACCAGCAGCAGCATGACACCGCGGGTGCGCTCGGCGGCGGTCGCCTGCATCGGCTGGGCCGCGATCCACCGCTTGAGCGGCCGTGCAAGCAGCCTGGCGACGAGGAAGGTAAGGGCGATGGCGAGCAACTGGCCCAGCGTGGCCAGGGTCAGCACATGGGCGACCGTCCAGTCCACGGTCTGGGCGAGCCAGGCCTCGATGTCGCGGATGGTATGGGACAGGTCCATGGCGGCAAATCTTAGAGGGGATTGGCGGAAAGCGGAATCGCTTTGCCGTATCAGCGCCGAGCGGCGAAGAAATCCTTCAGCAGGCGGGCCGCGTCGCCCTCGCCGATGCCTCCATAGACCTCGGGCGCGTGATGGCAGGTGGGCTGGGCGAAGATGCGCGGCCCATGGTCGACGCCGCCGCCCTTGGGGTCCGCCGCGCCGTAATAAACCCGGCGGATACGCGCGAACGCCATGGCCTGCGCGCACATCGGGCACGGCTCCAGGGTGACGTAGAGGTCGCAGCCGGTCACCCGCTCGCTGCCCAGCAGCCGCGCCCCGGCGCGGATCACTAGCAACTCGGCATGGGCGGTGGGATCCTTCAGCTCGACGATCCGGTTCCCGTCGCGCGCCAGCACGGCGCCGTCCGGGCCAACGAGCACGGCGCCCACGGGCACTTCGCCGCGCGAGGCGGCGGCCGCGGCTTCGTCCAGCGCCATCTGCATGAAGGGGGTGCGCATGGCCGGGACCATGGGGAAAGCGGCCGGGAGCGTCAAGCGGCTGCTTCGATCGCTGTCGAAAGGCATGATCCGTCAGGGCGCCTCCGGATGGCTCTCATGCGTAACGATTCCCTACCGGCGCGGCGGCGAATCCGCTAGGGTCCTGGCGTGAAAGCGAGACCGGGGGTCGGTCGCCGGCAGGCGATTGGCGCCGACGAACGCCAAGGGGGTTTCATGCTGCTCGTTGATACGGCAGACCGGCATGCCATTGCCCGGTGGGCCAGATTTCCCGGTGTGACCGGCTTTACCACCAATCCCATGCTGATGGCGCGTTCCGCCGGCGTCGAGACCTTGTCGGCGCGGGATTACCTCGCCGCCGGCGTCGAGTTGTGCGGCATCGCCAACGAGACCGAGACGGTCACGGATTTCATGCTCCAGGGAACCGGCGCGCCGCGCCAGATCATGGCGCAGGCGGAAGCCTATCTGCACGCTGTCCGCGATCCCGCGGCCAAGCGCCTATGGATCAAGTTGCCGCCCACCCGCGACGCGCTGTCCTGTTGCCCCGTGCTGCACCGGCTGGGCTGCAAGACGCTGGTGACCGCCGTATTCACCGCCGCGCAGGCTTACCTGGCCATGAGGGCCGGCGCCGACGGCGTCGCCGTCTATCTGGGCCGCATGCGCAAGCAGCACGAACAGTGGCAGGCGCCCATGCAGGCCATCGCCGACGTGATCGGCGCGGCGGGCGGCACGCTGCTGCTTGCCAGCTTCCCGGACCTGGACACGGTCGAGCGCGGCCTGCCTTACAGCCAGGACCTGACGGTGCCGCCCCAGGTGCTGGAAGCCATGCTGGACTCTGACATGTCCGCCAGCGCGATCGGGGAGTTCAACGCCAGGGCCCCGGGCTGACGGAACCTCGAGGCTTCCAGGCCCGGGTAGCGGGAAGACGCCATTGCGACGTGGGGCTATTCGCGCGGTCTGCGGCGGCCATGCGCCCGATCCCAACAGCCTGTTCATGACGCTTGACCTGCGGGAAAGCTGATTTCCCCGGCAGCCGATCCGCACTATGGTGCGCGGCATGAGCGAAAAGACCGGTGAGACCAAGGACGGCGAGCGGATCGCCAAGGTGCTGGCGCGGGCCGGCGTCGCATCGCGGCGCGGGGCCGAGGCGATGATCGAGGCCGGGCGGGTCGCGGTCGACGGCAAGAAGCTGGACAGCCCGGCGCTCAACGTCACGTCGGGACAGGTCATCACCGTCGACGGCAAGCCCATCGGCGCGGCCGATGCGACGCGGCTGTGGCTCTACCACAAGCCGCCGGGGCTGCTGACGACCCACAGCGATCCCAAGGGCCGCAACACGGTGTTCGAGAACCTGCCCAAGGAATTGCCCCGGGTGATCTCGATCGGCCGGCTCGACATCAACTCGGAAGGCCTGCTGCTGCTGACCAACGATGGCGAACTGGCGCGGCACCTGGAGAGCCCCAAGACCGGCTGGAAGCGCAAGTACCGCGCCCGCGCCTGGGGCGAGCCCGACGAGAAGCGGCTGGAGCAGCTGCGCAAGGGCGTCGTCGTCGACGGCATCAAATACGCGCCGGCCGACGTGGAGGTGGAAAGCCGCAAGGCCTCGAACACCTGGATCGCCATCGGCATCCGCGAGGGCAAGAACCGCGAGGTCCGCAAGCTGCTGGAGCATGCCGGCCTGCAGGTCAGCCGGCTGATCCGCGTCGCCTACGGCCCGTTCCAGCTCGGCGCCCTCGAGCGCGGCGAGGTGCGCGAGGTGACCCGCCCCGTACTGCGCACCCAGCTCGGCGCGGCGTATCAGCTCAAGGCCAAGTAGCATGAGAATTGTCGGCGGCCGGTATCGCGGGCTCCGGCTGGCGGCGCCGGTCGACGACAAGGTGCGGCCGACCACCGACCGGGTCCGCGAATCCCTGTTCAACATCCTGGCGCACCGGAAACCTCCGGTGCTGGACGGCGCCGTGGTGCTCGACCTGTTCGCCGGCACCGGCGCGCTGGGGCTCGAAGCGCTGTCGCGCGGTGCGGCCCGCGCGGTCTTCGTCGACCAGGATCCTCGCTCGCTGGCGCTGGTGCGCGCCAACGTGACGGCGCTCAAGGCCGAGGCGCTGTGCGACATCGTCCGCGCCGACGCGACGCGCCTGCCGCCGCGGCGCCTGGCCGCGACCCTCGCCTTCCTCGACGCGCCCTATGGCAAGTCGCTGATCGTCCCGGCGCTCGCCGCTGCGGCGGGTGGCGGCTGGCTGGCCGATGACGCATTGGTGGTCATCGAACTGCCGGCGGAGGAGAAGCCGGCCTTTCCAGAGGGTTTCCGGGAGGTCGACGACCGCCGCTACGGCGCCACCCGGATAATTTGTGCCCAATACGAAACCTGAGACCCGCACTAGCGTTGTTGGTTGCCGGAAGTTGCAGTACGCTGGATCGCATTATCGATTGGGCAACCATTTTGAACGTACAAGGCTGGGCAATGACAGGGCGTGAATCGCTCCGGGCACTCTATGAGACAATTCGCTACCTCGAAAAGGACGCCGATCTGGCGGGCGCCGATAGCGTCGCCATGTATCTGCGTCTCGCGGCGATCGAGGCGGACAATCTCATTCGCGAAATCGACTGCACGAAGGCCAAGGCGCCGCGACGGCGAAAGTCACCGCCGCCCAAATAGCCGCTCGATATCCTTGAGCTTCAGTTCCACATAGGTGGGGCGGCCGTGGTTGCACTGGCCGGAATGGGGCGTGGCCTCCATTTCGCGCATCAGCGCGTTCATTTCCGTCACTGTCAGCCGTCTCCCCGCGCGCACGCTGCCGTGGCACGCCATGGTGGAGCAGACATTCTCCAGACGCTCCTTCAGGCTCAGCGCCTCGTCCAGCTCGGCGAGGTCATCGGCCAGGTCACGGACGAGGCCCCTGATGTCGCAGTCTCCCAGCAGCGCCGGCACCTCGCGCACGACCACCGCGCCCGCGCCGAACGGCTCCAGCGCCAGGCCCAGCTCGGCCAGCTCGTGGGCCCGGTCGGCCAGGTTCGACGCGGCGACCGGGTCGAGCTCGATCACCTCGGGCAGCAGCAGCATCTGGCGCGCCACGCCCTTGTCGGTCAGCGCCTTCTTCATGCGTTCGTAGACCAGCCGCTCGTGGGCAGCGTGCTGGTCGACGATGACGATGCCGTCCTCGGTCTGCGAGATGATGTAGGTCTCGTGCAGCTGTCCGCGTGCCGCGCCCAGCGGATAGCGTGCCTCCTGCGAGGGCTCGGCAGCCTGGGCGGCAGCGGTGGCGGAAGGCGCGGACTCGACCCGCGCCGACGGCGTGTCCGCATAGGCGAAGCCCGCCTGTGGCGTCTCGCCGAAGCCGCCAGGCAGCGGCCGGTGAAACTCGGCGAACGCCTCGCTTGGCCGGAAAGGCTGGCTGTCGCGGCGGATCGCGCCCAGCGCGGCGGCGCCCACGGTGGTCGATGCCTGGTGGCCGGCCGCGGCGAGCGCGTTGCGCAGCGCGCCGACGATCAGGCCGCGCACCACGCCGGAATCCTTGAAGCGCACCTCGGCTTTCGCGGGATGGACGTTGACGTCGACGTCCTCGGGATCGGCGTCGAGGAACAGGGCGAGCACCGGGTGCCGGTCGCGGGCCAGGTAGTCCATGTAGGCGCCGCGCACCGCGCCGACGAACAGCTTGTCGCGCACCGCCCGGCCGTTGACGAACAGATATTGCTGCTGGGCGTTGCCCCGGTTGTAGGTCGGCACGCCGGCATAGCCCTTCAACCGGAAGTTGCGGCGCTCGGCATCGATGGGAATGGTGTTGTCGGCGAAGTCCGCGCCGAGCAGCGCCGACAACCGGGCCAGCAGCCGCTGGTCGAACAGGTCGCCGGGCGCCGGCGGCACCCGCAGCATCACCCGGTTGTCATGGGTCAGGGTGAAGCCGACCTCCGGATTGGCCATGGCGAGGCGGCGCATCATCTCCAGCGCGTGATTGAGCTCGGTTCGCTCGCCCTTGAGGAATTTGAGCCGCGCGGGCGTGGCGTAGAACAGGTCGCGGATCTCGACCTTGGTGCCCTGGTTGAGGGCAGCGGGGCGCGCCGGGATGCGCTTGCCGGCATCGACGCCGATCTGCCAGGCCTCGGTCGCGCCGCGCGCCCGGCTGGCGATGGTCAGGCGGCTGACCGCGCCGATCGATGGCAGCGCCTCGCCGCGGAATCCCAGGAAGGCCACGTTCAGCAGGTCGTCGTCGGGGAGCTTGGAGGTGGCGTGGCGCTCGATGCACAGCTCCAGGTCTGGTCGGGCCATGCCCGAGCCGTCGTCGGTCACGCCGATATACTCGATACCGCCGCCCGCCAGCACCACGTCGACATGGCGTGCGCCGGCGTCGATGGAGTTCTCGACCAGTTCCTTGAGGGCGCTCGCCGGCCGCTCCACCACCTCTCCCGCAGCGATGCGGTTGACGGTGGTCTCGGGCAGGAGGCGGATGCTCATGAGGCCTGGAGGTATTCCCGTGTGAGGACCTTGCCCAGCTCGACGGCGGGCTGGTCGAACGGATCGACGCCCAGAATATCCCCGATGATGATGGTTTCCAGCATGAAGTGCATCAGCAGCCCGCCAACGGTCTTTTCGTCGACCCGCTCCACATGCATGTGGCGGACCGGGTGACCTTTGCGGATCAGCACGTCCATGCTAGCCTTGCCCTGCGCCGCGACGATGTCGCCGATGGTGCGCCCGGCCATGAACGACAGCGCCTTGTCCTGCGCCAGGTCGGCCGGGACCGTCGGGCCGGTGCCGGCGATGTCGGCGGTGATCACGGTCACCAGCTTGTCGTCGGGGCCGTCGACGAGCAATTGCTGCATGGAATGCTGGTCCACCGGACCCAGCGCGGCCAGCGGCGTCAGCCCCTTGCCGTCCTTGCCGACGCTTTCGGACAAAAGCTGCCGGTACCAGTGACCGACCCGCTCCAGCCTTCCCACATACGGCATCATCACCAGGGTGGTGACGCCTTTTTCCTCGGCCAGCGCGCCGATCATGGCGGCGCCCAGCGCGGGCGTGGAGGTCTCCGAGCGCAGCACGTCGCGCAGCACGGCCGCGGCGCCGGCGCGGATCGCCCACGGATCCAGCCCGGCAATGGACGCGGGCAGCAGGCCGACGCACGACAGCACCGAGAAGCGTCCGCCCACGTCCGGGTCGTGATCGAGTATGGGGATCGACCATTGCCCGGCGATGTCGCGCAGCGGGCTGGCGCCCGGCTGGACGATGGCGAGCACCCGCGCGCCTACTTCCTCGCCCATGCCGCGCGACCGGTAGGCGTCGAGCAGCACCAGGAACTGGGCCAGCGTCTCGGGCGTGCCGCCGGACTTGGAGACGACGATGAAGCTGGTGTCGAGGAAATCGATCTCGGTCAGCATCTCGCCCAGCGCCACCGGATCCAGATTGTCGGCGAACTCGACCGACGGCTTGCGGCCGCGTTTGGCCAGCGTGGTCAGGGTCTGGCCACCGAGGCTCGATCCGCCGATACCCAGCACCACCACATGGCTGCTCTGGCGCGACAGCAGCCCCGCGATGTCGGTCAGGCTCAGGAGGTCGGCGGTATCCTCGGGCAGCCGCAGCAGCGGCAGGGTCCGGTCCGCATAGGCGGCGCGGATGCGCGCCACGCCAGTGGCGGCCCTGCCCATGGCCTTGTCGAACGCGGCGCGGCTGGCGCCGCCGCGGACGGCTTCCGCGAAACAGGCGTCCAGGTTCTGGGTGAACGGCATCATGGCGTCGCGGTCTCCGGCTTCGACTCGAGCCCTTCCGGTTCGCCGACGATAACCCAGAACAGCCGGCTCGGGTCCAGCAGCCGTTTGGCGACCCGGTTCACGTCGGCCAGCGTCACCGCCTCGATATAGGCATTGCGCTTGTCGATGTAGTCCCGGTCGAAGCCGTAGCGCTGGATGCCGACCAGCTGGCCGGCGATGGCGCCGCTGGTGTCGAAGTTGAGCGCGTAGGAGCCGGTCAGGAAGGTCTTGGCGTCGGCGACCTCGGCCTCGGTGGCGCCGCTCTCGGCCATGCGGGCGATCTCGGACTCGATCACCTGCTTCGATTCACCCATGCGGGCGTTGACGGTCGCCACGCTCCCCAGCACCAGGCCGGCATGGCTGTAGGGCTGCAGGTAGGTGTAGACGCCATAGGTCAGGCCGCGCTTGCGCCGCACTTCCTCCATCAGCCGCGACGAGAAGCCGCCGCTGCCGAAGATCTGGTTCACCACCATGGCGGCATACCAGTCCGGATCGTCGCGCTTGATGCCGGGCATGCCGAACACGGCGACGCTCTGCGGCACCTTGCGCTCGATGACGAGGACGGACGGCAGTCCAGTGGTGTCGTACCCCTTCAACTCGGCCATGTCGCCGACCACCTTACCGTTCCATCGGACCTTGCCGTCGAAATCGACTTCAAGCTCGATCGTCTCCTGGTCTCCGTCAGCCGGCTCTGGTGTGGCCGCTGCTTCTCCCGGCCTGCTCATGGTCGTGTCCGGCACCTTCAGCTCGGCGCCCGTCGCCGGCAGCGCGCCGAAGGTCTTGTCGAGCAGCGGACCCAGCTCGGCGGGCGTGACGTCGCCGACCACGCCGACGATCAGCCGGTCGCGGGAAAAGTTGTCCTTTACATAGGCGCGCAGGTCGGCGGCGGTCAGGGCGGCCAGGCTTTCCGGCGTGCCGGTGGTGTTGCTGGCATAGGGATGGCCGGGGAACGCGGCCTTCATCCAGGCCTTGGCGGCGATGGAGCGCGGCTGGTCGGCCTCCGAGCGCTGGATCGAGCGCACCTGGTCGCGCACCCGTTCGACCGCGTCGGCGTCGAAACGCGGCTTGCTTAGCGCAAGGCCGAGCAGGCGGAACGCCTCGTCCTTCTCCTCGGTCAGCGTCACCATGCCGCCGCTGAACTGGTCGCGGTCGGCGTCGAAGCTCATGCGGATGGCCCGTTCGTCGAGCGCTTTCTGGAACGCCAAGGAATCGAGCTCGCCGGCGCCCTCGTTCATCAGGCCGGACGCCAGATAGGCCAGGCCGCCCTTGCCCGGCGGATCGGCCGAGACGCCGCCCGCGAACTCGTAGCTGACGGCGATAAGTGGAATCGAATGCTGCTCGACCAGCCAGGCCTTGATGCCGCCGGGGCTGACCACTTCCTTGATCTCAACGGCCTCGGCCCTGTCGAACGGACTAGCGGCGAAGGCGAAGACCAGCAACAGGGCTGCGAGGATGCGGGTCATCACGGGTGCTCCGGTCCGGGCGGCGCGCCGGGTACGGGCAGCAGCATGCCGGTGACCGACCGCTCGGGCACGAACACGGCACGGGCGGCCGCGATGATGTCGGCGTTGGTGACCGCCTCGATCTTGTCGGGCCAGCTCAGCACGTCCTGCACGGTGCGGCCGGTGACCAGCGCCGCCCCGAAGATGTTGGCCAGCCCCTCGCCGCTGTCGCGGGCATAGATGGCGGCCGCCTTCAGCGAGTTCTTGGCGCGCTTCAGTTCTTCGTCGGTGACGCCGTTCTTCGCGACCTCGGCGATGACTGCCTCGACGGCCGCCGGAATCGGCGCCGGATCGTCGTTGCGCGGCCTGACCGAAATGCCGAAGGTGGATGGGCCCAGCCCGCTGCCGCCGTAGCTCGAGCCGGCCTCGATCGCCAGCTGCTTTTCCACCACCAGGGTCTGGTAGAGCCGGCTGGTCGTGCCGCCGCCCAGGATTTCGTTCAGCACCTCGGCCGGAACGGCCAGCTTGCTGTCGCCGTACTGGTAGCTCGGCGCCGCGTAGGTGCGCACCCACGATGCCTGGCTGACGCGCGCATCGCGCATCACCAGTTCGCGGGCCGCCAGCTGCGGCGCCTCGACGCTGGCGATGCGCGGTGGCACGGTCTTGCGCGGGATGACGCCATAGGTCTTGTCGGCCAGCGCCTTGACGGCGTCCGCCTCGACGTCGCCGACGACGACCACGACCGCGTTGTTGGGCGCATAGTGCAGCTTGTAGAAGCCCAGCGCGTCGGCGCGGGTCAGGGTCTCGATGTCCCGCATCCAGCCGATCACCGGCACCCGGTAGGGATGCGACAGGAACTGGACGGCGTCCATCTGCTCGCGGAACAGGGCGGGCGGGGAATTCTCCGTGCGGGTGCGGCGCTCCTCGATGACCACGTCGCGCTCGGCGTTCACCTCGTCCTCGGCGATCTTCAGGTTCACCATGCGGTCCGCCTCCATCTCCATCACCAGCGGCAGCTTGTCGGCGGCGACCTGCTGGAAATAGGCGGTGTAGTCGGACGAAGTGAAGGCGTTGTCCTGGCCGCCGTTGCGGCTGACGGTCTTGGAGAACTCGCCGGACGGGACCTTGTCGGTGCCCTTGAACATCAGGTGCTCGAGGAAATGGGCGAGACCGGTCTTGCCGGCGAATTCCTCGGTGGCGCCCACCTTGTACCAGGCCATGTGGGTGACGATCGGCGCCCGGTGGTCCTCGATGACGAGGAGCTTCAGGCCGTTGGCGAGGGTGTATTCATGGCTGTCGAGCGGCTCGGCGGCGCGCGCCTGCCCGATGCCCGAGACGGCGATCAGCAGGGCGACGAGAAAACCGAGCAGGTGACGGGCCGGCCGTGCGTCCTGTCTCAGGTGGCACCTCTTTACTGGAGCGGACCGATATAGTCTGGCGACGACTGGGTGGGCTGCTCGCGCTGGATGGTGGTCTGGGGCGCGCCTTCCACCTTGTTGTCGTACAGCAACTGCTCGGTCATGTTGCCCTTGTTGACCACGTTGCCCTCCGGCGACAGGTCCGAGCGCACGTCGGCGTCGGCTCCGGCGCCGCCGGTGGCCTTCATCAGCTGCTGTTCGGCCGGCGAGGTGATCGCCACCTGACGCTTGGATTCCGGGAACAGCGCCAGCAGCGCCATCTCCGACGGATCGGCGTCCTTTGGCTTGGGCTGGTTCGGTCCCGGCGGGCGCAGATTGTAGTCCGGCGGAATCACCAGCGCCCGCTTCGACACCACCGCGAACTCGTCCGGCGGATACTTGTTGGCGCCCAGCGCATCCTTGAGGCCGCCGCAGCCGCTGAGCGTGCCGGTGGCCAGCAGCGCCAACGCCAACGAGAGGCCGACCGAATTCCGTGCCACCATGATCGTGTCCTGTTTCCTTACTCGCCCTGCCGCCGGCCGGTACCGAAGAATGCGTCCCACAGCAGCAGGACCACCCCGACCGAAATCGCGCTGTCGGCGATATTGAAGGCCCAAAAGTGCCATCCCGCCACGTGAAAATCAAAGAAATCCGCCACTGCTCCGTGCGCGATCCGGTCGATCGCATTCCCCAGCGCGCCGCCCATGATCAGGCCGAGCGCCACGGTAAGAAATAGGGTCGCGGCGCGGATCATCCATACGGCAAGCGCGATGGAGACGGCGACGGCGAACCCGAACAGCAGCCAGCGCATCAGGTCGCCATAGTCGCTGAACAGGCCGAAGCTCACGCCCCGGTTCCAGGTCATCACCAGGTTGAAGAACGGCGTGATCTCGACTGGATGGCGCGAGGCGATGTCGTAGGAGGCGAGCAGCCACCACTTGACCGCCTGGTCGAGCGCGATGGTGCCGGCGGCGACGGCCCAGCCGATGTTGGAGCGGCGGCTCATGGCGCGCGCCCCGGACTTGTCGTCGTCTGTGGTGATAGCTGAAGCGTCATCCGTGCCAATCGCTTGCGGCGTCAACGCCGCGTCGTCAAGGGTTCGTGTCGGGCGAATCCGGTTGGTGTGTGTATCAGGCCGGGCCGGTGCCTGTCGAGGTCCGCCGCGTCGCCGGAGGGAAACGGCCGGCTGCCGCGGCTGGGCTCGCCAGGATGTCGCGCGCCGCCCCGGCGTCGGCGGCGATCTGCGCCTTCAGCGCGTCGAGGCCGTCGAATTTCTGCTCGGGCCGGATGAACGCGATCATGTCCACGCCCGCATGGGCGCCGTAGAGATCGCCGTCGAAGTCGAACAGATGCACCTCGAAGCTGATGTCGGTCTTCCCGAATGTGGGCCGCCGGCCCAGATTGGCGACGCCGTCATAGGCGCCCCGGTGCGGTCCGTCCTCCACATGCATGCGCACGGCGTAGACGCCCAGCCTGGGCTCCAGGTAGTCACCCCAGCTGACATTGGCGGTGGGGAAACCGATGGTCCGGCCGCGCTGGTCGCCCTGCTCGACCCGGCCCTCGATGCGCCACCAGTGGCCCATCAGCAGCGCCGCCTGCTCGGGATCGCCGTTGCGCAGGTGCTCGCGCACCCGCGACGAGGAATAGACTCCGCCGTCCACTTCCAGCGGCTCGACCACGGTGACGCCGAACCCGGCGCCTTCGCCCATGCGGCGCAACAGGTCGGCGTCGCCGCCCCGCCCCTTGCCGAAGCGCTGGTCGTAGCCGGTCACCACGTGCCTGGCCTTGAGCTTGTTCACCAGCACGTCGCGCACGAAATCCTCGGCCGGGGTGCCGGCAAGGGCCGCGTCGAAGGTCAGCACGAACACCACGTCGGCGCCGAACGCCTCCAGCGCCTGGGCCTTGGAGCGCAGGCTCATCAACCGGAACGACGGCGTGTCGGGCCGGAAGAACTGCGATGGATGCGGCTCGGTGGTCATCACCGCGAGCGGCGCGCCCATTTCGTCGGCGATGTCGGCGGCCCGCCGGACCACCGCCTGGTGGCCCTTGTGAAATCCGTCGAAATTGCCCCAGGCGACGACGGAGCCCGTCACGCCGCGCGGCAGGTTCTCCAGATGCCGGTAGAGTTTCATGGGCGTGGGATCTATGCCGCCGGCCGCGATGGCACCAGGATGATCGCCTCGCCGTCGAGCACCGCCTTGCCGTTCACCAGGCAGACGCAGTCGAAGCGGGCCTGCTTTTTCTCCGGCTTCAGTTCGACGACGGTGACCCGGGCGGTGACGGTGTCGCCTGGCCGCACCGGCGCCTTGAAGCGCAGCGTCTGGCTCATGTAGATGCAGCCCGGTCCCGGCATCTTGGTGCCGAATACCGTCGAGATCAGGCTGGCCGACAGCATGCCGTGGGCGATGCGCCCCTTGAACATGGTCTCCCGCGCGAATTCGTCGTTGAGGTGGACCGGATTGGTGTCGCCGCTGACACCCGCGAACAGCACGATGTCGGCATCCGTCACGGTCTTGGCGTATGAGGCGGTCATGCCTTCGGCCAGGTCTTCGAAATAGTAGCCGATCTGCTCGGGCAAGGGCGTTTCCTTCAGCTCGCGTCAGGTTGGTCTGGTTTGGCGCGTTGGCGTTGCCAACCTGTATAGTCGCGGCCCGCGGGCGCGGCAAGAAGCGGCCTCGGTGTCCCTGCGCGGCAAAAAGTTCTTGCCGCCGGGCGGGCGCTATTGTCAAACAGGCGCGACAGGGAGTTCGCGCAGGGTCATCGACCCTGCGCGGCAGACGAAAGGAACCGCCATGGCGGACGGCGACGTGGAAGTGTACCGGGTGGTGACGGCGAACCGCCTGCGCGACGGCATCATCGTCTACTTCAACAGCGGCTCCGGCTGGACGGCCGACATCCAGGCGGCGACCGTCGCCGCCGGCGTCGAAGCGGACGCGCTGGTCGCCGCCGCCGAGAACGACGCCAGGGCCAACCTGGTCGTCGGCGTCTATGCCATCGAGATCACCGGCGACCATCAGCCGTTGACCGCCCGCGAACGCATCCGTGCCGACGGCCCGTCGATCCGCTACGGCGACGACGCGCTGCCCGTCAACAATTCCGATTTTGAGATTTAGCGCCGGCGCGGCTATAGTGACTGTCTGGGGGTTACACATGCGCCGCACGGTTAAGCGGCCATGTCGCGGATCGAAAAGAGGTCACTAGCATGTATCGAGGCAATGGCGGATTCCGTGCATTCCTGCGCCGCGCCGCACACGCGGCGGTAGCATTCGCAGCCATTTCCGCCGTCTCCGGCAGCGCCTTCGCGCTGCCGTGCATGACCAAGGCCGAGATGACCGCCGAACAGGCGCGCGGCCTGCAGGCCGCCCTGATGGTCGCGGCGCTCAAATGCGTCCACAAGCCCAGCCTGAAGCTGCACGAGAACTACAACGCGTTCGTCTCGCGCTACAACGCCGAGCTGACCAGCCATTCCACCGTCATGCAGGCCTATTTCAAGCGCAGCTACGGCCAGGGCCACAAGGATGCCCTGAACAAGTACATGACCAGCCTGGCCAACTACTTCTCGCTCAACACCTTCGGCAACAAGACGTTCTGCGAGGACATGGCCGCCTCCGCCGTGGCGATCCTGGCGAAGGCCGACGGCGCGGTGCTGCGCGGCGAGTTCGACACCAACCTGCTGCCGGCGACGTCCGCGCCCATGTGCAACGATCCGGCCAACCGCACCATGGCCAGCAAGGACGTGCCGACCCTGAACAGCCGCATCCCCGACCTGGCGTCGATCCACATGTCCGACCTGGACACCAGGCCCTTGCGCAGCGCCCAGGTGGATGGCGCGGCCGACAGGACGGCCGACGCCAACTGATCTTCCGGCCCGCCGAAAGCTTTCATTTCAGGCAAAGCTCCCGCTTGGCCCAAACCTCCCACTTGGCAATAGCGGATTCCCCGCTATAAGAAGGCGCGGCCGCGCCATGCGCCGGCCCACGGCCATTCTTCGGGAGGATCTCCATGGATTTCGACTACAGCGACCGCGTCAAGGACCTGCAGAAGCGCCTGACCGATTTCATGGACGCCCACGTCTACCCGAACGAGGACCTGTTCTACGAACAGCTCGACACCCAAGGCAACCGCTTCCGCACCCCGCAGATTCTCCAGGACATCAAGGCCAAGGCGAAGGCCGAGGGCTTGTGGAACCTGTTCCTGCCGCACCCGTTCCGTGACAAGTACGGCGTCGGCCTGACCAATCTTGAATACGCGCCGCTGGCCGAGATCATGGGCCGCGTCGACTGGGCGTCTGAAGCGTTCAACTGCAACGCGCCCGACACCGGCAACATGGAAGTGTTCGTGAAGTACGCGACGCCGGAGCAGCAGGACAAGTGGCTGATCCCGCTGCTCGAGGGCGAGATCCGCTCGTGCTTCTGCATGACCGAGCCGCAGGTCGCCTCGTCCGACGCCACCAACGTGGCGACCAGCATGAAGCGCGAGGGCGACGAATACGTCATCAACGGCCGCAAGTGGTACACCACCGGCGGCATGCGCGAGACCTCGGCGATTTTCATCGTCATGGGCAAGACCGACCTCAGCGCGCCCAAGCACCAGCAGCAGTCGCAGATCCTGGTCCCCAAGGACACGCCCGGCGTGAAGATTGTCCGCCACCTGCAGGTCTACAACGACGACCACGCGCCGTTCGGCGAGGCCGAGGTGCTGTTCGACAACGTCCGCGTGCCGGCGTCCAACGTGCTGCTCGGCGAGGGCCGCGGCTTCGAGATCGCCCAGGGCCGTCTCGGCCCGGGCCGTATCCACCACTGCATGCGCCTGATCGGCGCCGCCGACCGCGCCATCGACCAGATGTGCCGGCGCACCTCGACGCGCGAGGCGTTCGGCAAGAAGCTGGCCGATTTCGACACCATCCGATCGAACATCGCCTGGTCGCGCATCGAGCTGGAACAGCTCCGCCTGCTGGTGCTCAAGACCGCCTACATGATGGACCAGGTGGGCGCCAAAGGCGCGCGCAAGGAAATCGCCATGATCAAGGTGGTGGTGCCGCAGACCGTCGCCAAGATCATCGACCGCGCCATCCAGACCCACGGCGCCGGCGGCTTCACCAACGACTTCTTCCTGGCCAAGGCCTGGGCCTATGCCCGCACGACCCAGATGGCCGACGGTCCGGACGAAGTGCACACCGAAACCGTGGCGAAGCTCGAGCTTCGCCCCTACTCCAACCGCTGAGGCCGCCGGTGAAATACGAAGTCACCCTGCGAACCAACCTGAAGCTCGGCACCTTCTACTGGATCGCCACGGTCGAGGCGGACAGCGAGGAAGAGGCGGCCGAGGCCGCCGAAGCGCTGTTCGAGGAGCAGATGGACTCCGGCGAGGAGTGGGCCTTCGAGGACTTCTCCGCCGAGCCGGTCTAGGCTGGATCCGTCAGGGTAACCGGCCCGCCCCTCAGTCCACCGACGCCCAGCTCTTGATCAGCTGGTGGGCGATGGCGTGGGGCGGCGGCATCCACACCCGGTCGCGGTGCTTGCCCAGCAGCGCCTCGCGGATCAGGCCTTTCTCGAACCACACCGCCTCCTCCAGCTCGTCGCCGGGCAGCTCGATCCTGTCGTCGAGCGCCACGGCGTGGCAGCCGATCATCAGCGATGCCGGGAACGGCCAGGGCTGGCTGGAGTGATAGCGCACCTCGCCGACCGGCACGCCGGATTCCTCCTGGATCTCGCGGCGCACCGCTTCTTCCAGCGATTCGCCCGGCTCGACGAAGCCGGCCAGCGCCGAATACATGTGCGGCGGAAAGATCTTCTGGCGACCCAGCAGGCAGCGATCGCCGTGGATCGCCAGCATGATGACCACCGGGTCGGTGCGCGGGAAGTGTGACGCCTTGCAGGATTCGTTGGTGCACACGCGGGAGGCGCCCGACTGGCGCATCTCGGTCAGCGCGCCGCACACCGAACAGAAGGTGCGGCGGCTGTGCCAGTCGATCAGCGGCTTGGCCTGGGCGATGATCGCCGCGTCGCTCCGGTCGAGGGTCGCGGCGCTCATCCTCAAGTCGGGGAAGATGCCCATGCCGGCGAAGTCGCCGCTGTTCTCGGGGTCCTTCTCCGCCGAGATGTCGACGGCGAAATGCGCCCGCCCGTCGGCGAGGCCGAGGAAGACCCACGCGGCGCCGGCGTCGATGAGTGGCAGCGCCATCAGGCCGTTGACCCACTGGATGCGCAGGGTCTCGCCCGGCTTGATCAGCGGCTTGGTGCGCCAGATGCAGATGAAGCGCGTGTCGGCCTTGCGCATCATGGCGTCGATCTTCTGCGAATCGCCGCGCAGGATCTCGCACCGGTCGAGCGGGCTGCCGGCGAACACGTTGTGGGTCTCGAGGACAGGAATCTTGTTCAGCATGGCGCGGAGATTAGCTTCTGGCCGTGGCGGACGGAACAGGAATGCGCGGTCCGGCAGGCGAAACCGTTCCGCGTGCGGCTGTTATCTATTACTTGACGTTTTTTTGCAGTCGCTCAATATGGATGGTGTCGTCAACAATAGAAAGGAGGTGGTCCGATGTCTCATTGTCACACGCCGAAAGGTGCACTGCAGGCACTGACCTCCGCCGTGGAGTTCGGCCGCTAAGTCGCGCCATAACGGCTGACAATGGAAGGGCCGCTCCGAAAGGGGCGGCCCTTCGATTTTTGTGGAATCATGCTGGCCACTTGATCAGAGCCGGCCGTCCATAAACACCAATGAATACCTTCCTCCGAACCAAGTCCCGATATGACGCCATTCTGCCGCAAGCGCTCCAGAAGACCACGGAACGTCTTCCGGAAGCCTTGGCGCTGCTCGGTATCGAGGTGGATGCCGCCAGTTTACGGCTCACCGTAATAGACGCCTCGGCGCTGGACGCCAGGGATGCGAAGTGGTCGGCATTTCCGCCGAACGACCCCGGTAACTTCGACTGGCGGCACGATGTCGGCTTGCGCCGCAAGGACGCGGCCCCGTTTCACGTCGCCGTATGGCATGGTGAAACGCTGTGCGGGCTCGGCTTGGGCCGCAAGCGTGGCAGCCGTGTCGATCTGGAACTCATGGAGGGAAGCCCGGACCCTAACCATCCCCTCAAACATCTCATTCGGTTCTGCGTCGACGAGGGAGCGTTGACGTTCACGCGGGACGCCGGCGCGAAGATACTGCGGCTGGTCGACCCGCTGCCCGGCGCGTTGCCGCTCTATGAAGCCATGGGTTTCCGGGTTGTCCGCAATCGTGCCGGAGACCTATATTGTGAGCGAGAGGTTTAGAACAATGGCCACGAAGCTGAAGCAGACCACGGGACCGCGCCCGGCCGCAAAGGGTGGGCAGACGACCGGGGGCGGTGAGAAGAAGGGCTTGCTGGCCGGCCTCGGCCCGGCGGCTCTTGAGCGCGTCCGCGCTCACATGAACGTGCACGAGGCCGAGGGCAGGCCGCTGAAGCCCAAGACGGCCAAGCGGACCTGATCTTACCGGCGCCGGCATACCGAACCATTCCCAGGGACCCTGGGGGAACGGCTAATTCGTAAAGCGTCAACGTAATCGGTAGGGAGGGCCGGGTGATCATTTCCCAACGGGATGGAATGTATTGCGCTCAGCATGTGACCGGGCCTACTCATAACCTGCTTCGGTTGCGCTTAACTCGAGGTCGTGATCGGGAGTGTCGGGTGGAGGTTCTTCCGCCGATAGGTGATTGCCGACACCACGATGGGCTAACCGCTGCGGAGGTATTGCCCTACATCCACGCTGGAGTTGCACAGGCCAACGAAGCGCTTGGCACCGACTTCGCGGCTGAGCAGGCTGAGATTGTAGAGAACGATAGCCGCCAACCAGCCGTCTACGCATACATGGCGCGCCGCATTGTCGAGAAGGCGGCGGAAGAACTCGCGTAGGAGGTCCAGTCGAAAGTGGAACAACCTGCCCGTCTTCCCCACCCTTGCCACCACGGCCCAAATGCCCGATATAGGGGGCGGGAGGTTGGCGGTGGGCAGATCACTCGCCAACCCGGTCAGGTCCGGAAGGAAGCAGCCGTAACGAGCCCGATTTGGGTCACTCGTCCAGCCTCCTCCCATACATCGCGGCACCGCCAGACAGCAGGCCGCCCCGGCGCGCGGAACGGATGACGGACGGCACAGCCCAGATCCCCGAGACCACTGCCGGCCCCTACCGGGTGCTGGCCCGAAAGTACCGCCCGGGCACCTTCGCGGCGCTGATCGGCCAGGAGCCGATGGTCCGCACCCTGAAGAACGCCATCGACAGCGGCCGCCTGGCGCACGCCTTCGTGCTCACCGGCGTGCGCGGCGTCGGCAAGACCACCACCGCCCGGCTGATCGCCCGCGCGCTGAACTGCGTCGGCGCCGACGGCAAGGGCGGCCCGACGGTCGACCCCTGCGGCGTCTGCCGCCAGTGCCTTGCCATCGCCGAATCGCGGCATGTGGACGTGATCGAGATGGACGCGGCCAGCCGCACCGGCATCGACGACATCCGCGAGATCATCGACGGCGTGCGCTATGCGCCCGGCGATGCGCGGTTCAAGATCTACATCATCGACGAGGTCCACATGCTGTCGAAGCAGGCCTTCAACGGCCTGCTGAAGACGCTGGAGGAGCCGCCGGCGCATGTGAAGTTCATCTTCGCCACCACCGAGATCCGCAAGGTGCCGATCACGGTGCTGTCGCGCTGCCAGCGCTTCGACCTGCGCCGGATCGAGACCGCCACGCTGAAGCAGCACTTCGCCCGGCTGGCCGAGCTGGAGAACGTCGAGATCGATGACGACGCGCTGGCGATGATCGCCCGCGCCGCCGACGGCTCGGTGCGCGACGGCCTGTCGCTGATGGATCAGGCGATCTCCCATGGCGCCGGCAAGGTCGATGCAGCCCAGGTGCGCGACATGCTCGGCCTCGCCGACCGCGCCCGCGTGCTCGACCTGTTCGAGGCGGTGATGGGCGGCGACATCCGCACCGGGCTCGCCAATGTCCGCGAGCAGTACAATGCGGGCGCCGACCCGGCCGCGATCATCGAGGACCTGCTGGGCGTCACCCATTGGCTGACCCAGATGAAGCTGGCGCCCGAGGCCTCGACCGACGGCCTGCCCGAGGCCGAGCGCAAGTTCGGCGAGAAGATCGTCGGCAGCCTCACCATGCCGACGCTGACCCGCGCCTGGCAGATGCTGCTGAAGGGGCTGGAGGAGACCCGCGCCGCGCCCGCGCCGATCAGCGCCGCCGAGATGGTGCTGATCCGCCTCGCCTACGCCGCCGACCTGCCGAGCCCGGCCGACCTGGTGAAGAAGCTGCAAGGGACGTCGGCGCCGGCCATGACCGCCGCGCCGGCTGCCGCGTCGTCCGCGCCGCCGCCGCCTTCCGGCAATGGCGGCGCCTCGGCCGTCTCCCATGGCTCGGCGCGCGCCGAGCCTCTGCCGCAGGCCGACTTGCAGCCGCAGGCCAGCGGCCTGCCGCAGCCGCGCACCTTCCTC
>CAMDTB010000054.1 GCA_945907245.1 Rhizobium sp. Q54
GACCGCGCTGACCGGCGAAGGCCGGTTGTACGAGGTCGACATGCAGCTTCGTCCGTCGGGCCGCGCCGGCCCGCTCGCGGTATCGGTCGAGACGTTCGAAACCTACCAGCGGACCCAGGCTTGGCTGTGGGAGCACATGGCGCTGACACGCGCCCGCCCGGTCGCCGGCCCGCTCGACCTGATGGCAGACATCGACAGCCTGATCCATTCGGTGCTGGCCATGCCGCGAGACCCGGACCGGGTGCTGTTCACCGTCGCCGAAATGCGCCGGCGCCTCGCCGCCGAGTTCGGCACCGAGAATCCGTGGTCGGTGAAGCATGTGCGCGGCGGCCTGCTCGATCTGGAATTCATCGCCCAGTTCCTGCAACTGCGCCACGGCGTCGGCGACCCGGGACTGTTCAGCCCGCGCACCCCGGTCGCCTTCGACAATATTCTCGGCGCCGGACTGATCCCCTCGCCGATGGTGGACGAATTAAGGCGCGCGTGGGTACTGATGGACTCCATCCGCGGCTTCTCCCGGCAGACGCTGGGCGGCGATTTCGATCCCGCTCTGCACGCCTCGCCCGCCTTGCTCGGCGCCCTGACCCGGGCGACCGGCTTCAGCGACTTCGGCGAACTGGAGACGGCGCTGCTGGCGACCGAAACCCGCGTGCGGCACATCTTCGACGAGATGATCGCCGCTCCCGCATCGAAGCTCCCACCCCAGGAGGAAGACCATGGCAAAGCAACTTGACGTCGGCGACAAGGCCCCGGCGTTCTCGATGATCCGCGACGGCGGCGGCACCGTGTCGCTGGCTGACCTGAAGGGCAAGACGGTGGTGCTCTACTTCTACCCCAAGGACGATACGCCCGGCTGCACCACCGAGGCCATCGACTTCACCGCCCTCAAGGCGGACTTCGCCAAGGCCGGCGCCGAAGTGATCGGTGTCTCGCGCGACAGCGTCGCCAAGCACGAGAAGTTCGCCGCCAAGCACAAGCTGGGCGTGGCGCTGGGCGCCGACGAGGACGGCACGGTGACCGAGGCCTACGGCGTCTGGCAGGAAAAGTCGCTGTATGGCCGGAAATACATGGGCATCATGCGCGCGACCTTTCTCATAGACGGCGACGGCGTGATCCGCCGGATCTGGCCGAAGGTCTCGGTCAAGGGCCACGCCGCCGAGGTGCTGGCCGCGGCGCAGGCGCTCTGAAACCCACATGACCGGCTTCGCCACGCTGACCGAGGGCGCCTGCGCGGTGCTGGGCACCGCCGACGCCCGGTCGAAGGCGGCGCTCTCGCGCGGGGTGGCGCGCGCGTGGCGGGACGGCGCGCTGGCGGACATCGGCGGCGTGACCCCGCCGGATCGCCCTGCCCGCCCGGACAGGCCCGAGTTGCTGGCGCCGGCCAAGATGCCGAAGCGGCGGTCGGCCGGCTCGGACACCACCCGGATCGCACTGCTGCATGCCCTTGCGCATATCGAACTCAATGCCGTCGACCTGGCCTGGGACCTGATCGCCCGCTTCGCCTCGTCGGGAATGCCGCGTGCGTTCTTCGACGACTGGGTGGCCGTCGCGGACGAGGAAGGATTGCACTTCCTGCTGGTCGCCGACCGTCTGGCGGATCTCGGCGCCGGTTATGGCGACCTTCCCGCCCATGACGGCCTTTGGGAAGCGGCCACGGAAACCGCGCACGACCTGATGGCACGGCTGGCGATCGTACCGCTGGTGCTGGAGGCGCGCGGCCTCGACGTCACGCCCGGCATGATCCGCCGCTTCGATGGAGCCGGCGATACAGCGAGCGCCGACATCCTGCGCACCATCCTGCGCGACGAGATCGGGCACGTGGCGGCGGGCAAGCGCTGGTTCGACTGGATGTGCGACCGAACCCGGAATGATTCGGCGGATATGTGGCGAAAATTAGTCAAACGGCACTTCCGGGGCGCGCTTAAGCCGCCATTCAACCTAGAAGCCCGGGAAAAGGCCGGATTTCCGCCGGATTTCCACGACGGCCTGTGCGCTGTGGCAGACTCTGGTTCGTAATGAGTCGCTTCCCCCGGTTAAGTTTGTTAGAACCTCGGCTGGTTCAACAGAACGCCGATCGAGGGCTAAAAGCTTTGCAGAAACGCGACTGGCCGCGTCTGGAAGCGCTTCGTGCGTACCTCACGAAGCAGTACCACCATCACTTTCCGGAGCGGCAGATCTATTTCCGCTCCCGGGGAGTCGTGCGGTTCGTGTCGCTGTCTCCGCGCTTCCAGTCGATCTCGCTGGCCGTCGCCTTCACCGTCACCTGCTGGGTCGGCATCGCCTCGGCGACCATGATCTTCGGCAACCAGGTGATCGAGAGCAAGGACCGCCAGATCGCCGACCTGCGCGAGATTCGCGGCGACCTGCACAAGCAACTGCTGACCCTGCAGGACGACATCCTGAACCGCACCCAGACCTTGCAGCAGCGCCAGGAAATGATCGACGGCCTGCTGGCCCGCTCGAAGGACGCCATGCTCGGCAACCTGCCCAGCCGCGAGATGGCCAGCCGCTATCCGATCACCCTCGAGAAGCCCGGCGCCAACGAGAGTCTGCCCGTCGGCGGCCCGGAAACCGCCGATGCGCCGCCCAGCCTGGTGCCGCGCGTCGGCCAGACGCCCGACCAGCGCAAGCGCAACAACCAGCGCATGCCCATCGTGCTGCGCGGCGAGCGCACTTCGGACGCCGGCGACCCGCTGGGCAGCAAGCTCGACGAACTCGAAGGCATGCAGAGCGTGCTGATCGTCCGCCTGGACAACCAGGTCCGCGACACCATCAATCGTTACGAGCAGGCGCTGAAGATCGCCGGCCTGAGCACCGACAAGGTGCTCGCCTCCGGCCCGCGCCGCATCGCCGCCGGCGTCGGCGGTCCGTATCTGCCGATGCGCTTCAACACCTTCGACGACGAAAGCCAGACCAGGGCGCTGATCTCGCTGATGCAGAACGTCGACCGTCTCAGCCTGATCTACAAGACCCTGGAGCGAGCGCCGCTGTCGCTGCCGGTCGAGGAGTTCTACATCTCCAGCGCCTTCGGCGGCCGCACCGATCCGTTCAACGGCGCACCGGCGTTCCATTCCGGCGTCGATCTCGGCAGCCAGAAGGAACAGTCGCCGATCTTTTCCACCGCCCCCGGCAAGGTCTCCTTCGCCGGTCGTGACGGCGCCTATGGCCTAATGGTCGAGATCGATCACGGCAACGGTTTCATCACCCGCTATGGGCACCTCAGCAAGATCATGGTAAGACAGGGCCAACGTGTCGCCTTGCGCGAGGAAGTCGGTGTCATGGGAAGTTCCGGTCGCAGTACCGGCATCCACCTGCACTATGAAGTCCGCTTCAACGGCACGCCTATCAATCCGGTGAAGGTCTTCAAGGCAGCACAGCATGTTCAGGCAATCTGACCCCCGCGACGGCAAGCAGCCAATCAAAGAAAGGGAAGGCAACGTAGTGTCCACCAATCCGAACCGCTCCGCCGCGAACACGCCGTCGATCATCGGCGGCGACGTCCAGCTCAAAGGCAACCTGATCACCACCGGCGAAGTTCAGTTCGACGGCCGCATGGAAGGCGACCTGCATTGCGGCTCGCTCACCATCGGCGAGAGCGCCGAAGTGACCGGCAGCGTGGTCGCCGAAACCGTGATCATCCACGGCCGCCTGAAGGGCACAATCCGTGCCCGCCGCGTGCGCCTCGAGCGCACCGCCAAGGTCCAGGGCGACGTGTGGCACGAGATCATCTCCATCGAGGCGGGCGCCCACATCGAGGGCCAGTTCGTCCATGTCGACAACCCACTGGAAACCGCGCCCGGCCGCCCGGTCGGCGCCAAGCCGGTCGTTCAGCCCGCCGCGTCGCCGGCTTCACCGGAGGCGCCGACCAACGGCGGTGCCCCGATCCGCCCTACGACGCCGGCGAACTGAAGAAAAGCCAGTTCGACCTGTTCAGCTAAGCAAAGGGCGGCAGCGATGCCGCCCTTTTTCGTTGTCCCTGCCCCACTGGGTATTTTCTTAGCGGCACAGTTGCCGATGTATGTCCGACTAGTTAGAAATCAATAGGAACCGCCTGGCTGGGGGGTTGGAAGTCGTCCTCATAAAACACGCTGCCTACATTACTACGTTCACCTCTTGCCTGCAGATGAAGCTTGCCTGTCTTGAAACACCATACAAATATAGGATTATCTAATACAGCCCCCATCTGATTTTGCCATTTTAGATTTTTAGTCGAGCAAGGCTGGCCATATTTTGTCTGAAATCCAGTTTTAATTAAAGAAAATCCAGAATTCTGAAAGACAAATTCCATGCTGATCAGCCGGTTTTCATAAAATCTGAAACTGATGTCTCCTACTGGCGCACTAGCCACTGCATCATCTGGATGAATACAACTAAGGGTCCGATCATACATTTTGCACTGCCCAGCCACTGAGGTGTCGACAACCTCCCCCGCCTTAACACCTTTGAACTCAAAGGTCGGGAAATCTGTTCTCGCGAAACCGGTTGCTGAAGCAAATGCGATGACGAATGATACGGCCCCAACTAGCGCTCTAGCCATGTACCCACTCATAGGATGTGTAGCGAGTACAATGGCATCCAAATGGTTGATTTGCCACTCGCCAATCTACCGCAATAAGGGTAAAAGAACTCTTAGGCTCGGTGCACAGGAAACCGTTCCTTGCCATGAGGATCGATCTTCAATGTTCTTGGCAAGTATTGAAAATAGGTCTCTTATCTTCGTTTACGCAGGAGCGAAGTTGTGGAAAATCGGTGGTGGGAATATTACACTATCCGTTATTTCTTGGGCACTGTAATTGGTGCTATTTCTGTTTTATTTCTGACACTTGAGCCAAGCTCACCTTTTGCAAACCGTTTGACAACGATCGAAGAATTTAAAGAGGCAACCTTTCTCAATGTTAGCTTAGTTGCCGCGCTTGGCTTCGCATTCTGTTACATTGCAAGCGCGCCCATACTGACTCTGCATGCAACTCGGGCTCATGTACGGTACTCCGCTGTGAAGTCATCACCCTATGCGGCGGCGGCCTGCTTGCTGCTACCCATCTTACTCTCGATTGGCCTATGTTGGATTTATTTGCCAGTTCCCGCGGCGATAACTGTCGGCGTAGTTATTGGAGTTCATTTTGGGTTAGTGGTACGCGCATGCGCCAATAAGTTTGATCTAATTGAGACCTTCTATCGAGATTTGGCAACCGCTAGAGCGCCATCTCTGCCGGATAACGAAAAAAGAACCCCATCTAGCGAATTTATCACTTCCTACCGACATCTTCGAGAACATGGGAACGCTTTTTTAATTGTGCTTATGGAAATTGTTCTTTCTTACGCACTGGCGACTTCGCCCAATCAATTTTTTGGGCTAGTTCTAATTGTTGTTTGGATACTTCCGGCGGCATCCGCTTGGATAATTGGAAGCGCTCTTGAAAGTCGGTTAGCTTCAGCTCCATTGCCAAAGTAGCACAGAGCTACGGTGACTCCGTGCGAACTTCCGTGGGATCTGGCACCGCCGCCCGCAATCATCCGACTCCAGACGTCACTTCAGGAAATGACCCGCAACGCGCGCATACGCGCGAAGTCTCCATCATGGGCTACGAGGCCGGCCGCATTGATCGCTAGTGCGCTCGCCGCCTGAACTGCGTCCGCAAGCCGGAGACGCAACGAGGCACGCAGCCTAGCCGCGCTTTCAGCGATATCGAGATCGAGCCCGACGACCTGCCAGGACTGAAGCACCGTGCGATAGCGCCGTGCCAATCCTTCCTCGCCCAACTTCAAGGGACCAGTGAGCACCTCTGCGATCGTCACCGTGGTCACGGCAAATCGAAGCCTTCCGGCGGCATGGGCATCGAAGAGAGGCCTGAAGCGCGCGGCAAGTGACGGATGCGCCTCAAGGACGTAGATGATCGGGGCCGTATCGATCAGGAGCAGTGCCTGATCCGGCAGTCCATCGAGGTTCAGCGGTTCCATTCGTCGCGTAGCCGACGGATTTCATCGGCGCTGTCGTCCCCCCAGAGGCCACGTCCGGTCCCTGCCACCGAGAGCAATGATTCCTGGCGTGACGCATTGCCTTGGGCGTCGACCGGTACAAGCGCGGCCACTGGGCGGCCATGGCGCGTAATAACCGTCGCCTCGCCATTCTCGGCGGCATCGAGCAGGTCGGGAAGCTGGTTGCGCGCCTCCTCGGCGCCTTTTCGCCTTACCGTATCCATTCAGCACCTCGACCAAAACCGTACAGCACCGTACGGTAACAATCAAGATAGCGCTTTTGCGGCGATGGACAACCGGAATGGCCAGTCTGGCTACCCGGCTTCCAGCGTCGCCCTTCGGGCCATGCCGGGACAAGTCGGCGTTATGACGGCTGAGGGCTAGCTTAGGTCCTCGATCGCCTCGCCTGCCTTGCCGTCGACCTTCTGGGCGAGCGCGGCGGCGACGAATTCGTCGATGCCGCCGTTGAGCACCAGGTCGGGCTGGGAGGACTCCACGCCGGTCCGCAGGTCCTTCACCATCTGGTAGGGCTGCAGCACGTAGGAGCGGATCTGATGGCCCCAGGCGATGTCGGTCTTGCTGGCCGCGGCCGCCTGTGCCTTTTCCTCGCGGGCGCGCAGCTCGGCCTCGTAGAGCCGGCTCTGCAGCATCTTCATGGCGGTGGCGCGGTTCTTGTGCTGCGAGCGCTCGTTCTGGCACTGAACGACGATGTTGGTCGGGATGTGGGTGATGCGGATGGCGCTGTCGGTGGTGTTGACGTGCTGGCCGCCCGCGCCCGAGGACCGGTAGGTGTCGATGCGCAGATCCTTGTCGTTGATCTCGATCTCGATGGTGTCGTCGACGACCGGATAGACGCCGACGCTGGCGAAGCTGGTGTGCCGCCTGGCGTTGGAATCATAGGGCGAGATGCGCACCAGCCGGTGCACGCCCGCCTCGGTCTTCAGCCAGCCGAAGGCGTTCTCGCCCTTGATCTGGATGGTGGCGGACTTGATGCCGGCCTCTTCGCCGTCGCTGGTTTCCATCAGCTCGGTCTTGTAGCCGTGGGCTTCGGCCCAGCGGGTATACATGCGCAGCAGCATGGACGCCCAGTCCTGGCTCTCGGTGCCGCCGGCGCCGGCGTGGATTTCCAGGTAGGTGTCGTTACTGTCCGCCTCGCCCGACAGCAGCGCGTCGATGCGCTTTGCGTGGGCGAGCGCCGCGAGGTCCTTGAGCGCCTGCTGTGCCTCGTCGACCAGGGCCGTGTCGCCTTCGGCCTCGGCCATCTCGGCCAGTTCCAGGTTCTCGGCCAGGCCGGATTCGATCTCCCGCGTGGCGGTGATCGCCTGGTCCAGCCGGGTGCGCTCGCGCATCAGCTTCTGCGCCTTGCCCGGGTCGTTCCAGAGATTGGGATCCTCGGAGAGCTGGTTCAGCTCGTCGAGACGCCTGACCGCCCGATCCCAGTCAAAGAGACCTCCTCAGCAGTTCCAGCGACTGCTCGATTGAGTCAACATGTGCCTGAATTTCGGCTCGCATCGTCTTGATAACCTTTGCTTTTCGGTTCTAGTAAAGACCGCCGGTACCGACCGGGGCGGATTTCTCCGAGGGAGATGGCATGCCGCCGTCAGATCCGTCAACCCCCGATCCATCGAGCACGTTGCGCTGGCCGTTCGGTTCGGTGCCGGGCTTGAACGCCTCGAGGATCACGTTGTGGTCGTCGGGCGACGTGGGCTGGCCGGTCTTGCTGTTGACCCGCACCAGCCTGATGCCCGGCGGAATGCGGAATGGAATGGCAGGCTGGCCCTTCAGCGCCTTTTCCATGAACTCCTGGAACATCGGTGCGGCCGAGCTGGCGCCGGTTTCCTTGCTGCCCAGGGTGCCGGGGGTGTCGAAGCCCACATAGACGCCGACCGCCAGATCGGGCGAGAACCCGACGAACCAGTTGTCGAAATTGTCGTTGGTGGTGCCGGTCTTGCCGGCCAGCGGCTTGCCGACCGCGCTGACCCGTGCGCCGGTGCCACGCTGGACGACGCCCTCGAGCATGGAGACCATCTGGTAGGCGGTGGCGGGATCGACGACCTGCTCGCGGTTATCCGGGATAACGGGAGCCTGCTGGTTGCTCCAGGCCGGCGCGGCGCAGCCGGGGCACGGCCGCTTGTCGTGGCGGTAGACGGTGCGCCCCCAGCGATCCTGGATGCGGTCGATCAGGCTGGGCGTGATCCGCTTGCCGCCGTTTACCAGCATGGCGTAGGCATTGGTCAGCTTCAGCACCGTGGTCTCGCCCGCGCCCAGCGACATGGAGAGAACCTTCGGCATCTTGTCGGTGATGCCGAAATTGTGCGCATAGGCCGAGATCTTGGCCATGCCAACCTGCTGGGCAAGCCGCACGGTCATGACGTTGCGTGACTTCTCGATGCCCATGCGCAGGGTGCTGGGCCCGTAGAATTCGTTGGAATAGTTCTGCGGCCGCCATTTCGGCAGGCCCGGTCCCTGGTCCATGACGAACGGCGCGTCGAGCACCAGGTCCGACGGGGTGAAGCCGCTGTCGAGCGCGGCGGCATAGACGAACGGCTTGAACGCAGAGCCGGGCTGGCGGGTCGCCTGCATGGCGCGGTCGAATTGGCTGCCGTTGTAGTCGAAGCCGCCCACCAGCGCGAGGATGCGGCCGGTATGCGGGTCCATGGCGACGATCGCGCCCTCGGCCTTGGGTATCTGCTGCAGGCTGTATTCGCTGGCGCCCGCGCCGTCGTCCGTGGCCTTGGTGACGACGATCACGTCGCCGGGCTTGACCACGTCGGACGGCTTCGACGGCGCCGCACCGACGTTCTGTTCCCTCATAGCCGGCCGTGCCCAGGTCATGCGGGAAAACGGAATGGTGCCGCGATCGCCGTCTATGCTGCCGATGGCCGCACCGGCGGCGTCGACCGAAAGGACGACGGCAAGTCGCCATTCCCGCGGGCCGGTCGAGATCTTGAGGGCGGCCAGCTTCTTCTTCCAGTCGTCCAGTTCGATATGGCCGAGCGGACCGCGCCAGCCGTGGCGACGGTCGTAGGTCACGAGCCCGTGGCGCAGTGCTGTCTCGGCGATGGCCTGCAGGCGGGAATCGAGGGTCGAGCGGATCGACAGTCCACCATCGTACAGCGCGTTGTAGCCGTAGAGCTTGGCGATCTCGCGGCGGATTTCCTCGTTGAAATAGTCGGCGGTGAACACCCGGTCGCCCTGCGGCGCGCGCATCCGCAGCGGCTCGGCGATGGCCGCGTCGCGCTCGTCGCGGGTGATGATGCCGTCGCTGGCCATCCTCCCGAGCACCCAGTCGCGGCGGCCCTTCGCGGCCGCCGGATGCTTCACAGGATGGTAATTGCTGGGCGCCTTCGGCAACGCCGCCAGATAGGCGGTCTCGGCCAGGTCCAGCTCGGCCAGCGACTTGTCGAAATAGGACTGGGCGGCGGCCGCGACGCCGTAGGAGCCCTGCGGGTGCATGCCCTGCCCCAGATAGATCTCGTTCAGATACAGCTCGAGGATCTGGTCCTTGTCGAACGCGCGCTCGATGCGGTAGGCAAGGATCGCCTCCTTGATCTTGCGCGTGTAGGACACCTCGTTGGTGAGCAGGAAGTTCTTCGCCACCTGCTGGGTGATGGTCGAGGCGCCGACGAGGCGTTGTCCGGTGGCCTTGTTGTAGAAGTTCTCGAATACCGCGCGGATCACGCCCAGATAGTCGATGCCGCCATGGTCGTAGAAATTCTTGTCCTCGGCCGACATGAACGCCTGGATCACCCGCTCGGGAATCGCCTCGAGCGGCACGAACAGCCGTCGTTCACGGGCATACTCGCCGATCAGGCGTCCGTCGGCCGCATGGATGCGGGTGGTGACCGGCGGCTCGTAGTTGCGCAGCTGGTCGACGTCAGGGAGCGCCGCGCCGAAGCGGTACAGCACGACGATCACGACCACCACGACCGTCAGCACCAGGGCGCCGACGACGCCCGCTGCGATCTTCACATATCGATTCAAGTTGCTTACAGCCATCGGCCTTTACGCTCTCGCCCTACCGGATCCGGGCCGGGAGACACCGGGAAAATATGGCACCCGGCCGTCCGCGACAAGCCGCCATCGGCCCTGCCCTGGCATAGCGGTCATTGCAACGACAAACGGGAGTCATGCCGCTGGAAATAGTCGTCCACCGCGCCCGCGACCGCCGCGGCGATCTCGCGCCGGCCCTTCTCCGACTTCAGGTACTTGGTATCGTGGCTATTGGACAGGTACCCCATCTCGACCAGGACGGAAGGAACGTCCGGCGCCTTCAACACCCGGAAGCCGGCGAAGCGGTGCGAATTGGCGCGCATCTCGATGGAACGCTCCATGCTGGGGATCAACAGGGTGGCGAACTCGATCGAATAGTTCATGGTCTCGCGCTGCATCAGGTCGATCAGGATGTCGGTCACCTCGGGAGACTGCTTGCCCAGGTCGACGCCGGCGATGATGTCGGCCTTGTTCTCCTTGCTGGCGAGCGCGGCAGCCTCCTTGTCCGACGCAGTTTCGGACAGGGTATAGACCGTGCCGCCGCGGATATCCTTGTTGGCGATGGCGTCGGCGTGCAGCGAAATGAACAGGTCGGCCTTGGCGCGGCGGCCGATTTCGACCCGCTCGCCGAGTGGAATGAAGATGTCGCTCTGGCGGGTGACGATCACGTTGTAACGGCCTGTCCGTTCGAGCTGGCGCTTCAACTCGAGCGCCACGCTCAACGTCACCTGCTTCTCGTAGGTTCCGTCGCTGCTGATGGTGCCCGGATCAACGCCGCCATGGCCAGCGTCGATGACCACGGTCCGGCGGTTGTCACCACGCTTTTGCGGCGCCGACTGGATGGCCATGGGCGGCGCGGCTGTGGGCGCCGCGGGCGGCACCTGCACTGTCTTCATGAAGCTGGCCCGGTCGGTCGCCTCCAGGTCGAGGACGAAGCGGTAGCCGAACCCGGCCTCGGGCGGCAGCACGAACGCCTGGCGGACCGACGCAGGCTTGCGCAGATCGACGACGAGGCGCGCGTTGCCCTGCTGGAACAGGCCGAAGCGGTAGCGTTCCACCAGCCCTTCGGTCTCCCCCGCCTCGCCCTTGCCGCCATCGGGCGCCTTCCAGTCGAGGGCGGGCATATCGATGACGACGCGATAGGGGTCGGCAAGGGTGAACACGTTGACCTTGATGTTCTCGGAGAGGTCGAGCACGAAGCGGGTAGAATCCGGGTGGGTGCCGATGCGCACGCCGGTCACGGCGGGCTGCGCCGAAACACTGCCCAAACCGGCGAAAAACACCGCAAACGCAAGCAGAATCATCCAGGCGCGACTGCCGCGCCTGATCCCAGACCTTCCCATTGACCCGTCTTCGGACAGCCCCATGGGGGAAAGGTAATCATCATGATGCGGCTTGGCCAGAGCGAGATGGCAGCAATGGTGGCCGCCGCCGCTTTTCATTGCAATTCAGAGGCTTGTCACGCTATTGTTCGCCTGCTCTCGTCTTTCGCGGCAAACCGAAGCGGGTTTTCCGGATGCAGCAGCGGAGGCCGTCGATGACGGCGCCATTCCTGTCAGCGCCGATAAACGCCGGTTGATCGCTAACCGCGGAATGAAGACAGATCGTAAGGATACTGATGAACCCGCGGCCCGTTCCTGACCTCGATTTCACGTTGAATCAAGGCGTGGCGCTTCAGACCGAAGCGTCCTTCCGGGCCGTATTCCCTCACAACACGCCCAGGCAGGACGCGCCTCCAAGACGCGCCGCCCGTGGGCTTGGAGCCCGTTTTTATGTCCACACGCATGCTTCTAGATTCGGCCCACCCGGAGGAGACCCGGGTGGCTGTCGTCCGCGGCAACCGCATTGAGGAATTTGACTTTGAGGCCGCCAGCAAGGCCTCGCTGAGAGGAAACATCTACCTGGCCCGCGTAACGCGGGTCGAACCTTCGCTCCAGGCAGCCTTCGTCGAATATGGCGGCAATCGCCACGGCTTCCTGGCCTTCACCGAAATCCACCCCGACTACTACCAGATCCCGGTCGAGGACCGCCGCGCCCTGCTCGCCGAGCAGGCGGCCCATGACGCCAGCCGCCGCGATGAGTTCAGCGACGAGCCGCGCAGCCGCGGCAACAGCGGCGATGGCGAGGACGGCGAGGACGTGGAGCAGGTCGGCGCCGACGACGGCTACGACGATGCGGCCGAAGTGCGCCGCTCGCCCATGCAGCGCCGCTACAAGATCCAGGAAGTCATCAAGCGCCGCCAGATCCTGCTGGTGCAGGTGGTCAAGGAAGAGCGCGGCACCAAGGGCGCGGCGCTGACCACCTATTTGTCGCTGGCCGGCCGCTATTGCGTGCTGATGCCGAACACGGCGCGCGGCGGCGGCATCAGCCGCAAGATCCCCAGTTCCAGCGACCGCAAGCGCCTGAAGTCGGTCCTCGGCGAACTCCAGGTGCCGGAAGGCATGGGCACCATCATCCGCACCGCCGGCGCCAGCCGCACCAAGGCGGAGATCAAGCGCGACTATTCCTACCTGCTGCGGCTGTGGGGCACCATCCGCGACCTCACGCTGAAATCGATCGCGCCGGCGCTGATCTACGAGGAAGGCAGCCTGGTCAAGCGCGCCATCCGCGACATGTACACCGGCGACATCGACGAGGTGCTGGTCGAGGGCAATGACGGCTACCGGGACGCCAAGGAGTTCATGAAGCTCCTGATGCCCAGCCACGCCAAGAAGGTAAAGCAGTACAAGGACCCGATCCCCCTCTTCCACCGCTTCCAGGTGGAGAGCCAGCTCGAGACCATGTATCACGCCACGGTGCCGCTGAAGTCCGGCGGATACCTGGTCATCAATCCGACCGAGGCGCTGGTTTCCATCGACGTCAACTCCGGCAAGTCGACCCGCGAGCGCAACATCGAGCGCACCGCGTTCCGCACCAACATGGAGGCAGCCGACGAAGTCGCCCGCCAGCTCCGGCTGCGCGACCTGGCAGGCCTCGTTGTCATCGACTTCATCGACATGGAGGAGAGCCGCAACAACCGCGCCGTCGAGCGCCGGATGAAGGACGCGCTCAAGACCGACCGCGCCCGCCTCCAGGTCGGCCGCATCAGTTCGTTCGGCCTGCTGGAGATGTCGCGCCAGCGGCTGCGCCCCGGCCTGCTGGAATCCAGCACCGTCGTCTGCCCGGTCTGCGCCGGCGCCGGGTCGGTCCGATCGGTCGAATCCAGCGCGCTGCAGATCATGCGCGTGATCGAGGAAGAGGGCATCAAGGGCCGGGCGCTCACCGTGCACCTGACCGTGCCGCTCGACGTGGCGCTGTACATCCTCAACCACAAGCGGCAGGACCTGAGCGCCATCGAGGAACGCTTCCACATCTCGGTACAGATCTCGGGCGATTCGGCGATGCACCGGCCGCACTACATCCTGCGCCGCGAAGGCCAGCAGGAGGTGGAGAACGAGCCCCGGGTGATCACCCAGGACAATTTCATGGTCGCCGAGGACGACGAGCCCGACGTGATCGAGCCCGATGAGGCCGAGGACGAGGTCGAAGCCACCGAACAGGAAGCCCAGGAGCCGGAAAGCCGCGACGACGACACGCGCCGCGAGGGCCGTGGCCGCCGACGCGGCCGTGGTCGCGACCGTGACCGGCCCAAGAGCGAGGCTTCGCCGCCGCCCCAGGCCGCCGAGCCGGAAGACGAGGCCTCCGACGCCGCGGTCGCCGACACAGTGGCGCACCCCGCCGAAGCGTCCGAGAGCGCCCAGGGTGGCGAGGGCGGCGAGGGCAGCGAAGAACAGCGCGCCAAACGTCGCCGGGGCCGCCGTGGTGGCCGCCGCCGGCGGAAGCAGCGCGGCGACGAGACGAACCCGCAGAACGCGACCGGCACCGATGGCGAGACCGGCGAGGCCGACGGCGAGTGGGAATCCGACGACGACAGCCAGCCGGAGTTCGAGCCTTCGGAGCCCTATACGCCCGATGCGCCACAGCCCGAATACACCAGCTACGCCGAAGCGCTGTCGTCGCCTGATCAGGCCCAATGGGCCGAGCCCTACGAGGCGCCGCCTCCGGTGCCGTCCATCGACCAGCCCGCCGACGATCTGGCGGAACCCTTCGTGTCCGATGCCGTCATCGCCGAGCCGGAACCGGAGCCCGTCGTGGCCGAGGCAGTCACGGCGCAGGCGCAGGCCCCCGAACCGGAACGCGCGACCGCGGATGCCGGCCCGGCGGAGGAGCCAAAGCGCCCGCGCCGCCAGGGATGGTGGAACCGGGGCTGAAACTAAAGCTGGTCCGCAGGCCGCGCGCGTTGACCCTTGGTCACCGCGCACCTACTTTTGTCTCTATGTTTCCACGAGGCACGATGCGGCACGCCATCCATATCGCACTCTGCGCCCTGCTGATCGTCGTCTCGGCGGTCGCTCCGGCGCATGCCCAGCAGATATCGATCATCCGCGACGCGGAGATCGAACGAAACATCAAGATCTACGCGACGCCGATCTGGCGGGCGGCGGGTCTCGATCCCGACGTGGTGCGCGTCCACCTGGTGAACAACAACTCGATCAATGCCTTCGTCGCCGCGGGCCAGCGCATCTTCGTGTTCACCGGCATGCTCAAGGTGGCTGAGGATCCGTTGCAGGTGATCGGCGTGCTGGCGCATGAGACCGGCCACATCACCGGCGGCCATCTCGCCCGCTTCCAGGACGGCCTGAAGGGCGCCTCGACCATATCGATCCTCAGCCTCGTGCTGGGCGCCGCCGCGATGGCGGCAGGCGCACCGGCGGCCGGCGCGGCGATCCTGGGCAGCGGCGGCGAGTTCGCCACCCGATCTTTCCTGATCTACAGCCGCACCCAGGAATCCGCCGCCGACCAGGCGGGCCTCAACTTCCTGACGGCCTCGGGCCAATCGGGCCGCGGCCTGATCAGCTTCTTCGAATATCTCGGCGACCAGGAATCGCTGATGACGGAGAACAAGGATCCGTATGTGCGGTCGCACCCGATGACCACGGACCGCATCGACCGGCTGCGCACCGACGCCGAAAAGAGCCCCTACTGGGACACGCCGGCACGGCCTGAGGACGTGGAGCGGCTGAAGCGGATCAAGGCCAAGCTGATCGGCTTCCTGGAGCATCCGACCATCGTGTTCCAGACCTATCCGCTGAGCGACACCAGCACCTATGCCCGCTACGCCCGCGCTGTCGCCTATCACCGGCAGGCGTTGGAGACGCAGTCGATGAAGGAGATCGACTCGCTGATCGCGGAACGCCCGCACGATCCCTATTTCCTCGAACTCAAGGCGCAGATCCTGTTTGAAAGCGGCAGGATCGAGGAGTCCATCGAGCCCTACCGCGCCGCCGTCGCCGCCGCGCCCTACGAGCCGCTGCTGCGCGTGTCACTCGCCCAGTCGCTGCTGTCGAAGGAGGACAAGGCGCGCGCCGACGAAGCCATCGAGAACCTGACCCTGGCCACGCGGATGGAGAACGACAACGGCTTCGCCTGGCACCAGCTCGCCCTCGCCTACACCATCAAGGACGACGTCGCCATGGCCGCGCTGGCCGCCGCCGAGCGCTACACCGTCTCGGGAGAGGCGCCGAGCGCGGCGCGGCAGGCCAAGATCGCCGTCGACAAGCTGCAACCGCAATCGCCGGAATGGTTTCGGGCCCAGGACCTCTATATGATCGCCCGCGCGGCCGTCGAGGACACCTACCGAAGGCGCGGCAAGGAGCCGCCGCCGGAGGAAGACCCCGAGGACGGCACCAACGACAAGGCCGGAGGATGATGTGACCCGATTACTGAAGGCGCTCTGCGCGGCGCTGGCCGTCCTGGTCGGCCTGTATGCCGCGCATCCGGCGCTGGCCCTGTCCGAGCGTGACAAGGCGCAGGTCGAACAGATCATCCGCGACTATCTGAAGAACAATCCCAAGGTGCTGCAGGAGATGATCGAGCGGCTGCAAGCGGTCAACGCCCGCGAAGCCGCGATCGAGGCCGAGAAGAACATCATTGCCAACAAGGTCGACGTGCTGGGCAGCGACGGCGCCATGGTGGCGGGCAATCCGGACGGCGACGTGACCGTGGTCGAGTTCTTCGATTATCGCTGCGGCTATTGCCGGCTGGCGCAGCCCAGTATCTCCCGCCTGCTGAAGGAAGACCCCAACGTACGCGTGGTTTTCAAGGAATACCCGGTGCTGGGACCGCAATCGATCACCGCGTCGCGCGCCGCCATCGCCTCGGCCAGGCAGGGCAAGTATGTCGCGTTCCACATGGCGCTGATGGGCCTGGAGGAATCGCTGAACGACGAGGTGCTCTACCGCGTCGCCGGCGAGGTCGGCCTCGACGTGGCGAAGCTCAAGGCGGACATGAAGGACGAGGCGATCGACGAGGTCATCGCCGAGAACCACGCCCTCGCCGACAAGCTGGGCATCGAGGGCACGCCGAATTTCATCGTCGGCACCCAGCTCTTGCAGGGCATGGTGCCTTACGAGACAATGACCAAAGCCATCGAGAAGGCCCGCAAGGCCAAACCTTTCAAGCCGGTGGAGGGCTGACATGCGGCTGACAGCATTGGTGATCGCGCTTGGCCTGGCGGCGCCCGTCGCGTGGGCCCAGCCTGTCGAGGAAGTGCGCAACGCGCCGGCCGACGAACCGGTCGCCGACGTGGGCGGCGGTCCGCTCAACAGCGCCGACGGCATGACCGGCGACGACTACCAGGAAGAGGATTTGAGCCGCGGCGTCGGCAACCGTCTCAACCAGCAGCAATGCATCGCCCTCAGCCGGTATTTGCAGCAGACCCAGACGACGGTCGAGGTGCAGCAGAACCTGAAGGCGCGGGGCTGCATCTGACGCCGTGCTCCCCCGTGGCGGCCTGGTCAGGTGTATCGGCCTGATTTAACCGACGCCACCCGCCGTGATCCACCAATCAGGACAGCGCGCCCCTCACCCAGCGGATGAGTTCCGACGCCGGCACGGCGCCTGACATGCGGGCGATCTCCCTGCCCTTGTGGACCAGGATCAGCGTCGGGATGCTGCGGATGGCGTAGCGCGCGGCGATGTCCTGTTCGGCCTCCGTATCCAGCTTGCCCAGCCTGACACGCGGCTCCAGGTCGCGGGCGGCCTGCTCGAACCACGGCGCCATCTGACGGCACGGCCCGCACCAAGCAGCCCAGAAATCGATCAGCAGCGGCAGGTCGCTTTTTGCGGCGTGCTTGTCGAAATTGGCGGACGTCAGTACGACGGGATGAGCCTGAAACAGCGACTGGCCGCACTTGCCGCATTTGGGGTGCTGCCCCAGCCGGTCGGCGGGCACACGGTTGAGTGAGCCGTCGGAGGGACAGCAGACGAGCACATTGTTGGCAGTGGCGGTTTCAGCCATGGACATCTCCTGGGGCTCGGCACCTGCGACTCATATGGGGAGCCGTTGCCCGTCCGTGAAGACCTAAGCTAGCGGCCGTCGCGCGTCGCGATCTCCGCTGCCAGTTCGGCGCCGCTGGGTGCTTCGGGCAGCGTGCCGTCCGTCAGCGGGCGGCCGAGCAGCAGATAGGCAGTTGCACCTGTTCCCGCAGGTCCGGGGCCGCCACCGGTGCCGTTGTGGGGCGCACCGTCGCTCCACACCACCTCCAGATCGCCACGTCCACTGGCTTCGCCCAGTGCGCGCACCCGGATGACCCCGCTCAGCGGCGCCGCCACGCGGGCATGGCGCTGCGCGAGGGGCAGGCTCGACCCTCGCCAGTCGAGCGTGGCCGGCGCGCGCGGGTCTTCCAGCAGAACGGTCCAGGGCCGGTCATAACCGGAGGGAACGGCGATCTCCAGGCGGGGTGGCGGCGACCAGCTCGATTCAAGGAAGGTCGCGGCCACGGCCGCAGCCCCGATCGCCATGCCGCCAAGGCCCGCCAGCACTCCGGCAAGCCCGACGCGCGAGGGCGGCCAGCCGCGCATCCGCGCGAATTTCCGCCCAAGCCAGCAGGCGATGGCGAACCCGACCGCCACCATAAGCATGGCGACGATCAGGATCGCGGCAGCCAATCCCCCCATGCCATCGCCGCCCATGACCGTCAGGCCCGGATGTCAGCAGACAGGAATGCGGCGTCGACGGACGGCTTGTTTTCGAGAAGCAGCGGGTTCCGGTAAGTGTCCCTCAAACGATCCCCCTCACCCGAAATCGACAGCCGGTGTGCTAGATCAACCCGCCCAGCGGCGATGACGGGTCGGCATAAAGCTTCTTCGGCATACGGCCGGCCAGATAGGATAGCCTGCCCGCCTCTACCGCCAGCTTCATCGCCCTGGCCATCCTGATCGGGTCCTTGGCCTGGGCGATGGCGGTGTTCATCAGCACGCCGTCGCAGCCCAGTTCCATGGCCACCGCCGCGTCCGACGCGGTGCCGACGCCCGCGTCGACCAGCACCGGCACCTTGGCGTTCTCGATGATGATCCGCAAGGTCACCGGGTTCTGCACGCCAAGGCCCGAGCCGATCGGCGCGGCCAGCGGCATGATGGCGCAGCAGCCCATCTTCTCCAGTTCCATGGCCATGATCGGGTCGTCCGAGCAGTAGACCATCACCTGGAAGCCTTCCCTGATCAGCATCTCGGCGGCGCGCAGGGTCTCGACCATGTTGGGATAGAGCGTCTTCTGGTCGCCCAGCACTTCCAGCTTCACCAGGTTCCAGCCGCCCGCCTCGCGCGCCAGGCGCAGTGTGCGGACCGCGTCCTCACCGGTGTAGCAGCCGGCGGTGTTGGGGAGGTAGGTGTACTTTTTCGGGTCGACATAATCCATCAGCATGGGCTGCTTCGGGTCGGAGATGTTCACCCGGCGCACGGCCACGGTGACGATCTCGGCGCCCGAGGCGGCGATGGCGTCGCGGGTTTCCTCGAAATCCTTGTACTTGCCGGTGCCGACGATCAGCCGCGAGGTGAAGCGCTGGCCGGCTACCACTAATCCCTCATCGGGCTCATCCTTGCCGCCGCCGATGAAGTGAACGATCTCGAGCCGGTCGCCGTCACCCACCAGCACGTCGCCGTAGGTCGAGCGCGGCACGATCTCAAGGTTGCGCTCGAGCGCCACTTTCCTCGGGTCGATGCCCAGTTCCGAGAGCAGGCTGTTCAGCAGGATGGGTGCGTCGAACTGGCGGTTTTCGCCATTGATGGTGACGTGGATCACAGGCTCCTTCCGTGCGCTTTTGACTTGGCCGTCCGGGGGATTTACAAGGTCTCCCTCTAATATAGGCGGGATCAGATCATGGCAAGCGCAGCAGCCCCGACCGTCCTGGTGCTCAACGGCCCGAACCTCAACATGCTGGGGACTCGCGAGCCGGAGATCTACGGCGCCCAGACGCTGGTCGACATCGAGACGATGGTGAAGGACCGGGCCAGGGAACTGGGCCTGTTCATCGACTTCCGCCAGTCCAACCATGAAGGCGAGCTGGTCACCTGGATCCAGGACGGCCGGCTGACGGCGTCCGCCATCATCATCAACGCAGGCGCCTACACCCACACGTCGGTGGCGATTCTCGACGCGCTGCAGGCGTTCAAGGGACCGATCATCGAGGTGCATCTGTCCAACATCTTCCGGCGCGAGGCATTCCGTCACCACTCTTACGTCAGCGGCGTGGCGACCGGCGTCATCTGCGGGCTGGGCGCCAAAGGGTATCTCTTGGCGCTGGACGCCGTTGCGGATAAAGTCGCGCGCTCGTGAAACAAGGCAAGGGCCGATGGGCAAATTCACCGTCGACAAGGAACTGATCCGCGAACTGGCGGCGCTGCTCGACGAAACCGGGCTGACTGAAATCGAGGTAGAGGACAACGACATCCGCATCCGCGTGGCGCGGGGCGGCACCGTGGTCCATGCGGCCGCGCCAGCCGCGACGGTGACAGCCGCCGCGAGCGCTGCCCCGGCCGTCGCCGCGCCTGCCGGCGACGTCGTCCACGGGCATCCGGGCCTGGTGACGTCGCCCATGGTCGGCACCGTCTACACCTCGGCCGAGCCTGGCGTGCCGCCCTTCGTGCGGGTGGGCGACAAGGTGAGCGCCGGACAGACACTGTTGATCATCGAGGCGATGAAGACCATGAATCCGGTCACCGCGCCGAAAGGTGGCACGGTCACACGCATCCTGATCAGCAACGAGCAGCCCGTCGAGTATGGCGAGCCGCTGCTGATCATCGAATAGCGCCATGTTCGAGAAGGTCCTGATCGCCAACCGCGGTGAGATCGCCCTGCGCATCCACCGGGCCTGCCGGGAAATGGGCATCCGCACCGTCGCGGTGCACTCGCAGGCCGACGAGAACGCCATGCATGTGCGCCTCGCCGACGAAGCCATCTGCATCGGCCCGCCCTCGGCGACTCACAGCTACCTGAACATTCCGGCAATCGTTTCGGCCGCCGAGATCAGCGGCGCCGACGCCATCCATCCCGGCTACGGCTTCCTTTCGGAGAACGCCAACTTCGCCGAGATCGTCGGCGACCACGGCATCACCTTCATCGGTCCCAAGCCCGAACACATAAGGGTGATGGGCGACAAGATCGAGGCCAAGCGCACCGCGCGCAGCCTGGGCATCCCGTGCGTGCCCGGCTCGGAAGGCGAGTTGGAGACGGCGAAGGACGCGCTGGCGACGGCCAGGAAGATCGGCTACCCGGTGCTGATCAAGGCCGCGTCGGGCGGCGGCGGCCGCGGCATGAAGGTCGCCCGGTCCGAGAGCGAACTGGAGCAGGCCTATTCGACGGCCCGCGCCGAGGCCAAGGCCGCGTTCGGCGACGACGCGGTCTACATGGAAAAGTACCTGGACAAGCCGCGCCACATCGAGATCCAGGTGATGTGCGACAGCCACGGCAACGTGGCCCATCTCGGCGAACGCGACTGCTCGCTGCAGCGCCGGCACCAGAAAGTGCTAGAAGAATCGCCCTCGCCCGCGCTCAACGACCGGGACCGCGCGAAGATCGGCGGCATCGTCTCCAAGGCGATGAAGAAGCTGGGCTATCTCGGCGTCGGCACGGTCGAGTTTCTTTACGAGGACGGCGAGTTCTACTTCATCGAGATGAACACCCGGCTGCAGGTGGAGCATCCGGTGACCGAGATGATCACCGGCATCGACATCGTCCGCGAGCAGATCCGCATCGCCGCCGGCCTGCCAATGGAAAACATGCAGGAAGACATCGTCTTCCAGGGGCATGCCATCGAGTGCCGCATCAACGCGGAGGATCCGCTCACCTTCTCGCCGACGCCGGGCAAGATCACCGAATACCATCCGCCGGGCGGCCTCGACGTGCGCGTCGATTCGGCGCTCTACGCCGGCTATTCGGTGCCGCCCTATTACGACAGCCTGATCGCCAAACTCGTGGTCCACGGCAAGACCCGCAACGCCTGCCTGATGCGGCTGCGCCGGGCGCTGGAGGAGTTTGTCGTGGGCGGCGTCTCGACGACGATTCCGCTGCACGCGAGGCTGATCCAGAACCCGGATTTCATCGACGGGGTCTATCACATCCATTGGCTGGAAGAGTTTCTGGCCAAAAAGGATTAAGCTGTCTCCACGCTCCTCTTCGCGCGGACGCCATGAAACAGCTCACTCCGGAAATCGTCCTGTCGGCCTATGCGTCGGGAGTGTTCCCCATGGCCGAGAGCGCCGACACACCTACCCTGTTCTGGGTTGATCCGGAGCGGCGCGGCATCCTGCCGCTCCGCAGCTTCCACGTCCCGAAGAGACTGGCGCGCACCGTGCGCTCCGACCATTTCGACGTCTGGGTCAACCGGGCGTTCCAGGACGTTGTCAGGGGCTGCGCCGAACCGACGCCGGAGCGTCCCTCGACCTGGATCAACGAAGAGATCTTCCGCCTGTTCGTCGACCTTCATGAGCGCGGCGCGGCGCATTCGGTGGAATGCTGGCGCGACGACAGGCTCGTCGGCGGGCTGTACGGGGTGTCGCTGGGAGGCGCGTTCTTCGGCGAAAGCATGTTCTCGCGCGAGCGGGACGCCAGCAAGGTCGCCCTGGTGCATCTGGTCGGCCGGATGATCGCTGGCGGCTACACTCTGCTCGACACCCAGTTCGTCACCACGCACCTGTCGGGATTCGGCGCCATCGAGGTCCCGCGCACGGTCTATCACCGGCTGCTCGGACAGGCACTGTCGATCCAGGGAAACTTCCTGGCGCTGCCGGTTCACATCCCCGGCGCGATGGCGTTGCAGTCGATCACCCAGACGTCATAGACCGGGTGCTCCAGCGCCGAGATTGCCGGGCTCGAGGCGAACATCCAGCCGCTGAACAGCTTCTTCTTCTCGCCGTCCGGCTTGATGTCGGAGATCTCGAGGAACGCGGTGACCTCCGGCGTCTCTTCCGGCGGCCGTTTGGAACAGGTGCGCGGCGTGATCTCCAGCGAACCGAAGCGCAGTGGCTTGTTCATCGGCGCCTGGATGTCGGTCACCCGCGCCGTGATCTTGTCGACGCCGCGCAGGGTGACGATCTGATCCTTGGGCGCGGCCGCCTCGCGGCGGGCGAGACCAGCCATGGCCTCCTCGGGATCCTCGGCCAGCGCCGGTCCGGCCAGGACGCCGCACAGGACGGCGATGGAAATCAGTCCCCTCGCGCGCACGGTCGTCACGGCCCAGTTTCGGCGGCAGGCGTTGCCGCGTCGGGCTTGGGGGCTTCCTTGCCGCTGTCGGTGGAGCCGTAGATGAAGCGGCCGAGCAGGCCCATCAGGTCGACGGCGCCC
>CAMDTB010000055.1 GCA_945907245.1 Rhizobium sp. Q54
TCCAACCGGGTCTTCACCTCATATGACAACATCGTCGACCACTGCTGCGAGGCTTGGAACAAGCTCGTCGATCAGCCTTGGCACATCATGACCATCGGGCGGCGCAAGTGGGCGCATGGGTCATGATCAATGCAGGTTGGTATAACGCCTCAGCAACACCAAAAACCTGTCCCGCGCGGGCGGCAGGCGCATCCGGTTGGGGACATAGATGCTGCGCTCCAGGAAATACCCAGTCAGGTCGAAGCCGGCCAGCATGCCGGCGACTGTCGGGTCGGTCAGCACCGGCAGCGGCAGCAGGCGCTCGGCATAGTCGCCCGCCCCTGCCCGGCTGACGGCACGGCCGGTTCGCGGCGAGACATAGGCCAGGTCGTCGGTCTGGCCGGTGACGGCGCAGGACGTCAGGTCGAGGCCGTAGCCGAGCGCGCCGAGCACGCCCAGCTCCCAATAGACCAGCGCGGCGGCGATGTGGGCGACGTCGGTGCCGTCATCGCGCAGCAGCGCGATCACCGGCAGCGCGCCGAGGAACACCTCGGGATGGGCCTCGCGCTCGGGCAGCGCGGTCGAGGCCACGGCGCACAGCGATGCGAGCGCCATCAGCCTGGGTGGGTCGGCCAGGACGGAAGCCGCGTTGGCGTCGATCAGCTCCAGCGTCGCGGTGCCGAGATGCTCGGCGAGACGGCCGCGCCAGGTGACCGCGACCCGGTTGCCGGCCTGCATCACGCCGCGCATGCGGCCGCCCGAGCCGCCGCGCACCAGTCCCTTGTGGCGGCCGTGCGAGCGGGTCAGCAGCTCGACGATGACGGAGGATTCGCCGTGCTTGGCGGCGCCGAGGACCAGGGCTTCATCCGTCCATTCCATTGGCCCTCAATCGCTGTAGTCGAGGCCCATCTCGCGGTAGCGCTCGCGCTCGTCGCCCCAGCCCTTGCGCACCTTGACCTTGAGGAACAGGTGCACCTTGCGGTCCATGACCTGCTCCAGCTCGCGGCGCGCCGCCTCGCCGATATCCTTGATGGTCTGGCCGCCCTTGCCGATGACGATGGGCTTCTGGCTGTCGCGCTCGACGAAGATCACCTGGTGCACGGTCACCGAACCGTCCTTGCGCTCTTCCCAGCTTTCGGTCTCGACCGTGGCCGCGTAGGGCAGTTCCTGGTGCACCCGGAGGAACAGCTTCTCGCGGGTGACCTCCGCGCCCATCAGCCGCATGGGAATGTCCGAAAGCTGGTCCTCGGGATAGAGCCACGGCCCCACCGGCGCGCTCTCGGCGAAGAACTTTTGCAGGTCGCCGACGCCGTCGCCGGTCGTGGCCGAGATCATGAAGATCCGGGTGAACAGCTCGGTGCGGTTCAGCTCGTCGGCCAGCGACAGCAGCGAATCCCGGGGCACCAGGTCGATCTTGGTCAGCAGCAGAACGGCCTTGCGGCCGGTATCCCTGAGCCCATCGAGAACCAGGCGCACTTCCGGATCGATCCGCTTCTTGGCGTCGACCAGCAGGCACACCACGTCGGCGTCGGCCGCGCCCCAGGCCGCCGCGACCATGGCCCGGTCGAGCCGCCGTTTCGGCGCGAAGATGCCCGGCGTGTCCACATAGACCAGCTGGGCGTCACCCTCGATGGCGATGCCGCGGATGCGGGTGCGCGTGGTCTGCACCTTCTGGGTGACGATGGAGATCTTCTGGCCCACCAGCGCGTTGAGCAGCGTCGACTTGCCGGCGTTCGGCGCTCCCAGCAGCGCGACGAAGCCGCATCGTGTCTGTCGTTCGGTCATTCCGTTCCGTTCAGTCTGTCCAGCAGGCTTCGTGCCGCCGATTGTTCCGCCACGCGCTTGGACGCGCCCTTGCCCGTGGCCTCATGTTTTCTGCCGACGGTGACGCCGACGGTGAATTCGGGCTCGTGCGGCGGCCCGTCGCGCGAAATCTCACGGTAGGACGGCGCCGCCATGCCGCGCCCCTGCGCCCATTCCTGCAGCAGGGTCTTGGCGTCCTTGTCCTTGAGCGCAACGCCGGCGACCAGGTCCTGCCAGTGCTTCTCGACGAACTCATGCGCCGCCGCGAAGCCGGAGTCCATGAACATGGCGCCGATCACCGCCTCGCAGCAGTCGGCCAGGATCGCCGGCTTCTGCCGGCCGCCATTGTCTTCCTCGCCGATCGACAACCGCACATATTGGTCGAGGCCGAGCCGCAGCAAGATCTGGGCAAGCGTTTCCTTGCGCACCAGCTCGTTGAAGCGGATCGCCAGCTCGCCTTCCTTGAAGCTCGGATATTCGCGGTAGAGCCGCTGGGCGATGATGGCGCCGAGCACCCGGTCGCCGATGAACTCCAGCCGCTGGTAGTTGGGCACGCCGGTGCAGGACGGATGGGTCAGCGCCTGCTCCAGCAGGGATGGGTCGGCGAAGCGATAGCCGAGCACCGCGTAGATGTCCTCCAGGCCTTTCGACATCACCTGTTCCACGCAACCAAGCCGCCGCCGATGCTAGCAGAAAGACCGCAGGATACGGAAACGTTACGGTCGACAACGGTCATCAACCGCCGTCACCCGATCAGGTTGAAGAAGCGGCTGTAGCGAATGGCGCCGAACCAGTTCCACGGCTTCCACAGCGGCGCGTCGCAGTACTGGCCGCAGGTGGAGAAGAACAGGATGTCGGCGCGGCCGACCAGGTTCTCCGCCGGCAGCATGCCGACGCCGGTCTGTGTCGCAAAGCGGCTGTCGGCCGAATTGTCGCGGTTGTCGCCCATGGCGAAATAATGCCCGCCCGGCACCAGGAACGGCCCGGCATCGTCGGCGCCCGAAGCCATGCAGTCCTGGGTGCCGGGGAAATAGGCGCAGTCGAGGGTGTCGTAGCTGACGCCGTTGGGCAGCGTCTCGCGCATCTGCCGGTAGGTCAGGTTGCTGCCTTCGACGCCGGACTCGCTCATGGTGAAGTCCTGGATCTGCTCGCGTTTCACCGGCTGGTCGTTGATGTAGAGGGCGCCGTCGATCATCTCGATCTTGTCGCCGGGCAGGCCGACGATGCGCTTGATGAAATCGGTCTTGTTGTCTGCCGGGCGCTTGAACACCGCCACGTCGCCGCGGGTGACCTCGCTCTCGAACACCCGGCCCTTGAACGGGATGAGGCTCATGGGCAGCGAATGCTGGCTGTAGCCATAGGAGAACTTAGACACCAGCAGGTAGTCGCCGATCCACAGGGTGGGGTACATGGACCCGGACGGGATGTTGAACGGTTCGTAGGCCACCGTGCGGAATCCCAGCGCGATCAGCACCGCCACCACGATGGTCGAGACGAATTCGGAGAACGCCGACTTCGACTTTTCCTTCTCCGGCGTGGTTCCGTCGCCGGTCGTGGTCTCGCTCAACGGCTCTGACATGCTGGCTTACTCGCGAATGATTTGGACAGGCTATTTCAACAAGCCGGCATATTCGGCCGGGACGGCGGTGATCAGAACGATGGCCTGGGCCAGCGGGAAATCGTCGGTGATCGTCAGGTGCACCTGCGCCACCATGCCGGGCGGCGTCATCTGCTCAAGACGGACTTTGGCGCCGCCCGTCAGTTCCATGGTCGGGCGACCGGACGGCAGGTTTACCACACCCATGGTGCGCCAGTGAACGCCGCGTCTGATACCGGTGCCCAGCGCCTTCGAGCAGGCTTCCTTGGCGGCGAAGCGCTTGGCGTAGCTGGCGGCGCGGTTCATGCGGCCATCGGACTTCTTCTGCTCGATCTCGGTGAACACCCGGTCGACGAAGCGCTGGCCGAAGCGGTGCAGGGATTTCTCCACCCGCCGGATGTCGATGAGGTCGTTGCCCAATCCCAAGACTAACATTGGCCCAGCACGATCATGGAATGCTCCGCCGTCCCGCGTCCATCAGGGCGCGCATCTGCCGGATCACCTGTTCAAGGCCCTGGAAGATGGCCTCGCCGATGATGAAGTGGCCGATGTTGAGTTCGACCACGTTGGGGATCGCCGCCACCGCCTCGACGGTCTCGAAGTTGAGGCCGTGCCCAGCGTGGCATTCGAGACCCAGCCGCGCCGCGAGGGCGGCAGCCTGCCGGATGCGGTCGAGTTCGCGTTGCCGGTCCGCGCCTTCCGCCTTGGTGTAGGGGCCGGCGTGGAGTTCGACGATGTCGGCGCCCACCATGCGCGCCGCCTCGATCTCGCGTGTATCGGGATCGATGAACAACGACACCCGGATGCCCTGCGCCTGCAGCCTGGCGATATAGGGCCTGAGATGGTTCATGCCGGCATGAACCGCGAGACCGCCTTCGGTCGTCAGCTCCTGGCGCTTTTCGGGCACCAGGCAACAGGCATGCGGCAGGATGCCGGACGCGATGGACAGCATCTCGTCGGTCGCGGCCATCTCGAAATTGAGCGGCAGGCCCAGATCCTTGAGCGCCCGCATGTCGTCGTCACGGATATGGCGGCGGTCCTCGCGCAGATGGGCGGTGATGCCATCGGCGCCGGCATTCGCGGCCAGGCGTGCGGCTTCGACCGGATCGGGATGCATGCCGCCACGCGCGTTGCGCAGCGTCGCCACGTGATCCACGTTCACTCCGAGACGGATGTGCTCGACCACGCCTAGCTCCGCACCCGGTCGACGGTCTCGACCACGGTCAGCGTGCGCAGCGCCGCAATGATCTCGGTCAGGTGCTTGACGTCCTGTACTTCCAGGTCGATCAGCATGGCGAACACCCTCATGGTGCGCTCGGTGAGCTTCAGGTTGGTGATGTTGCCGTGGTTCTTGCCGATCAGGGTGGAAATCTTGCCCAGCGCGCCCGGCTCGTTCTGCGACCGCACTTCGATGGACGCCAGATGGTAACCGTGCCGCGCCGCGTCGGGCTCCCATGACAGGTTGAGCCAGGCGTCGGGGTCCTCCGTCGCGGAACCCAGCGCCTCGCAGTCGATGGTGTGGACGACCACGCCCTTGCCCGGCGTCACCACGCCGACGATGCGGTCGCCCGGCACCGGATGGCAGCAGGTCCCCAGCGTCATGGCCACGCCCGGATTGGCGCCGCTCACCGGGATCGCGTAAGGGCCGTCGCCCGGAAGCGGATCGTCGATCTTGCGGCGGCGGTCGCGGCGGTTCTTTTCGCCGGGGAATTCAGCTTCCAGCACCTGCCGCACCGTGATGTTGCCGCGGCCCACCTCGATCAGCAGGTCGTCGACGGACTTCTCTCCCAGCGCCTTGCTTGCGGGTTCCAGGGTCTGGTCGCGCAGATTGTAGCCGGCGCGGATGAAGGCGCGCTCGACGAGCTTCTGTCCCAGTTCCAGATACTCGCTCCTGCCCTGCGAGCGCAGGAACCGGCGGATGGCGGCGCGGGCACGGCCCGAGGCGACGATGCCTTCCCAAGCCGGCGACGGCGTCTGCGCCCGCGAGCGCACGATCTCGACCTGGTCGCCATTGTTGAGCTCGGTCGACAGCGGCACCATGGTGCCGTTGACCTTGGCGCCGACCGTCGTGTGGCCGACATCCGTGTGCACCATGTAGGCGAAGTCGATCGGCGTGGCGCCGCGCGGCAGGGTGATCAGGTCGCCCTTGGGCGTGAAGCAGAACACCTGATCGCTGTAGAGGTCGATCTTGGTGTGCTCGAGGAATTCCTCGGGGCTCTCGGCGTTCTCGAGCATCTCGATCATGTGCCGCAGCCAGCCGAACTGGCTTCCGTCGAGCTTCTGCGGCGTTTGCTGCTTGTAGCGCCAGTGCGCCGCGACACCGTAGGTGGCGATGGCATGCATGTCGCGGGTGCGGATCTGGATCTCGATGCGCTGCTGCTCGGGCCCCAGCACCGTGGTGTGCAGCGAGCTGTAATTGTTGGGCTTGGGGTTCGAGATGAAGTCCTTGAACCGGCCCGGCACCGCGCGCCACTCGCTGTGCGCCACGCCCAGCGCCCGATAGCATGCGTCGTCATCCTCGACGATGACGCGGAACGCCATGACGTCGGAAAGCTGCTCGAAGTTGACATTGTCGCGCTGCATCTTGCGCCAGATCGAATAGGGCTGCTTCTGCCGGCCGAACACTTCAGCCTTGAGGCCGGCGCGCTTCAGCCGCTCCTCCAGCTCGTAGGTGATGCGGCCCTGGACGTTACCGGCCTTCTCGGTGAGGAAGTTCAGCCGGGTAACGATGGATTCCCTCGCATCCGGATTGAGGTAGAGGAACGCCAGGTCTTCCAGCTCGGTCTTCATCGCCTGCATGCCGATCCGCTCCGCGAGCGGCGCGTAGATTTCGACCGTCTCCAGCGCGATGCGGCGGCGCTTGTCCGCGTTCTTGATGAAGTGGAGCGTGCGCATGTTGTGCAGCCGGTCCGCCAGCTTGACCAGCAGCACGCGGATGTCCTTCGACATGGCGAGCACGAACTTGCGGAAGTTCTCCGCCTGCTTGGCGTCCTCGGACGAGAGTTCGAGCTTGGACAGCTTGGTGACGCCGTCGACCAACTGCGCCACCTCGACGCCGAACAGGGATTCCACCTCCTCGTAGGTGGCCACGGTGTCTTCCAGCGTGTCGTGCAACAGGCCGGTGACGATGGTCGCGTCATCGAGACGCATGTCGGTCAGGATGCCGGCGACTTCGAGTGGATGGAGGAAATAGGGGTCGCCCGACGCACGCTTCTGCGCGCCATGAGCCCTCATGGAGAACACATAGGCGCGGTCCAGCAGATTTTCGTCGACATTGGGATCGTAGGCGCGAACGCGCTCGACAAGCTCGTACTGCCGGATCATGCCGTTGCTTTCAGCAATGTCCGGTCAGGAATATGCCGGATGTTAGAGGTCGTCGTCTCCGTCAGCATCCAGTTCGTCAGCGCCGTCGATGTTCATCTCCTGCTCGACTTCGTCGCCGACGATGTCGGAGAATACCTTGTGCAGGTTGTCGGCAGTCAGTTCCTCGTGCACGGCCGAAAGCTGGCGGCCGGCGAATTCCAGGCTCAATTCGTCTTCCTCGGGCTCGTCGCGCTCGACATAGCGCTGCATGCTGCGGATGCGGGCCTCGCGCAGCTCTTCCGGGGTGATGGTGCCATCGGCGATCTCGCGCAGGGCGACGACCGGATCCTTGTCGTTGTCGCGATCGATGGTCAGCGGCGCGCCGGAGGAAATTTCACGGGCGCGCTGGGCCGCGAGCAGCACGAGCTCGAAGCGGCTGGGAACCTTCTGAACGCAATCTTCAACGGTAACGCGGGCCATCAAGCCACTCCTGGAAACACAAGCCGGGGCGAAGGACCGTTAAATAGGGACATAATGCGCCAAAAGCAACATCTACAGCCGTCTCACGTCATTCAGGTCGGGCAGGTCACCTATGAGCGCGTCAATGCTTCTGCCGGTGACCGGGTGACGCCAGTCGGGGGCCACATCGCGCAACGGCAGCAGCACGAAGCCGCGTAGATGGGCGCGCGGATGGGGCAGCACCAGAGCGTCGCCGTCCAGCCCGGTCACCACACCGCCATAATCTATGAGGTCCAGGTCGATGACCCTGGCCTCATTGCGCCTTTCGCGGACCCGGCCAAACCCGTCCTCGATCCGGTGCAACAGCGCCAGCAGCGCCGGCGGCCCGATTTGGGTATAAACGCGAGCGACGCCATTGACGTAATCGGGCTGGTCGGAGCGCGGCACCGGCGCGGTCGAATACCAGGCGGAACAAGCCTCGATCATGACGCCGGCAGCCCGCAACGCGGCCAGCGCGGCCTCCAGCGTCTCAGCCGGCGCCCCATGATCCGACGGCAGATTGGCCCCCAGAGCGATAAAGATAGGGCTGGTCACATGTGTCACAATCGCGAGAGGGTGCTGCCTGACTGTCAAAATTACACTTCCATTGCCTGGCGGGCGCGCATATTTTTTACGGGGAAAGTCACGCCAGACTTTTCGACGCGTACCACGCATCAGCCAAAAAAGACGCTATTTTTCCAGGAGCGACATTTATCATGATCATCTATCCGAGTGAGCGTATTGCCCTGTTCATCGACGGCTCGAACCTTTTCGCCGCGGCGCGGACGCTGGGCTTCGACATCGACTATCGGGCGTTGCTCAACGAGTTCTCGAGCAAGGGTCACCTCGTCCGGGCGCTCTACTACACGGCGATCCTGGAGGACCAGGATTTCTCGCCGCTGCGGCCGCTGGTCGACTGGCTCGACTACAACGGTTTCACCGTCGTCACCAAGCCGGCGAAGGAATACATCGATTCCACCGGCCGCCGTAAGATCAAGGGCAACATGGACATCGAGATCGCGGTGGACATCATGAGCCTGTCCGATCATCTCGACCACGTCGTCCTGTTCTCCGGCGATGGCGACTTCCGCCGCCTGATCGAGGCCGTACAGCGCCGCGGCAAGCGTGTCTCCGTCGTCAGCACCCTGCAGACCCAGCCCGCCATGGTGGCAGACGAGTTGCGCCGCCAGGCCGACAGTTTCATCGAACTGGCTGATCTGGCGCCGGTGATCGCCCGCGATCCGGCTGCCCGCGCCCAGTCGCAGGCCAACCGCGCTGCGCGCGAGCATGCCGCGGCCCCGGCGACCGAGGACGAGGACGTGCGCGTCTGAGCGTTCGCTCGGACTTCCATCCATGCCGACAGGCGTAGCCTCCGGCCCGTCCAGGGACTGCCCGATCTGTCCCAGACTCGTGGACCTGCGTCTGTCGCTGCGTGACCAGCATCCCGACTGGTTCAACGCGCCGGTGCCGTCCTTCGGCGATCCGCGCGCGCGGTTGGTCATCGTCGGCCTGGCCCCCGGGCTGAACGGAGCCAACCGTACCGGCCGCCCGTTCACCGGCGACTATGCGGGCGATCTGCTGTACCGTACTCTCTTGAATCTGAGGCTGGCGCAAGGCGAGTACCGCGCCGATCCGCGGGACGGCCTGTCGCTGACGGATTGCCTGATCACTAACGCCGTTCGCTGCCTGCCGCCCGCCAACAAGCCACTGCCCGAGGAGATCGCCGCCTGCCGGCCGTTCCTGACCGGACAACTCGACGCGGTGCGATCGGCCCGAGCTCTCGTCGCGCTGGGCCGCATCGCCCATGAGAGCGTGGTGCGCTCTTTCGGCGGCAGGATGAAAGACTACCCGTTCGGCCACGGCGCGGCGCATACCCTGCCCGGCGGCCTGCGCCTGTTCGACAGCTATCACTGCAGCCGCTACAACACCAATACGGGCCGGCTGACTGAGGAGATGTTCGTCGAGGTGATGACGGCGGCGCGGGATTTCGCCCAAGCCTAGGTTGTCACTGGGCCTGAACGGTCACGAATACCGTTCTTCCTTCCACGGATCGCCCTCGTTGTTGTAGCCGCGCACTTCCCAGAAGCCCGGCTTGTCCCTGGCCGAGATTTCGATGCGCTTGATCCACTTGGGCGACTTCCAGAAGTAGTATTGCGGGATCACCAGCCGTACCGGCCCGCCGTGCTGGCGCGGGATCGGCTTGCCTTCCCAGCGGTGGGCCAGCAATGCGTCGGGCGCGGCGAAGGCGTCCAGCGTCACGTTGGTGGTGTAGCCGTCATAGGAGTGCATGATGACATGCCGTGCATCGGCCTTCGGCCGGACCAACTCCAGGATGTGCCCGGTGCTGACGCCTTCCCAGTGATTGTCGTAGCGCGACCAGGTGGTGACGCAGTGGATATCCGACACATCCTCGAATACCGGCTGGCTGATGAAGTCCTGCCACTTCCATTCCAGCGGCTTCTCGACCAGTCCATCGACAACCATTTTCCATTTGTCGAGCGGCACGTCCGGTTGGACGCCGAGATCGAGCACCGGCCAGTCCTTGGTCAGCCGCTGGCCTGGCGGCAGGCGCTGGGTGCGATCCTCCATGGCCTGGTTGCCGGTCAGCAGGCGGCCGTCCCGAGCCCATTCCTGCTTGCGGCGGATCAGCTTCTGCTTGATCTCGCCATACATCTCGATCCCGTCGTCGTCCGCCATGCTGGCTCCTGCCGTTTGGTTGCAGGTATTCTATCGTCTTCCGCAGCTCAATGGTTACGTCACAACGTAAGATGTGTTTTGCAAAATCCCTCATATCCCCGTCATCCCTGCGTGCGCGGGGATGACGATTGTCGGTGAAGCAAACGCCCATTGGCGACTCATGACACCAGCCGACATCCCCGCCGTCGACGCCATCGCGGCGGCGATCCATACCGCGTTGCCCGAACATGCCTTCGTCTTCGCCGAACGCCAGAGGCTCTATCCCGACGGCTGCTTCATGCTGGAGGTGGACGGTGAGCCGGCCGGCTACGTCATCAGCCATCCGTGGCACTACCTGCGCCCGCCGGCGCTGAATACGCTGCTGGAGCGGATTCCCGAAAACGCCTCGACCTATTACATCCACGATCTGGCGTTGCTGCCGAGGTCACGGCGAACCGGAGCCGGATCCGCCATCGCCCGGCGGCTGCTGGCCCACGCCGATGCAGCCGGCCTGCCGAGCGTCTCCCTCGTCGCTGTCTATGACGCTGCCCCATTCTGGCGGAGGCATGGCTTCATGCCGGTTGATGATCCTGCGCTGGCGGACAAGCTCGCCGGCTATGGCGCCGAGGCCCGTATGATGGTCCGTCCCCGGCAAATCCCAAGCCTTGTCACATGACGGAAATCTGCTCGTAAACCGGAACCATTCGATCCCGACCCCGTTCGCCAGTCATGCGATGGCCGCAACGGCCGGAACACCTGATCGGGAGGATAAAATGCGTATTGCACTCATGTCGGCCATCCTTGGCGCCGCCGCACTCGTCGGAGCCTGCGGTGCCAGCAGTGGCGGCCACCACCAGTCCGGCTATGTCACCTATGAAAGCTATGATTACGACCGCCCGGACCCACGCTATGGATATTACGATGCGGGCGTCTACTACCGTGAAGACACGCGGCGCTACCAGGAACGCAGGATGTCGAGGGACGACCGCCTCTACCGCGGGCGCGACGGCCGCTATTACTGCCGCCGTTCGGACGGCACCACCGGCCTGATCGTCGGCGGCGTCAGCGGCGCGGTGCTGGGCGCGGCGATCGCCCCCGGCGATTCACGGGGCTTGGGTGCCCTGATCGGCGCGGGCGCGGGCGCGGCGATCGGCCACGAAATCGACCGCGGCAACGTACGCTGCCGCTGACTGTCGGGACCCAGGGCGGACCATCGGTCCGCCCTACCCCCGCGCCCGCATCAGCCGGGCCTTCTGCTTCTGCCAGTCGCGGGCCTTTTCGGTCTCGCGCTTGTCGACCACGTTCTTGCCCTTGGCGAGGCCCAGCTCCAGCTTGGCCATGCCGCGGTCGTTGAAATAGAGCTTGAGCGGCACCACGGTCATGCCGTTGCGGCGGATCGCCTGGGACAGCTTCTCAATCTCGCGGCTGCGCAGCAGCAGCTTTCTGGGCCGCCGCGTCTCGTGGTTCAGGTAGCTGGCCTGATTGTATTCGGGGATGTAGGCGTTCACCAGGAACATCTCGCCGTCCTTCGCCTCGGCATAGGATTCGGCGATGTTCGACTGACCCAGGCGCAGCGACTTCACCTCTGAGCCCTGCAGCATGATGCCGGCCTCGAGCGTCTCCTCGATGAAGTAGTTGTAACGCGCCTTACGGTTCTCGGCGACGAGCTTGCGAACCGGCTCTTCCTTCTTCTTGGCCATTACAGCAGCCCGGCATGTTCCATCGCCGCGCGAACGATCTGACGAGTGGATTCGGTCACCGGGACCATCGGCAGGCGCACCTGGTCGGTGCACTTGCCCAGCAGGCTGGCCGCGTACTTGGCCGGCGTCGGGTTGGTCTCGATGAAAAGCGCGTGGTGCAGTGGCATGAGCTGGTCCTGCAACTCCAGCGCGCGCGTATAGTTCCCCTGCAATGTGGCGTTCTGGAACTGGGACACCAGATTGGGCGCCACATTGGCCGCGACCGAGATACAGCCCACGCCGCCATGGGCATTGAAACCCAGCGCGATGCCGTCGTCGCCGCACAGCTGGATGAACTCGGGACCGATCTTCCAGCGCTGAAGGCTTGGGCGCGTCAGGTCGCCAGTCGCGTCCTTCACGCCGACGATATTGGGCAACTCCGCCAGCCGGGCCATGGTGTCCACCGACATGTTGACGACCGAGCGGCCCGGGATGTTGTAGATGAAGATCGGGATGTCGACTGCTTCCGCAATCGCCCTGTAGTGCGCGTAGAGTCCTTCCTGCGTCGGCTTGTTGTAGTAGGGCGTCACCACCAGCGCGGCATCGGCGCCGGCCTGCTTGGCGTGGCGCGTCAGCGCGATCGCTTCCTCGGTGCTGTTGGAGCCCGAGCCCGCCATCACCGGCACGCGGCCCGCCGCGGCCTCGATGCACAGTTCCACCACCCGCTTGTGCTCTTCATGGCTCAGGGTCGGTGACTCGCCCGTCGTGCCCACCGGCACAAGCCCGTGAGTGCCCTCGCCGATCTGCCATTCGACGAAAGACTGGAACGCCGCCTGATCGACCTCGCCGTCCTTGAACGGGGTGATCAGCGCCGTGATCGAACCTCTGAACATTCTGTACGCTACCGGGTCATGATGCCGCTGTGGCCGCGAACATAATCATGCGCCCGGTCCGCCGCAAGCGGGCAGGATTCTCATGGTTCAGGAGGCGTTGGGCGCACGATCATTCCCCTTGCGTTCGCATGGAATATATTCTTATGTTCGTATTTATGAATATTATTACAGACATCTCGCTGGACGACATGCAGGCGAATGCTGGACGCGCGTGCGACTTCCTGCGCTCTATCGCCCATCCGCAACGGCTGCTCGTGCTGTGCCAGCTGTCCCAGGCTGAAAGGCCGGTCGGCGAACTGGCCGACCTGCTGGGCATGCGCCAGTCGACCCTGTCGCAGCAACTGGCCAGGCTGAAGGCCGAAGGACTGGTGGCCGCGCGGCGCGACGGCACCTCGATCCACTATTCGCTGGCGCGGACCGAAATCCTGCCGGTGATCGAAGCGCTTTACGGCGTGTTCTGCAAGCCGGCCGCCCACTGATGAACTGGCTGGCGCGCCACGTTCCTATTCTGTCATGGGGACGCACCTATTCCTCACGGGACCTGCCAGGCGACCTGACCGCCGGTCTGATCACGGCGATCATGCTCGTTCCCCAGGCCATGGCCTACGCGATGCTGGCCGGACTTCCGCCGCAGATCGGGCTTTACGCCAGCATCGCGCCGCCGATCCTCTACGGCATCTTCGGATCGAGCCGGGCCCTCGCCGTCGGGCCGGTGGCCATCGCCTCGCTGATGACGGCCACCGCGCTCTCCGCCCTGTCTGCTCCCGGCAGCGAGTCCTACATCGCCAACGCGCTGGTCCTGTCGCTGCTGATTGGATTGATCCTGCTGGTGCTCGGGTTGGTGCGCGCCGGCTTCCTGGTGAATTTCCTGAGCCATCCGGTGATCTCGGGATTCACCAGCGCCGCCGCCATCCTGATCCTGATCAGCCAGATCAAGTACCTGCTTGGCATCGACATCCCCCGCGGCGAAGCCTTCGCGACCATCGTGAACGTGGTCCGCCATATCGGAGAGACCAACCCGGCGACGCTGACGATCGGCGGCGGCGCTCTGGCGATCCTCCTGACAATGCGCGGGCCGCTCACCAGATTTCTGCAGCGCCTCGAAATCCCGCCTTTGACCGCCCAGTTCATCACCCGCTCCAGCCCCCTTCTGGCGGTGATCCTCGGCATCGCCGTCACCGCGGGCTGGCGGCTCGCCGAGACTGCTTCCGTCGCCATCGTCGGCGCGATTCCGGACGGCTTGCCGCCCCTGACCCTGCCGAGCGCCGACATGGGAATCTGGCAGGCGCTTCTGCCCGCGGCGGCGCTGATCGCGTTCGTGAGCTACCTGGAAAGCGTCTCCGTCGCCAAGGCGCTCGCCGCGAAGCGCCGGCAGAAAGTGGACGCAGATCAGGAACTGGTCGGCCTAGGCGCCGCGAACATTGCCGCCGCCTTTACCGGTGCAAGCCCGGTGGCGGGCGGTTTCGCCCGCTCCATGGTGAACTTCGCCGCTGGCGCCAACACGCCGCTCGCTTCGATCCTGACGGCGCTGCTGCTGGCGATCTCGGTCCTGTTCCTGACGCCGCTGTTCCACTACCTGCCGCAGGCGGTGCTGGCAGCGACCATTGTCGTCGCGGTTGCCCAACTTATCGACCTGCGCAGCTTCCGCCGCACCTGGCAGTACAACAAGGCCGACTTCGCCGCCCAGGCCGTGACGTTCCTGATCGTACTGAGCATCGGGGTCGAGACCGGCATCATTACCGGCATCGCGCTGTCGCTGATGCTCTACCTGTGGCGGAGCAGCCGGCCGCATTTCGCGGTCGTGGGCCAGGTCGGCGACACCGAGCACTACCGCAACGTCAAGCGGCACAAGGTTCGGACCGATCCTGGCGTGCTCCTGTTCCGGATCGACGAGAACCTCTTTTTCCCGAACGCCGGCTATCTCGAGGACAGCCTGCGCGCGGAAGTGGCCGCAAACCCGGAGATCACCGACGTGGTGCTGATCTGCAGTTCGGTCAGCCTGGTCGACGCGAGCGCGCTCGAAACGCTCGAGGAACTGCGCGAGACACTCCATGCCGCGGGCGTCACGCTGCACCTCGCCGAGGTCAAGGGGCCGGTCATGGACCGGTTGCAGCGCACGTCCTTCATCGAGGACCTGGCGCCGGGCCAGGTCTTCCTTTCAACCCACGACGCGGTGAAACATCTGCGGGAACGGCTCTACGCCGACCCATACGGATCGGCGATCTGAGGAGGCAATGATGGAAATAGTGAACTTCACGCCGGTACCGGCGCTGATCGGCGGCATGCTGATCGGTCTGGGATCGGTGCTGCTGTTGCTGCTGAGCGGCCGGATCGCCGGTATCAGCGGCATCCTGGGCGGGCTGTTGCCGCCGACGCGCGGCGACATGACCTGGCGCCTCGCCTTCATTGCCGGACTGGCGGTGAGCGGGCTTGGATTTGTCATTCTGGGCGATGTCTCGGCGATCGTCATCGAGGCTGACACGCCGCTGCTGATTGCGGCTGGTCTGCTGGTCGGCGTCGGAACGCGGCTGGGATCCGGCTGCACCAGCGGTCACGGAATCTGCGGCATCGGACGCCTGTCGCCGCGCGGGATCGTCGCGACGTGCATATTCCTCGGCATCGGCATGGTGACCGTGTTCGTCACCCGCCACGTCATCGGGAGCTGATCATGGGACGTCTTCTCGTGCCGCTGTTGTGCGGCCTGATCTTCGGGGCGGGCCTTGCCATCTCCGGCATGGTCAACCCCGCAAAGGTGCTCGGCTTTCTCGACGTGACAGGCCAGTGGGACCCGAGCCTGATCCTGGTAATGGGCGGCGGCGTCGCAGTGTTCGCCGCGGGATTCCTGCTGGTAAAGCGGACCGCACGCCCGGTATTTGCCGCGAAATTCGAGATACCGACCCGCCGCGATATCGATCCCAGGCTGGTTGCGGGCGCGGTGCTGTTCGGCATCGGCTGGGGACTCGCCGGCTTCTGTCCGGGCCCGGCCCTCACCAGCCTCGCCTTCGGGATCACCAAGGTCTACGTCTTCCTCGCTGCCATGGTTGCGGGAAGCCTGGCGTACGGGGCGTGGACGCGGTTCAGGGCCTAACTTGCCAACGGCGCGTCTGCGCGGGCGACGAAGAAATACAAGCCGCGCAGGCCGAACGCATCGCGCAGGCCGTGCCGCCGTAGCCCGGCTTTCTCCAGTACCTTGTGCGATGCGGTGTTCTCGGGCCGGCTGACGGCGACGACCTCCCGCAGGCCAAGATCATCGAAACCATGGCGCAACAGGCGCCGCGTCGCCTCGGTCGCGAAGCCCCTGCCCCACGCGGAGACCTTGAAGCCGTAGCCGATCTCGATGTCCTCGCTGTCGTCCAGGTGGGTCAGCACCGCCCAGCCGAGGAATTGGCCGGTCGCCCGCTCGGTGACGATCCAGCGGCCGAGCGATCCTGCCATCTCGAGGGTCTCGAGAGTCAGCTCCTCGGATTCCCGCAGGGTCATGGCGCCGTCGCCGATGAACTGCATGACCTCGGGGTCCATGCTCATGGCCATCAATTCGACCGTATCGCTCTCGGCCTGCGGGCGCAGGACCAGCCGTTCCGTCTCGAGCGTCGGCTTCATGCGCCGTCACGCCGCCAGGTAGCGCCAGGCATTGGTGCCTTCGAGCAGGTGCTCCACCTTCCGTCGGTCGGGCTCGGACAGGGCCGCCAGCTTTTCGCGCATCACCTGCAGGCAGCGGGCGTGGTACTTCATCGGCTTCTGGGAATGGATCATGCCATCGAGGACCTGGATCTCTAGCCGGTCCCGACCGGCCTCGACGGCATCGAGCGTCGCGTTCAGGTAGGGCAGATAGACCTCGCCCGCGAGCCACAGCAACTCCTTCACCCCGTCGCACAGCGGCGCGTCGGGTGCGTTCCACCGGCCCTCGATTCCCGATGCGTCGTCGATGATGGTCAGCCATGGCACCATGCGCTTCGACTGCTGGATCATCACCTTGAACGACGCCGGGTTCCAGAAGCACTGGAAGAGCTGCCCATAGAATCCGAAGTCGCCCAGCGACGGCCGCGAGCCGAACAGGAAATTCTGGTCGCGCAGCACCAGGTCCCAGGCGCTGACGATGCGGCCGAACATGGCCTCGATAAGCGGCACGTTCTGCGGCTCGATTCCGGCGACGGGCCAGAGCGGCACCTGCCAGTCGCGGAATTTGTGCGCGGCCTCGCGCAGGGCCTCGTCGCTCGACGGGCCGGTGCCCGGATAAAGCATCAGGTGCGAGACATAGTCGGTGTCGCCGCCCTTGTCCTCGCCGACCCAGCGGTAGTGGAACATCATCTTGGTGCCCCACTCGTCGCCGAAATCCTCCAGCAGATGGGCGAGGAAAGCGGGGGCCGGATCGTCCGGCAGGATCGAGCGCTCACCGTGCCGCTCCTCCAGCAAGTATGCCATCGGACTCGAATCAACATGCCAGACGTCGTCGGGCTCCTCGGGGAAGTGCACCTTGGGAATGATCGGCGGCCTGATGTGCTTGGTGCGCTCCTGGACCTCCTTCGTGTTGAGTATCCAGTCGTGCGGCAGGCGCCGGTAGCGCATGATCGCGCGCATCTTCACCGAGAACGGCGACGATAGCGAGCCGATGACCTTATAGCGGCCGGTCATTTTTCCTCCCCTGAGATTCCGGAGAGACAGTATGCATGGCGGCCCGAGCCGCGCCAGCCTCACTTGGCGTCGATGAAGTCCAGCACGGCCCATGTGTAGCCGTCCGGGTCCTGCAGCATGGCGAAGTGGCTGACCTCGGGGAGGATGACCAGCGCCGCGCCGGGGATCGCCTTCGCCATATAGTCGGTGTGCGCACCGCTGATGGCCTCGTCGTGGTCGCCGAGGACGATGGCGGTCGGCACCTGGATGCCGGCCAGTTGCGCGGCCGTCCAGTTCGGCTGGCTGGCCCACATGTGGCCGATCTGCTCGACGAAGGCGTCGTAGTCGGACGGCGCCGGCGGCTCGCCGCGCTGTCTGCTGGATGCCGCGTGCAGCCGGTCGTAGTCAGCGCGCATGCGCCGCATGAAGCCGCCAAACACCGGGTCGTTGTCCAGGTTCGGCAGGACGCCGTCGGTCGTGACGTTAGCGGCCTGCGCGAACAGCCGGGTCAGCCGCGCGGGATGTCTCATGGCGATGTCGAGGCCGATGATGCCGCCGTCGCTCCAGCCGACCAGCACCACCTTGTCGACCTTCAGGTGATCGAGCAGCTTCACGTAATCGGACGCCATCAAATCATAGCCGAACGGCTCGGCCGTGCGGGTCGAGCGACCATGGCCGCGGCTGTCGGCGACGATCACCCTGTGGCCGGCCGCCACCAGCTTCGGCACCTGGTTCGCCCAGACGTCGGCGTGCGACAGGCCGCCATGGATCAGCAGCACCGCCGGCCCGTCGCCAAACGTGGCGTAGTACATCTGAATGCCGTTGACCGGCGCGTAGCCGCTTTCCGACGGCGCCGGCATGGGCGGCGGCTCCGGCAGCGTCATCCAGCGGTCGGCGGCGTGTGCGGTGGCGGCGAAAACGACCAGAAACAGGGCTGCGACGGCGGAGCGCATGGTCACAGTCCCCTCGGCTTCGGGCCTCCCGTGGCCCAGTCCAGCAACTCGACCGTATGCACGACGGGAACGGACGCGCCGCCGCGCAGCTGGGTGATGCAGCCGATATTGCCGCTGGCGATGACCTGCGGCGCCGTTGCCGCGAGGCGCTCCAGCTTGCGGTCGCGCAATTGCCCGGCGATCTCGTCCTGCAGCAGGCTGTAGGTGCCGGCCGAGCCGCAGCAGAGATTCGCCTCCTTCGGCTCCACCACGGTGAAGCCCGCCTGGCGCAGCAGGCTGACCGGCTGGCGCGTCACCTTCTGGCCATGCTGCAACGAGCAGGCTGACTGGTACGCCACGCGCAGGCCGGGCGGCGCCGCGACGGGCGTCACGCCCTGCACGGCGAGGAACTCCGAGACGTCGCGAGTCAGCGATGCGATGCGCTGGCCGCGCGCGGCCCAGGCCGGATCGCCGGCCAGCACGAAGCCGTAGTCCTTCAGCATGGTGCCGCAACCCGAGGCGTTGGCGATGATGGCGTCGAGGCCGTCGCCGTCCAGTTCCTTCTCCCACGCGGCGACGTTCGCCTTGGCGCGCTCGAGGGTCGGCGCCTCCTGGCCGAGATGATGGGTGATGGCGCCGCAGCAATAGGCCTCGTGCAGGATCACCACCTCGCAGCCATGGCGGGTCAGCAGCCGCACGGTAGCGTCGTTGATCTCGGGACCGATGGCCTGCTGGACGCAACCGATCAGCAGGCCGACGCGGGCACGCCGCCCACCTTCAGCCGCGACGCGCCGGTCGCGGTCGAGCGGCTCGCCGATGGGGCCTTCCGGCGCGGTCAGCACCATGGCGCGCAGCCGCTTCGGCAGCAGGTCCGCCACGGGCCGCGCCAGCTTCGCCAGCCGCAGCGCCCAGCCGAACAGGCCGGGGCGCGGCAGCAGCCAGCCCAGCATCCGGCGGGTCAACCGGTCAGGCAGCGGCCTGGTATAGGTGTTCTTGATATGCGCCCGGGCGGAGTCGATCAGGTGCATGTAGTTGACGCCCGACGGGCAACCCGCCTGGCACGCCAGGCAGGACAGGCAGCGGTCTACATGCAGCACGGTGTTGTCGTCGGCGGGCTTGCCGCCTTCCAGCATCTCCTTGATCAGGTAGATGCGGCCGCGCGGGCTGTCGAGCTCGTCACCCAGCAAGGTATAGGTCGGGCATTGCGGCAGGCAGAAGCCGCAATGGACACAGGTGCGCAACGCCTTCTCGGCCTCCCGCAGATGCGGGTCCGCCATTTGCTCGTCGGAAAAGAGTGTCCGCATTCAGGCCGCGCCGGGCAGTGAAACAGCTCCCATCCGGCCGGGATTGAAGATGCCGCTGGGATCGAACCCAGCCTTAACACGCGCCGACAGTTTGGCAAGCCCTTCCGCCTGCGGCTGGAACACTGCTTCCTCGCGGCGCACGGTGTCCGGCGCGCGGACCAGCAGCGCGTGGCCGCCCTGGGTCATGGCGGCGCGGATACGGGCGCCCTGCCCTGAGGCGGCCGATTCGTAACCCAGCCAGACCAGGCCGCCGGCCCAGTCCATCAGCCACGAATCGGCGCCCGATGCCGCCACGATCTCGGCGCCACTGGTCGGCGGCACGGAGACGCGCCAGACCAGCTGGTGATCAGGCGGCAGCAGCCAGGCGTCGCGGAGCTCGGTCCAGAAGCGGCCCGAGTTCATGCTGTGCAACTCGTCGAGCGGCCCGAACGGGGCAAGCAGCTTCTTCAGCTCCTCCATGCGATGCATCACCGACACGCCGTGACCCTCGACGCGGATCGCGGTGATCGCACGGCCGGCTCGTCCGACATGGGACACCCGCGACCGCGCCGCCTCGGCAACCGGCACATGGGCGAGGCCCGACACCTCGAACGGGCTGTTGGCGGCCAGCGTCATCGCCTCGACCGCCCGCTCGGGCTTCAGGCCGTGGATCAGCAGCGTATAGGTCTTCTCCGGCGCGGGCAGCACCTTGAGGGTGATCTCGGTGAACGCGCCGAGCGTGCCATAGGCGCCGGTCATCAGCTTGTGCAGGTCGTAGCCGGTCACGTTCTTCACCACCCGGCCACCCGACTTGAAGCATTCGCCGCGTCCATTGACCGCATGGGCGCCCAGCACGAAGTCGCGCGCGGCTCCCGCCTTGACCCGGCGCGGACCCGAGCTGCCCACCGAGATGGCGCCGCCGATGGTGCCGGCCTTGCTTTCGCCGCACAGCAGCCAGCCCCAGTCGAGCGGCTCGAAGGCCAGCATCTGGTTGCGCTCGGCCAGCATCTGGTTGACCTGCTCCAGCGGCGTGCCGGGGCGGACGGATATCACCAGTTCCTCCGGCTCGTAGAACACCACGCCGGCAATGCCAGAAAGGTCGACCTTGGCCGGAATACCGTGGCCGTTGATCTTGACCGGGCATCCCAGGCCACGCTTGGTGCCGCTGCCGACCAGTTCGAGCGGCCGCGCCTCCGCCGATGCCCAGGAGATGAGCTCGGCCAGTTCCTTCTCGTCCGTGGGCTTGTATGTACTCGTCATGGCACGATAAGACCGCGTTTTGCCGCACTGCACAAGTGGTTCAGTGCCCATACGGGGCGTCCGTGAACCCCTCAGACAGACAGGGGATCACTAGATTATCGGCTTATAATCATATGGTTATATAATATTTATAATTGTATGCACTAGAATCGCGGCAATTCGGGAAACGACGTCTCGCCCTTGTGAACGTGCATTGCACCCAACTCCGCGCAGCGGTGCAGCGTGGGGAAAACCTTGCCCGGATTGAGGTGCTGGCCCGGATCGAACGCGCACTTCAGGCGCTGCTGCTGCTGCATGTCGATATCGGAGAACATCTCCGGCATCAGGTCGCGTTTTTCGGTGCCGACTCCGTGTTCGCCGGTCAGTACGCCGCCGACGGAGACGCACAGCCGCAATATGTCGTGGCCCAGATGCTCGGCGGCTTCCATCTCGCCCGGCACGTTGGCGTCGTAGAGAATCAGCGGGTGCAGATTGCCGTCGCCCACATGGAACACGTTGGCGATGGTCAGCCCGGACGCGCGCGACAGTTCGCCGATCCGCGCCAGCACCGGCGCCAGCTTGTTGCGCGGGATGGTGCCGTCGAGCACGTAGTAGTCGGGCTTCATCTTGGCCGCGGCGGGGAACGCCGACTTGCGACCCAGCCAGAACAGCAGCCGCTCCTCCTCGGACTGGGAGGCGCGCACGCCGATGGCGCCGTTCCGGGCGGCGATGGCGGTCACCTGCTCGATCAAATAGTCTACCTCGGCCGCCGGGCCGTCGAGTTCGCAGATCAGGATGGCGGCAGCATCGGCAGGATAGCCCGGCGCGCAATATTCCTCGACGGCGTCGATGGTGATGCGGTCCATCATCTCCATGCCGGCCGGGATGATGCCGGAGGCGATGACGTCGGCGACGCAGGCGCCGCCCGCCTCGATGCTGTCGAACGACACCAGCAGGGCGCGCACGGTCTCGGGCTTGGGCAGGATTCGCACGGTGACCTCGGTGATCACGCCCAGCAGGCCCTCCGAGCCGGTGATGATGCTCAGCAGGTCATAGCCTTCCGGGTCGAGGTGCTTGCCGCCGATGCGCAGGACCTCGCCATCCATGGTCACCAGCTCGACGCCCAGGATGTTGTTCACCGTCAGGCCGTATTTCAGGCAGTGCACGCCGCCCGAGTTCTGCGCCACGTTGCCGCCGATGGTGCAGGCGATCTGGCTGGACGGATCGGGCGCGTAATAGAACCCGTCATCCTCGACGGCCCTGGTGATGCCGAGGTTGGTCACGCCCGGCTGCGCGACGACGACCCGGTTGGCGTAGTCGACATCGAGGATGCGGTTGAACTTGGTCATGGCCAGCAGCACGCCGCCCGGCACCGGCGTCGCACCGCCGGAAAGCCCGGTGCCCGCGCCGCGCGGCACCACCGGCACGCCGAAGTCCCGGCACAGCTTGAGCACCTCGGCGACCTGCGCCACGGTCTCCGGCAGCACGACGATCCCCGGCATCTGCCGGTGCATGGTCTGCGCATCGGTCTCGAACGGCTTGCGGGCGATGGTGTCGGTGACGACGCACTCCGGCGGCAGCACCTGGCGGAAGCGCGCGGCAAGCGCCGAGAGGTCGGCGGTGATGGGGTCGGGGGCGATGACGTTCATGAGGCGCACTATAGCGCCCACTCCCCAAGCCGTCATCCCGCCGAAGGGCGGGAGATGGATTCACATTTGAAGTGCAACAGTTGGCTGCAGAAGAGT
>CAMDTB010000056.1 GCA_945907245.1 Rhizobium sp. Q54
CGCCGGGTAGCTATGTACGGACGGGATAACCGCTGAAAGCATCTAAGCGGGAAGCCCCCCTCAAAACGAGTTCTCCCTGAGAGCCGTGGAAGACCACCACGTTGATAGGCCAGGTGTGGAAGCGCGGTAACGTGTGCAGCTAACTGGTACTAATTGCTCGATAGGCTTGAAAACGTCATGTACCGATCAGATGCCAGCTTTGGCATCCCTCCCTCAGACAAGTTATCTCTCCGATTTTTGCCGGCTTGGTGGTTATAGCGAGGCGTGTTCCACCCGATCCCATTCCGAACTCGGCCGTGAAAGCCCTCTGCGCTGATGGTACTACGTCTTAAGGCGTGGAAGAGTAAGTCGCCGCCAAGCCTGCAAAGATCGGAGAGACGTTATCTCTCATTGCAATGTGAACCGCCGCCGCCCGCGGCTTTCCCTTCCAGATCCTTATCCGGTTGTGAAGCCGCAGCCATCGGCAGCGGCTCGAAAGCCTTTGACGCGGGGTGGAGCAGCCCGGTAGCTCGTCAGGCTCATAACCTGAAGGTCGCTGGTTCAAATCCAGCCCCCGCAACCAAGATCAGAAACCCGTCCACGCAAGTGGGCGGGTTTTTTCGTGTCCGGCGTCAGACCTGTGGTTGAAGTCCGTCCTGCCATGTTGCGGCAGGCCACTGGTCCCGGATGCCGAATTAGGGTCAGTGTCTCGTCGACTGGCCCGGAGGCCCTGGAGCCCTCTCCTGTCCACAGACGTACGCCAGGCCTCAATTTGACTGGATACGTCGTTTTGAAAGCCCCTATGGTTGCGTGATCAATTTCGGATCAAGCCGCCGACGGTTCTGCCCGGCGGTGTTGATCAAGGAGGGGTGGAGTGACGCTGGAAGAACTGCTGGCCATCGAGGAGATCAAGCAGGTCAGGCACCTGTTTTCGCATTATTTCGATGGCCGCATGGTGGATCCATTGGTCGACCTGTTCACGGACGAGGCGGTGTGCGAGTTCGGCCCGGTCTTCGGCGGCGACTGGGTTGGCAAGGAGCATATCCGCTCCAAGTTCGAGGCCGTCATGGGCCAACCGGGGATGGCTGTCCACGGCGCGCCGTACAGCGTGCTGCATGCGATCACGAATCCGTGGATCCGTGTGCTCGACGACACCACGGCCAGCGGCCGGTGGTACCTTCTCGACCTGCACACGGCGGTTGGAGTCGAGAACCCGCTCCTTCTGTTCGGCATATACGACGATAGCTACCGGAAGGTCGATGGACGTTGGCTCATCGACCGGACACGCATCGATTTCCTGTGGCCCCGGCGTGATGTGCAGGGCGACCGGGACGGCGCATAGTAGTCCGTCGCATCTTCGCGGCAACAGAACGGCCAGGCGGCCTCCGGCATAGGGGTTACTATGAGGCGGGAAATCGAAGACTTGCTCGACATCGAGGAGATCAAGCAGGTCAAATACCTGTACTCCCACTACTACGACGGGGGCGAGGTCGAGAAGGCGCTCGAACTCTTCACCGAGGATGCGGTTTGCGAATTCGGGCCGAGATACGGTGACTGGATCGGCAGGGACCGGATCCGCGAAAAATACTCGGGCATCTGGGCGACCAACAGGGCAAACGGCGGCAAGCCTTACGAGGTGCTGCACGCGTTCACCAACCCCCATATCATGCTGACCGGGCCGGACACGGCGGAGGGGTGGTGGTACCTGCTCGAATTCACCACCAAGGTCGGCGCAGACAATCCACCACGCATCTTCGGCGTCTATCGCGACGAGTATCGCAGGGTTCAGGGGAGCTGGAAGATCGCCCGCATGCGGGTTGATTTCCTTTGGCCGGTGCGCGCATTCAAGGGCGAACCGGCGTCTTAGCCGACACGCCGGCGTCTTAGCTGACGTGGTGGTGCTGTGGGACTGCGGATGGGACAGCTGCCGGTGATGGCTCAACGGTGACCCCCACACTCACAATTGCCCAGGGCCCGATGAAGGAGATCGACAACTCTTTATATGGTCCAAATGCCGAATGCTAACGTATAGACCTTCACCATCCTCTTGAAGAAGGACCTGAAGTTATGGTTAGATCGGTTCGAAACTCTATAATCTATTCGTGGAACTATATATTCAATCATGAAGTGAGCCCGCTACGTCACATCCCTGACGTCGCCATCCGGCATTATGTTTTGCAGGCTCTCGGCGTAATGTGGGCATTCAGCTTTTCGATCGCGACCGGCAGCTACGTATTTCTTGGTGCAAGTCTGATCGGTCACACCGTTCTGATAGCGGCTTTGGCCATTACTGTCGCAACATGGACGGCATCGAGCGTAAGACCTCAGCTGTTTGTCCGGGGGTCTGTCCGTAGCCGTGGCGGCGAGTAAGGAAGGTTATGGCCCGGCCCACTATAGAGGGCCGGGCGCAATTGAGTTTCCTGTCCAAGGCGGTTGGATGAAGCGGGTAATCAATCAATTTGCACGCTTCTCGCCCTATACCACTGGGCCTGAGATTGCTGACGGGGCAATTCAAAGCGGATAACGTGTCTGCGGCAAGGGTGAGGAGATGGATGGGGGGCAACACGATGCGGGGTTGCCCGTAATGCCGTCGAATGACGTTGGGCTGGCCATTTCCCAACGAACCCGCCGATAACAAGACCGTAACTGACAACTATGTTGGGACCGCAATGAAACGAATGGGCGTCTGGTCCGACAACGAAATGAGAGCCTATCTCGAGCAGGCGATCATCCCTATCCGCCTGGCGGTTCAGAACAAACGGGGCCCTTTGGCCCTGTCCCTATGGTTCATCCCGATCGAGGGTGTATTGTGGTGTGCGACAAGCGGCAGTGCTCGGCTGATCGATTATCTGCGAGCCGAACCGCGCTGTGGCTTCGAGGTTGCCGCCGATCAGCCGCCTTACAGGGGCGTCCGGGGGCAAGGGGTGGCGCATCTTCACCCACAGGAGGGTGCTTCGATCCTCCTTCGCCTGCTGGATAGATACAGTATTGCGCCGGAGAGCCCGCTTGCGCGCAATCTGCTGTCGCGATCAGATCAGGAGATGGCGATTGCCGTTGAACCCGTCACCATGACGAGTTGGGATTTCACCGTTCGCATGAAGGGCGCTGTCACCGTTTGAACCAGCACTCAAGATGGTCGATCGGCGACTGTCGGACACGATGAGCAATTGTGGCAGCCGGGCTGCTCGACAACACTGTCGAGCGGCGCGGCTAGCCCGGCTTGCCGCTTTATCTCAAAGCCCTTTGATCATGGTCAGGAATTCCTGGCGCGTTGCCTGATCGCTGCGGAAACAGCCGAGCATTGTACTCGTGACCATGGCGACCCCACGCTTGTTGACGCCCCGCGTCGTCATGCATTGATGCGCCGCCTCCACGACAACCGCCACGCCGCGCGGACGCAGAACGTCGTTGATGGTCTGCGCGATCTGGGAGGTCATCTTTTCCTGGATCTGGAGTCGCTTCGCATAGACGTCGACGACACGCGCCAGCTTGCTGATGCCGACGACGCGGCGCTCCGGTACATAGGCGATATGCGCACGGCCGATGATCTGCACCATATGGTGCTCGCAATGGCTGCCGAACTCGATGTCGCGCAGCACCACCATCTCATCGTAGCCCTCGGTCTCTTCGAAGGTGCGCTCCAGGATTTCAGCAGGATCCTGAGCATAACCCGAGAAGAATTCGTCATAGGACCGCACGACCCTATCGGGCGTACCGAGCAGCCCCTCGCGATCCGGATTATCCCCTGTGTAGGCGATCAGGGTGCGCACTGCGGCTTCAGCTTCCTCCCGGCTAGGGCGGGCAATTAGCGGCGAAGCATTTTCCGCATCCAGTGCGTGGGCAAGCGAGGGCGGCATGGCATTCATGAAATCTCTCCAGTTGGGTGGTCGAACGAGTCGTACGAGCCACCCAAGACTTCTGGATCAATTTTCCGCGGATGCCGGCCTGACGAAGGCCGAACCTGGCCAATCCTCCCACATCTTGGCATGCACGAGGGATAGTGCAGAGCGTGCAGGCGCCGCCGAACAAGACCGTCAGTCATGGCGAGCCAGTCGGGCCAGTCCTCGCGTATTTGCTCACCATGGCAGTCGCTCGCCGCGATAGTCGAAGAATCCTCCTGAAGCGGCCGGCGCGAGTCCATCGATGACCCCGAGCAGGCCCGCGGCGGCATCGGCAGGTGATCGGACATCCAGGCCGGCCTTGCCAAAGGGTGCCGACAGCCTGCTCTCGACCGTACCTGGATGCAGCGCCACGAGGGCTGCTTGCGGGGCGCGTCGCTTGAGCTCGATCGCCGCCGTCCGAATGATCTGGTTGAGCGCCGCCTTGGATGCTCGGTAGCTGTACCAGCCGCCGAGATGGTTGTCGCCGATGCTGCCGACTTTGGCCGACAGGATGGCGAAGACGGATCTCCTGTCGCGTGGCAGCAGCGGCAGGAAGTGCTTCATCACAAGTGCCGGGCCAATGGCGTTGACCTGGAACGCGCGGGCCATGGCAATGGCATCGATCTGCCGGATGCTTTTCTCCGGCATGATGCCGGTCTCGTGCAATATGCCCGTCGCGACGATGACCAGGTCAATTTCGCCGCCGGCGCCGACACGCGCCGCCGCCTCGGCAATGGTGTTTTCGTCCGTAAGTTCTATGGTCAGGCGCTCAATCTTCGGGGACCGGCGCGATGTCTCGCTCCGCGCACAGGCCGCGATGAAGCCGACACGGGCGCTGTCTTCCAGTGCCTCGACCAAAGCATCGCCAATACCCCCTGAAGCGCCAATGACAACCGTGCGCAGGCTTTTCCCGGGTGTTGAAAGCAACGCCATGCATCACCGCTTGATCTGGGCGAGGGCTGCCGTGACGGCGGCCTGGGCTTTGCCTGGAAACTTTAACGCCTCGACGGCCTTCAAATTGGCGGGCTTGTCGCCGACAACGACAATACCGACCATGCCCATCCCGTAATGCGGCGTACATTTGTATACGTAAATTCCGGGAACGGAGAAGGTGTACGCGGCATCCTTGCCCAAGGGCGAGCGAAAGAGTTCCACCGTGTCGGGTATGGCGCCCTTCACGAATTCGACGTTGTGGCCCGGGGTCTTTGCCGACCACTTTACCGTGTCGCCCGGCTTGATCGTCACGACGGCCGGTTCGAAGACGAACGAGCCGGAGCCTTGGGTTGGCTTGTTCAGCATGGAAACGTTGACCTCCGCTGCCGACGCAGTGCCGGTGAATGCCAGAAGTGTGGCGAGTAGAACGGCGTAGTGCATGATGCTCTCCATATTTGGCGTCGACATCGATACGAGAGCGCTGGCAGGGACAGATGCGACCGGAGACCTGCAATATCGTCAGCCTGGACCTGCACCTGAAGGGTTGTGACCTGTTTCCCACCGAGTGCGGCCCCTTGTGGCGTGCCGCGAAGGATGTCTGGTTAAGGCTGGCGGCGCAGGAGGGGTGAATTCCTGCCGATGTGGCCAAGGTGATGAGAATGCTGGCTCGTTGATGCATCCCGGAGGCTCACCGGGAGCCTGAATCGGCGCCGTGAGGGCACAAAGACGGCGCGACGACCCTGAACGGCTCGGCCGGCGTATCGAGCCTGCAGTTCAGCGCCGGGGCCGTACCTTACACGGCATCGGTCCTGAATGCGGTGATCGAACTGGGTAACAGCGTGCCGGTCACGGATGTTGCCGTGGTCGATCTCGACGGCAGCCGCCTGACGTTCACAGACAATGAAGCGCTGGCGGCGGTTGCCGTGAACCAGGCATCGAATGCCGTCATCCTCGACAGCGGCATTAACCTCATCGGCCCGTCCGTCGCGGCCGACCAGGCCAATACCTTCGCCTCCGGCGCGCCCGACGTGGCCGACGTGGGCGCCGACCTCTTCGTCCACAACGTGCAGTACAGCCAGGTCGACGCGACCGCGTCAAATCAGGCCGACCTGAATGTCCTGGTCGAGGATCTGCTCGCCGACTCCGCCGTTCTCACGGACAGCAACAGCGTCGGCGCATGGGCGACCGGCAACGGGTCGCTCAACTTCATCGATGTGGCTGACGCGACCACGTTCGACTCCCTTGTTGCCGTCCAGTCCGTCCAGTATGCCGAGGGCACCCAGTCCGCCACCACCGGCGCCCCGGGCGACGGGGCGAATTTGCTGGTTTCCGTGGCAACGCTCAATTCCGGTGGCGTCATCGCCGACAGCAGCTCACCACCCGGGACAGCCGCCTATATTCAGAGGCCATCGGCAACGACAGCAATAGCTTCATCTCGATCGATGGCAACAGTGTGGCGGGAGCGGTGACAAGCCCCACGCTGCGCGCCAACCGGACGACGACCTCTGGTGCGAATCCCGCCGACATCAGCCTGGTGAACGCGCAGGTTCTGGATGGCGGCGGCGCCGAGGCGACCACTTTCTCCAACATCCGCGTCAATGCGGCGCTGAACGGGGGCGTTGCCTCGATCATCGACACTGCCAGCATCGTAACGTCGGATAACGAGATTTCGGCGCTGGCCATCGGCAACCTGTCGCGGGAAGCCAGCATCGACATCACCGCGACGACGGTCGACGCGAGTGCCGGGGTCATCAACTCGCAGACCGTGGAAGACGGCGCGTCGCTCACGGCCGGCACCGACTCTCCCGATCCCTTCACCGGTCAGCTCCAGGTCTGGGCGTTCCCGAACGAGATCGTCGACTCAGCCATCAACACCGACCGCAATACGTTCAGCGCGACGGTTTATGGCAACCTTGCGGACGACACGACCACGTCGTTGACTGTTAAGGCGAACGCGATCAGCTCCGACGCGGATTATCCCTATGTGCGCATCGATCGTTCCGGCACTACCACCGATACGAAGGCATCCGGTGGGCTGGTCGTCCTTAGCGATCAATCCGTCGAGGACCTCGAAGCCGCGGTGGTAACGGCGCAGAGCGGCGAGATCGTTGATCCGAACGGCCAGGGCGACCTCATCTTCGTGCGTGTCGGCCTCAGCCCCCAGGTGCCGCTGGTCAATACCGACTTCACGGTGAATGACAATGAGGGAACGGTGGCCGCGACACTCAACCAGGCCACTACTGCACTCACTGTCGATGCGGCCACCAAGCTCGACAGCCCATCGGTCCTGGTCAACGTCCAGTCAGTGGCGGACGATGATAATGATGGCAGTTCGGCCGCGCTCGTGGCGGACCAGTTCGATGCCGACATAACCCTGTCCGTCGGAAAGGCGAGCGACCTTTCGCCCCAGTCGATCCAAAGGTCGTCATTCAGCATCGACGGCAACGACCTGCTGGCGTCCGGACGCGTAAATTCGGCCACCAATACCGCACCATCGAGGCGCAGACTCAACTGCTGACGACGACCGAGGCGTCAGCCTATGCCGTGCTGTTCGATCAGAACGTCGACTGGGTCAATGCCAACGCGGAGTCCATGCTGATCAACGACCAGGTCTTTACCAATCTGGGCAATGCCGGAACCGGTGACAGCCTGCGTGTGGTCAACGACAACTCGGACCTGGACCTGATCGTCGGTACAGCCCGCGCGTTCGATGACAACCAGCTTTCGATCGCCGACAACACCATGACGGTCGAGGCGCTTGGCAACGACGCGACCAATACGCTCAGCCTGAAGGTGGAGGGCTTCGACCTGTCGAAGGCATCGGCCGGCGGGGCACCAAACAACGGCCCGATTGCGGTCCTGGCCTCGAACCAGGTCGGCGAGGTGGTCGGCCAGGGCGCCAATCTGGGCCTGTCCGCCGACGGCATCACGCTGCGCGCGATCATCGACATGAACGATGTGACCGGCGCGGTCGGCGGCAGCGAGATCGCCATCGATGGCAACGAGTTCCTCGTGCATGCCGAGACGAACAATGTCGTCAACACCCTGGAGGCGGAAGGCAACACGCTCCCGGACGTGGAGGGCACCACGACGCCGACCGCGGATGTGGGCGACACGACGCTGTCGTTCCCGATCGCCCTCTCGCCGAGCACGACGTTCGGACTGGCTTCGCGCCAGGTCAACGGCCTCGATGTGACGGCGACGCTGGAGGGCAATGGCGCGGGTACGCCCGCCGGTCTGCGCATCGAGGCGGACAATACGCCGACGATTGATGCAACGGCACTCTCCATCAGCGACAACAATTTCAGCTCCGAAGCGCGCGGCAGCGATTCGATCAACGAGCTTTCGCTGGACTACAACGTCAACAACGCGCAGGCCTTCCTGGCCAACGCGCAGAGTGTGGGCGCCACCGATCCGGTGATCAGCGCCGTTACCTTCGACGTCGAAATCCTGATGGATCTCGATGAAGACACCGTTGCGCCCACTCCGCCGACGCTGACCAAAACGAGCGTCGACCTCTCCGGCAACACGATCGCCGCGCTGGCCTCGTCCAACAGGACGGCGAACCTCGTCGAGATCGACGGCACCGATATCTACAGCGGGTCCGACGCGGCTCCGGGTGTTCTCGTGCAGAACCCGCTGGCAGGACCCGTCCTCGGCCCAGCCGGCGCCAATCCGCTCATCCGGGTCACCGGCGATCTGGGCCTGGTGAACCTCCAGGGCAGCGCCGGCAACCTGAACGCCATCCCGAATGGCGAGGATGTGATCTCCGAGGTCGAGCAGGTACGGATACTCGCGAATGTCGACACCTTCGACACGGGGTCCCTTACCGTCGACAACAATCTGATCCTGAGCCAGGCAGTGGTGCACTCGGCGGGCGACCCGAACCTGACCGGCAGTTCGGCCACGGCCGGGAATATCATGCTGATCGACGCCAGCGCCGCCATCGGCGAAGCGGGTAATACGCTCGGCGCGTCGGTGGTTTCGGTCCAGACACTCGCGCTCGATACCGATGTCAGCGCGACGGTCACGGGCGCGGCAATCGGTGCCGGATCCCTCGGCGGCGTCGACGATGTCAGCGACAAGGGCGCCGTGAGCCTGTCGGCAAGCGGTAACGCCGTGGCATCGGTCGCGACCGGCGCCACCGCCGTCAACGTCCTGGGCGTGGAGGCGGGTTCCTCCATCACCGGCGGTGCCGGCGCGCCGGCGCCGGTTATCGGGATCCCGGGAGCGGACGACACGACCCTCAATGCCGACTTCAACCTGCTCAATGTACAGGCCGGGTTCAGTGACGGCGGCAGCATCAAGGCGGCGACCAGTGCCGTTGGCATAGGTTATGAGATCGGCTCCGGCCTCAGCGCCGATGCCGTCAAGGTCGTGGAAAATCTGATCCTCGCCCAGGCGCGCGGGTTCTCGGCCCGCAACGTGGTCTCATTGAGCGCCGGTGCTTCAAGTGACGCGACCGCCCAGGTCGGCAATGTCCAGGTGCTGAACGATATCAGCATCAGCGCCGGCTCCGGGCTGGCGTTCATGGGGGTGGACATGCTCGGCGGTGCCCTGAACAGCAACGTCGACATTTCTTCCAACGCGATCAATGCCTCGGCGGGGGGCAATGTCGCCGTGAACGCCCTGTCGACCGAGGCCGACGCGTCATTGCAGGAATCGAGCGGTGCCGGCTCGGCGATCGATCCGGCCGCTGCCGCGCAGATCGCGGTCACCGGGGCCGACTATGCAGTGCTCAACCGTCAGTCTCTGTCCGACTCAACCGTGGGAAGCGTCGTTACCCTCGCCTTTATCGGCGTCGACGACATGGGACCTGCAGGGTTCGATACGACGTCGGTCTCGGTTGAGGGCAATGAGGTCCTGGCCTCCGCTACCGGCAACAACGCCACCAACTCGCTGGTGCTGAATACGGGAACCTTCCAGCATCCGTCGGCCTCGGTTTCGTCGCTTCAAACCACCTCGGGCGCAACCATCAGCGCCTCGGTCAGCGGTGTTACCATCGGTATTGGCGGCAGTTCGACCCTCGCCGGCACCAGCAATGGCAGCAGCTTCTCCGTAAGGGGCAACTCGATCGGCGCCGTTGCGATCGGCAACAGTTCGGTCAACACGATCAGCAGCGACTGAGCCGAACGGATCGTTCTTAACGAAGGGCCGGAGCGAAAGCTCCGGCCCTTTGATTTGTGCATGGCCGGCAGGCGATCTTGACTTCGGACTATCCGTGCCCACATAGCCGGCAATGGAAGAAAATCATGCAACGGAGCAACGACCATGAGAATGGAAGATGCCCAGGCGGCGCCACGCACCACGGCCAATCCGGCGCCTCCGCAACCACATCGTTCCGGATTTCCAGCCCGCTACGAGCCGATGCCGCTCACCGGGCTTGGAGTTTTCCTCGCCCTGAGTCCGTTCTTCCTGAATCCGCCGCTGTTCGTCACGCTGCTGTCGATACCGCGCGGCCGGGAGGGCTGAGCCGACGGAGCGGCCCCGGCTACTCGGCCGCGCGGCGCTCCACCGATGCCGAGCGCGCCGCATCCTGCTGGAAGAACAGCGTCACCTTGCCGATCTCGATTCCCCAGCGCTTCACTCGCGCCTTGTTGATCAGTGCGCCGCCCGGCTGCAGCCACATCCAGTCGGAGAAGCGGACGCGCCAGACCGCGTCGCCCACCTTCAGGTCCATGTCGTATTCCCAGAACAGCGCGTTGCCACTGGTGATGCCGTCGGCGGCGCCAATAACGTCACCGGCGACACCGCGATACCGGTTTTCGGCCAGTTTCTCGATGCGCCACACGCGCTGCTGGCGCTCGCCGTCCGAATAGACGAAGTCCTCGACCAGGGTGAGGGTGCGCGACGCCGGATCCCAGGTGCCCTTGATGTCGACCACGAACTGGCGACGCAGGTTACCGAAGCGATCCTCGAAAATGCCCCAGGCACGCGAATGGCCCAGGAAGTAGTCTTCGAGCACCAGCTTGGGCTCGGCGGCGGCGAAATCCTGCGGCTTCATGGACGTGCATCCCGTTAGGGCGAGCGCGACGGCGAGATATCCGGCGAGGTAGCGAAGTCGGAACAAGCTGAAACTCCCGGTGCGGTGATGGATGCGCCGGATGCGTCGCGTGTTTCCGGACAACCTTGTATGAAATACGTTTGCGGCGGAGGCCCGGATCAGTCCCCCGCGAGCGCCGCCCGTGATCGCCACAGCAGCGCGCCGGCCGCAAGTTTCAGCACGCAAGGGAGGAGGCAGTAGGTTGCCGCCAGACCGGCCAGCGCGCCGGCATCGTTCGACACTCCGGGCACGTATCCCAGCAGGCCGATCAGCGGCAGCGCCAGGCCGGCGGCCAGCGCCAAGGTGAGCTTGGCGCCGAAGTTCCAGATGCCGAAATAGCTGCCTCCGCGGCTGTCCGCGTCCCCGGCCCGCTGGATGATGCCGGCGAGCAGGGCCGTCGGCAGGACAAGGTCGGCGCCCAGGGCGATGCCGGACAGGGCACAGACGGCGGCGAAGCCGAGACGCGCCGTCTCCGGCGACTGGCCTGGCAGAAAGAAGGCCCAGGCGAAGGTGGCGACCGCCAGCGCCATGCCGGCCAGCCACGCCCTGGCAAGGCCGATCCGGCCGCCAAGCCTGATCCAGAGCGGGATCGATACGGCCCCCGCCACCATGTAGAGCGCCAGATAGGGGCCGAACCATTCCGCGGCGCCGAGCGCGTCGCGGACGAAGAACGGCATCAGCGTGGCGGGTATGGCGCTGGCGATGCCGTTCGCCACGAACACCGCCCACAGCGGCCCAAAGCCGGGGCGGCGCAGCGGCAGCAGCCAACTGTCAGGCCTGTCACCGCGCGGTGCCGGCGCGGCGGGAGACGGCGCGCGCAGCAACAGCCATGTGCCTGTCAGCAGCAGCAGCACCGCCAGCGCCGCGCTGGTGGCGGCCATTCCGGCATATTGCGGGGCCAGCGCGCCCGCCAGCATGCCGGCGAGGCCGAATCCCTCACGCACGCCGGCGACCCGGGCGCGGTCCGCCGGTGCCGAGGCAAGCTCGACGCCCCAGGCGTGATAGGCGATGGATCCGAGGCTGAAGCCGGCGAAGCTCAGCAGCAGCAGTCCCAGCAGCCAGGCGGACGCGGCGACCGGCTCAAGCGGCGGGGCGAGGAACAGCCCGGCGAACCCGCACGCCACCATGGGCACGGACAGAATGATCGCGGCGCCATAGCCGTTCCCCGCCCGCATGCGGTCGATCCAGCGGCCGATGAATGGATCGGCGACCGCGTCGGCAAGCCGGGAGACCAGCAGCAGCGCGCCGATCAGCGCGAGCTGCAGGCCGTGCTGGCGCGCATAGAAATCCGGCAGCGTCACGTAGAGCGGCAGCGCCAGGAAGCCCAGCGGCAGGGCGAAGGCGCCATATGCGGCGAGCGCCGCGGCCGACGGAACGGCGATCGGCCGGCCAGGCGCCGCCGGCGTCAAAGGGATCGGGCCTGTCCGAGCAGGGCGGCGCGCACGTCCGGGGCACGGCTGTCGGGATGCAGCCAGATGGCGAAGAAGGACCGTGAGAACTCGGCGCCCTCGATCCGGCCGATGGGCATGCCGTTCTTCAGGAATTCCGTATAACCCTCCGGCCGGTAGATGCCGGTCAGGTGATCTCCCTTGCGGATATCGGGAAAGATCGCCGCCAGCGCCGCCTCCCACTGGCGGCGTTGCGAGTTATTGCCGAGTTCGAGCCGTTCCATTTCCTTGCGTGTGCGCTGGGCGATGGCCGCGCCCTTGAAGTCGCGCGCATAGCGCAGGTCCAGGGCATAGGGCTGGTCTGCGGTAAGGTCGTCGCTCACGCCGTCCGATCCCACGAACAGGCGCGCGTCGTAGATGTGAATGCCGAACACGCGCATCGAGCCTGTACCGGACAGGCGCGCCTCGGGAATTGTCTCGCGCACTCGAGCTTCCACCAGCATCTTGTGATCGAGAGACGCGAGCACCGGCGTTGGCCCGGCTATGCCGGCAATAAGAAGCAGCAGGATGGTCAGAGTTTTGGTTCGAAGTTGCATATTGGTTCTCCGCTGCTTGTTACGCAGTGGAGGCTCGTCCGGATTACCTGGAAATCGTGTTCGCGTGCTGGTCGGGGCGCCCTGCCGGCCTAGGTAATCGGGTGCCGGGAGGATGGCGCCGGTCCGGGCGGGGCTTGCTGCCCGGGTGCCTGTCCGACTCCGAAGAACGACTAGACCCGCCAGCAACCCGCCGTTGTATGTACGGCGTCCATAGCAAAGAGACTTCATGGAACTCATCACTCAGGTTGTCGAACGTCAGCGCGCTGCCTTCCTTCGCGACGGTCCGCCGCCGCTGGCCCTGCGCATCGAACACCTGAAGGCGCTGGAATGGCAGGTTCGCAAGCACCGGGACCGGATGGCCGAGGTGCTGAGCGAGGACTTTGGCAACCGCAGCCGCCACGAGACGCTGCTGGCCGAGACCTTGGCGACGGTGATGTCGCTGCGCCATGCGCGCAAGCACCTCGCCCGATGGATGCGGCCCCGGAACAGCCCGCTCAACAGGCTGCAGCATCCGTTTGCCCGGGCAGAGATTCATTACCAGCCGCTCGGTGTAGTCGGCATCATGGCGCCGTGGAACTACCCGTTTCAGCTGGCGCTTGTGCCGCTGGGACAGGCGCTCGCCGCCGGCAATCGGGTCGTGCTGAAGCCATCCGAGCTCACCCCGGGTGCCTCGGCGCTGCTGGCCACCATGCTGTCGGAAATCTTCGACGATGACCGGGTGGCGGTAATTCAGGGTGGGCCCGAGGTCGCGTCCGCGTTCAGCCGCCAGCGGTTCGATCATCTGATGTTCACAGGGTCCACCGCGACAGGCAGGCGCGTGATGATGGCCGCCGCCGAAAACCTGGTGCCGGTAACGTTGGAGTTGGGCGGCAAGTCCCCGGTGATCATCGGCGACGACTACGACCTCGACAGGGCGGCCGGGTCCATCGCCCTCGGCAAGATGCTGAACGCCGGCCAGACCTGCATCGCGCCCGATTATGTGTTCGTTCCCGACGGCAAGGTCGACCAGTTTGGCCGCGCCCTGTCGTTGCAGATCATGCGGATGTACCCGACGCTCGCCGACAATCCGGACTATACCTCCATCGTCGCGGACCGGCACTTCGATCGGGTCAAGGGCCTGGTCGATGACGCGCGCGCCAAGGGGGCGCGGATCGAGACGATCAATCCCGGAGCGGAGAATCTTGGCAACCAGCGCAAGATCGCACCGACTTTGATCTTCGATGCCACGGACGACATGAAGGTCATGCAGGAGGAAATCTTCGGGCCGGTGCTGCCGGTGAAGACCTATGGGGCGCTCGACGAGGCTATCGACTACATCAATGCGCACGACCGGCCACTGGCGCTCTATCACTTTTCCAACGATGCCGCGGCGCAGCGCAAGGTGATCGAGCGTACCACGGCGGGCGGCATGACCGTGAACGACACGCTGCTCCATGTTGCCGTCGACGACCTTCCCTTTGGCGGTGTCGGGCCCAGCGGCATGGGCGCCTATCACGGCGAGACGGGCTTCCGGACCTTCAGCCACGCGAAATCCGTCCTGCGCCAGTCGAAAATCAATCTGGGCGGCGCGCTGCGCCCGCCCTTCGGCGCGAGGCTGGAAAAGATCGCCGCCATGCTGATCGGCCGGTAGTCTGCGCGTTGTCGAGACCCCGTCACATCTCTGGAGCGGCGATGACACAAGACCGGCTGGAAGCGACCTTGTATTTCGACACCATCTCTCCCTTCGCCTACCTGATGTGGAAGGCGCTGCGGCGCGCGCCGCTGGACGTGCCGGTGACGCCGGTTCCCGTCGTGTTTGGTGCGCTGCTCAGCCATTGGGGGCAACTGGGGCCTGCCGAGGTGCCGGCCAAGCGGATGCACACCTACCGCTACTGCCAGTGGCTTGCGGACAGGGAGGGCATTCCATTCCGGTTTCCGCCGACCCATCCGTTCCTGTCGCTTGGTTCGCTCAGGCTCATCGTCGCCATGAGCGCGACACCCGCGGCGGTCGACGAGATATTCGACAGGATTTTCGCGCAGGGCCGGGATCTCTCGTCGGCCGAAGAACTCGCTCGTGTCTGCGATGAGCTGGAGGTTCCCCACCTGGCGAGCCAGATCAACAGCGAGCCTGTCAAGGCCGAGCTGCGCCGCAACACGGATGCCGCCACCAGCCGCGGCGTGTTCGGCGTGCCGACGCTGGCCATCGGCGACGACCTGTTCTGGGGATATGATTCACTCGCAATGGCGCGCGACTTCATCGCGAACCCGGGCCTGTTCGACGGTCCGGAAATGCAGCGTCTCGGCGCCTTGCCGTTCGGCGTGACCCGCAACCGCCGATGACGGCCCGGTCCGGCTAACCCTGGGGCTTCAGCCCGGCCGCCTCGATGCCCGCGAGCGCGCAGGTCTCATCGGCGTCCGAGGTGTCGCCGGTCACTCCGACGGCGCCGATCGGCAGGCGGTCGTCGCCGACGATGATGACACCGCCGGCCGCGGCGATGACCCCGTCGCGCGACGCCCGGTCCAGCGACGACACGAAACCGGGCCGGATCTGCGACAGCTCCTCCACCTTGCGCGACGAGATGCCCAGCGCCAGCGCGCCCGACGCCTTGCCGATGGCGATCTGCGGCCGCATCGTCGAGGTGTTGTCTTCGAGCTGGAACGCGATCAGCTTGCCGCCGGAATCGAGCACCGCGACGCCCAGCGGCCGCAGTTTCATCTCGCGCCCCTTGGCGAGCGCGGCCTCGATGATGATGTTGGCCTGCGCCAGCGTGACGTTGGTCATGACGATCTCCCCGTAATAGCGATCCCCATAATACACTAGCGTACGGTTCGGCGCTGCTCCACGGGCAAGCCGTTCAGGCCCGGTTCCGTGCGATCACCTGGGCCGCAGTGAGTGGTTTAAAGGACGAGTCAGGTGCTGCGAACGCACGGGCAAGCTCGGACTTCAGCCGCTCGAGCGCTTGCTTTTCAGTTTGCTTGTTCATCCCAGCGTCTCGTGCCGCGTTTCGCGCATCAGCATAATGGCGATGAAACTCAGCGCCGCCGTCGCCGTCAGGTAGTAGCCCACATAGTGCAGGCCGCCGGCCTCGGCCAGCTGCAGGGCGATCAGCGGCGCGAAGGATGCGCCCAGGATGCCGCCCATGTTGTAGGTGACCGACGCGCCGGTGTAGCGCACCTGGGTCGGGAACAGCTCGGACAGCACGGCGCCCATGGGCCCGAAGATCAGGCCCATGCACAACAGCGCGATGGCAAGGAACGCGGTTACCTCGAACGGCCTGCCCACCGCCAGCATGGGCTCGAGCAGGAAGCCCATCAATCCGGTCAGCACAAGGCCCGCCAGCAGCACGGGCTTGCGGCCCAGCTTGTCGCTGAGCCAGGCGGAAACCACGATGCCCAGCGCCATGAAGGTGATCGCCACCAGCAGCATGGTCAGGAACTCCTCGCGGGTGTAGCCCAGCTTCGTGGTGCCGAAGCCGAGGGCGAACACAGTCGACAGGTAGAACACCGCGTAGCAGGCCACCATGGCCAGGGTGCCGAGGACAGTATCCTTCCAGTGCTTGCGCAGCAGGGTGCCGAGCGGCACCCGCTGCTTCTGGTCCTTCTCCATGGCGTCGCGGAACACCGGGCTCTCGACCAGCTTGAGCCGGACGTAGAGGCCCACGACCAGCAGGGCGGCACTGGCGAGGAACGGAATGCGCCAGCCCCAGCTGCGGAACTGGTCGTCGTCCAACGTGGCGGCGAGCAGCAGGAACAGGCCGTTAGCGGCGATGAACCCGACCGGCGCGCCCAACTGCGGGAACATGCCGAACCAGGCGCGTTTCTCCGGCGGCGCATTCTCGACCGCGAGCAGTGCGGCGCCGCCCCATTCGCCGCCCAGGCCGATACCCTGGCCGAAGCGCAGGATGCACAGCACCACCGGCGCGACCAGGCCGATTGTCTCGTAGGTCGGCAGCAGGCCGACCAGCGTCGTCGAGACGCCCATGATCATCAGCGAGGCGACCAGCGTCGACTTGCGCCCGATGCGGTCGCCGAAATGTCCAAACAGCGCCGATCCCAGCGGCCGGGCGATGAACGCGATGCTGAAGGTGGCGAACGCCAGCAGCTGTGAGGCGCTGGCGGATTCCTTGGGAAAGAACAGATGGCCGAACACCAGCGCCGTGGCGGTGGCATAAACGTAGAAGTCATAGAACTCGATTGCCGTGCCGATGAAGCTGGCGACGACAATCCGGCCCGTGGAATTGGCGGGCGCGGCTTCGATGGCTGCCGTGGACATGTCCGGTTCCCCTAAACGCGCAGAACCATTGCATTTACGTCCCTGGCGCGCAACTAGGTCGCCAGCCGGAGGCGGGTCCTGCTGACCACGTAGGAGGCCGGCCGGTGAAGTCGCTGCAAGGTCCGCTTCACGCCGCCGGCCGGGCCGTAGCTCCAGGCCATGCATTGGGCCGACGGCAGCGCCAGGTAGCGGCCGATCGCGAGGCGCGTGGCCGTATCGACGCCCGGAGCGGCAAGTGCGTGCCGCGTTGCCCGCAGCCCGGTCAGCGCGCCCGCCAGCGCCGCCTCGCGGTCGAGCGCACCGGCCCCGGCCGCCAGCGCGTCGAGGCGTGCGAGGGTATCGGCCGGGATGTCGGCATCGAGCGACTGCGCCTGGTGCCGGCACAGCAGCGCAAAGGGCAGGGCCATGTGCCGTCGCGCGGTTTCGGCCAGGAACAGCGGCCAGTCGACGAACGGCGCGGTCAGCCGGGCATCGCAGGCCCAGCGGAGGTTGCGGCGCTCGGGCGTCGAGGCGGCGCGCGACAGCGCCATGATGAACCGGTCGGTGGCACACGCGCCTTGCACCGCTCGGCCCGCCACCTCGATCGGCTGGGCACGCGCCGCGACCCCGCCATCCGGCGCCCGGTGATGCGGATGGAAGGCGATGTCGGGCCACAGGTGCAGCGCGAGGCGCTCGGCGTGCCGGAACTCGGTCGCGGATTGGGCTAGGGGCTTGAAGCTGGCCCGCGCCAGTGCTGCAGCCGTGCGCTCACGGTCTGCTTCGGCCACCAGAAGGTCGATGGCGTGGCAATGCCGCTGGCTCGGCCGGTCATAGACCGAATAGGCTGCGACGATGCCGCCCAGCAGGGTGAACGGCACCTGGTCCTGGGTCAGCGCGTCGATCGCGCCCGCCAGGAATTCAGCGATCAGCCGGGTGCGCAACTCCTCGCGCAGGGCGGCGGCCTTGAGATAGATGCCCATGCCGTCGGGACCCGGGAGGCCGTGCCGTCGGAACGCCGCGTCGATCATCGGCAGCATGCCTTTCAGTCCGCGGGTCTCGGTCTCCAGCATCACCTTGGGGTCGCCGACCGTGGCGCGCCACTCATCCCACGACCGGCGGGCGGGCGCGGCATCCAGCAGGCAAGCCCTCAGCAAAAGCGTGTCGGCCCGATCCGGCAGGATGGCGGCGGCGAGCGCGGCCGCCAGCCCGCGGTTCGTGCCGCCGGTGGTCATGTCGGTGTGCCGCGCCGCCGGGCCAGCCGGGCCCTGGCGAGTCTGATCTGCTCCTCGGCATCTTCGCTGCCTCGGTTGCGGCTCATGTTGTGGTGATGGATGCGGCGCAGCACCAGCGCCTCGGGCAGCGTCTCGGGCACAATGCCGGCATCGGCGGCGCGCAGCAGCCAGTCGGTCCAGTCCTTGTGGCGCAACGTCTCGTCGAGCAGGCCGACGCGGTCCACCGCCTCGCGGCGGATTACCGCCACGGAAACGCTGCCCATGATGTCGGAATCGCTCGTGGCCTCGTGCTTCAGTTCGTCGATCCACCAGTTGCGCGCATGGCACAGCGACACGTCCAGCCCGGCTAGCGCCTCGAAGCGCGCCATCTGCCGCGCCAGCTTGTCCGGCGCCCAGAGGTCGTCGGCGTCGAGGAAGGCGACGAATTCGCCCGACGCAATGGCCATGCCGGCGTTGCGGGCGGCCGATGGTCCGCGATTTGGCTGACCCAAGGCGCGCACGCGCCCGCCAGGCCCGGCGATGATCCCGGGCGTGCCGTCGGTGGAGCCGTCATCGACGACGATGATCTCGATCGGACGCCAGGTCTGCGCCTCGATGCTCTCGATCGCTTCCGTCAGGTAGAGCGCGCCGTTGAACACCGGCACCACGCAACTGACGAGCGGGCGGGCCTCCATGGGCCGTCCGGTCAGCGCGGCGCTGCGGGGAGCGGCGGGTCGAGGGCGAGCAGTTCCGCCATGTCGTCGTAGCGCTTCAGCACCGGTGGCTCGTAGCCGCCGGGCGCGGCGCCGTTCAGCGTGGCCGTTGCCGTCGATCCGCTCTCGGCCGCGGCCACCAGTTCCTGGGCGACGAGCTCGTCCACCAACCGTCCGATGTCAGCCGCGGCGGCGTCGCGGCCGATGCCGTAGCGCTCGGCCAGGCTGGCGGCGATGGCGTCGGTGTCGCCGCCCGCGGCGATGCTTTCCCAGACCATGCAGCCGACGCCGTCCATGCTGTAATACACGCCGGTGCCCAGATGGATGATCACGGCCTCGCCGTCCATCACCTTGGCGGTGACTTGCGGTTCGTTGACCCTAAAACTGCTACCCAAGGTTGCCCCCTCTTAAGTGCCCAGGTTTCCATATCATGATATCCTCCAAAGGAAAAAGGCACTTCCGTCAGGGATCGCGAAGACGCCGCGAGGCGATAGCCAGGATCAGCCGATGCGCCACCGGCAGCGGCTGGCGAGCGATGCAAGTGCGCCTAGCGACCGCTCTCCAGGCTGTCGAACAGGCCGTTGACCGTGCCGGGGATTTGACCAACGTCGCGGCCCAGTTCCAGCCAGAACGCGGGGACTGTCTCGACCAGAGCGGCCAGCCGGTCCATGGCGCCGTCCACCATCATCGGCAGCGACATGATCGAACTCGGCGCCATGGTGAGCAGGGCCTGGCCCCGCGTTGCCGGGCGGAACACCGTATCGGGACGGTCGACGATCTTCGGCAGCACGATGGCGGCGATCGGCACGCTCGCCGCCAGGCGCGCGTCAGCGATGGGCGCCATGTAGACCACCGCCTTGTCCTCATGGTCGTTGTGCGGCTTCAGCGACACGGCATGGAGCGCGGGGAACCGCTTGATGTGGTCGACATTGACCAGGCATGACCCGTAGAGGCCGTGGCCGGCGAAGCTGTCCCCAGTTTGCTCCAGACCGATGAAGTCGTCGCCCAGGTAGGTCAGGCCGCCCTGGAAGCAGGCGATCGACGACGTGGTCTTGCCCGACCCGCCCTTGCCGACGAACAGAACGCCCTGGAGACCGCCGGTCGAGGCATCCTCGCGCGCGACCAGTCCGGCATGGACGAACTGGATGCCCGCGTCCCAGAGCCAGACGGCGAGCAGACGATGGAAAGGCCTCGCGCGCTCGTCGAGCGCGCGCCGTGCCAGCCCATGCGTGGATCCGACGATCCTGCTGGCGGGGCGGTCGTACCACAGTGCGCCGTTGGCCCGCTGGTGGCCCAGAAAGCGCCTGTCATCGGACATGGTGAACTGACCGTATGGGTTGTCGAGCGGGTCCAGATCGCCGAGCAGGGCGGGGACACCGGTCTCGTCCTCGCTCCAGAGGTCAATGGTCAGCATCGGGGGCACGTCCGCGGACGACCTCAGGTGCCTGAGCGGCAGGTCGATCTCCTCTGCGAGCAAGGGGCCGGCGGTCCGGACGCGCACTGGCCGTCCGCCGATCAGATAGTGGGCGGTGATCCCGCCACCCGGAAACGCCCGATCGAACGAACGCGATGCGGCCTCGAATTCCTTAGCCAGTTCCAACGGGTACTCCCCCTTAAACGTCGTAGCGGCGTTTCAGCCAGATCCGTCCCAGCAGATTGCCGCGATACCGGCTTACCACCTGCCGCACGTGTCGCATCCGCGCCACCGCCAGCCGCAACGGGTTGCGGGTCCCGCACTGGTAGAGCAGGTCCATGCGGTGCGCCTTGAACGGCGCCGACAGCGCCGCCCAAAGCCGCATGCCCGCCATCGCCCGTGGCGCGCTCAGTTGCGTGACGGCGCGCCTCAGCCGCATCTTGGCGACCGGCCCGGGTGCCGCCGGCAGCGGCCATGGCAGGCCCATGAGCTGCTCGGCCTGGAGCAGTCGCGCGCGGAGAATCCCGCCCATGCCCTGCCGTTGCATCATCCGGTCGAGCGCCAGCCAGTCGATGTCCGTCCGGTGCCGCTCGCAGACCTGCACCAGGTCCAGAAGCTGCCGCGGCCAGATGAGGCCGTAGGCGTGACCCTGGTCCTGGACCTGGGAGTGGAAGATGTTGTGCCAGACCCGGTGCGTCGGCGACAGCAGCCGCAATCCGGGTTGGCCCGGCAACGGGCGCACGTCCCGCCAGGCGTCCTCGGCGGGAAGCAGCGATCGTTGCTGTCCGACGCGGTGGTGCAGTTCCACCGCCACCACGGCGCCGGGACGTTGCAGCGCCGGATGGGTATAGGTCTCGTCGTCGTCGGTCTCGTCCTTGGGGTAGTAGCCCTCGGCCAGCATGGCCTCGGCGACAGCGTCGACGGAAGCCGTCGGCAGCAGGAAGTCCAGGTCGCGCATGGCGCGTCCGCCGATGGTTTCGGCGCTGGCCTCGAACAGCCAGGCGCCACCTTTGAGGATCACCGGCGCGATGCCGGTCCGTCCGCACAGCGACGCCACATGCAGGGCTTCGTCGCGGATGCGCTCATTGAGCATGGCATTCATGGTGTAGCGGCGGTGCAGCACGCCCCGGATCGGCGCCGGCATGGCGTCGTCGAGGCCCTTGCGCCCGAGCGCAAGGCGCAGTGCCGGCGCGAGCATGTCTCCATCGGCCACCCGCACCAAGTCCATCCACCGCGCCGTGTCGTCGGCGGGCGGTAACAGGCTGCGCAGATCTTCGACAGCGCGACCACTGTCGTCGACCGACACGCAGCGGCACAGGAGCAGGAACGGAATCATTAAGTCGTTATGCCTGGATGATTTCTGGCAGCTTACGGTCGATCCGGCAGTCGGTACAGGGACTCTTTTCAGCCGGAGAATCCAGTCGTGCCGCCTGGAAGCGT
>CAMDTB010000057.1 GCA_945907245.1 Rhizobium sp. Q54
GCATGCTTCTCGGTGAACTTGTGGATCAGCGCCATGGCGTTGCGCTGGATGGTCGGCAGCAGCGCCGTCAGCCGCATGCCGACGAACTGGGGCGCGACGATGTTGCGCAGCTTGATGTGGTCCTGGCCGTCATATTCCATCAGCGTCGGGCCGAACACCTGGCCGATATGCTCGCCATTCGGCGAGGCCGAGAAGTTCGCGGTGTCGCGGAAGATGTTCACCACGTCCTCGTAGCGCGTCACCAGCCAGGCGCCGTTCGGTAGACGGTAGGCCGGGTAATGGTCGCGGAGGATCTTAAGTGTCGGATACGGATTGGCGGCGTATTCGGCGCTGCCGAAGACGGTTGGATCGATGGTCGGCTTGGTGGTGGTGCTCATCGGCGTCTCTCCCCAGGACGCGCCAGCGTCACACAGAAGAGGCCGCGACGGCAATGGTTCAGACCGGAGCGCGTGCGTTGCGCCGATAGCGCAGGTAGAGGGGTTTGTCTCCCTTCGCCAGCGCCTTGGCCTCGTAGCGGGTCTGCGGCCAGTCCTCGGTGCGGCCCTGCCAGTCGGCGGCGCGCTCGGCGGTCCACTCGAAGTCCTCGCGGGCGTTCATATGGCGCACGATCCAGTCGCCATAGGACGCATGGTCGGTGGCGGCGCGGAACTCGGCGCCGTCGGCCAGCGCGCGCGCCAGGATGTCCAGGCGGTCATGGCTGACGAAGCGGCGGCGGTGGTGGCGCACCTTGGGCCAGGGATCGGGGAACAGCAGGAAGGCGCGGCCGACGCTGGCGGGGCGGAGCGCGGCGAGCAGCAGGGCGGCGTCGTCCATCCAGATGCGGACGTTGTCGAGCTTGTGCTCGGCGATCTCGGTCAGCAGGCCGGCGACGCCGTTCTCGTAGGGCTCGCAGCCGATGATGCCGATGTCGGGGTTGTTGCGCGCCTGCCAGGCCAGGTGCTCGCCCTTGCCGAAGCCGACCTCGAACCAGACCTCGCGCACCGACGGCCCGAACCAGATGCGCGGGTCGAGATTGGCGTCGCCCTCCTCGAGCGGCACCGAGACGGCCGGCAGCAGCCGGTCCATCAGGTCCTGCCGCGACTGGTTGAGCGCCTTGCCGCGCCGCCGGCCATAGACCCGGCGGACGACCGGAATGTCGGACATCATGACCGGATCGATCAGGCGACCGCCGAGCGGAGGGCGTCGGCCAGGTCGGTGCGCTCCCAGCTGAAGCCGCCGTCGGCCTCGGGCTCGCGGCCGAAATGGCCGTAGGCCGCGGTGCGTGCATAGATCGGCTTGTTGAGACCCAGGTGGGTGCGGATGCCGCGGGGGCTGAGGTCCATCACCTCACCGAGAACGTCGCCCAGCTTGCCCTCGTCCACCGTGCCGGTGCCGTGCAAATCCACATAGATCGACAGCGGCTTCGACACGCCGATGGCGTAGGACAGCTGGATGGTGCAGCGGTCGCCCAGGCCGGCGGCCACCACGTTCTTCGCCAGGTAGCGCGCGGCATAGGCGGCCGAGCGGTCGACCTTGGTCGGGTCCTTGCCCGAGAAGGCGCCGCCGCCATGCGGGGCCGCGCCACCATAGGTGTCGACGATGATCTTGCGGCCGGTGAGGCCGGCGTCGCCGTCCGGGCCGCCGATGACGAAGCGGCCGGTCGGGTTGATGTAGAAATCGGTTTCGTTGGTCAGCCAGCCCTTGGGCAGCGCATTGGAGATGAACGGCCGGACGATGCCTTCCACGTCGGATGACGAAAGGTTCTCGTCATGCTGGGTGGAGACCACGATCGAGGTGGCGCGCACCGGCTTGCCGTTCTCGTAGAGCAGGCTGATCTGGCTCTTGGCGTCCGGGCCAAGGCCCCTGACGGAGCCGGAATGACGGGCTTGCGCCATGTCGCGCAGGATCTTGTGGGCGTAGTAGATCGGCGCCGGCATCAGCGCGTCGGTTTCGCGGCAGGCATAACCGAACATGATGCCCTGGTCGCCCGCGCCCTCGTCCTTGTTCTCGGCTGAATCGACGCCCATGGCGATGTCGGCCGACTGGCTGTGCAGCAGCACCATCACGTCGCAGGTCTTCCAGTGGAAGCCGGCCTGCTCGTAGCCGATCTTGCGCACCGTGTCGCGGGCCACCTGCTCGAGCACGTCCTTGGTGATCGATGCCGGGCCGCGCACCTCGCCGGCAAGCACGATCTGCTGGGTGGTGACCAGCGTCTCGCACGCCACGCGCGCATACGGGTCGGCCGCCAGGAACGTGTCCAGGACGGCGTCGGAGATCATGTCGCAGACTTTGTCGGGATGGCCTTCGGAAACGGATTCGCTGGCGAACAGGTATGAGTTCTTGGCCACGAGACCCCTCGAAAATGGAGTTCAGGAAAGGCGCGCGGAGTCCCTGCCACCGCGATTGCCGGCACGTCCGCTGTATAGCAGCGGCGGCGCGGCGGGAACAAGCATAAAGATGTCTTTATATCCTTATGTTCGATCCCGCGCGCTGACCGCTTCGGTGCACGCAACGGCAGAACGCGCCCGCCACTGTCAGTGAAGCGAGCATCGCTCATATTTGCCGCGGAGATAGTGGCCCGTCAGTCGGCCTTGGCGAGCGCCCTGGCCAACTCGAGCAGGCGGTGGCGAACCGACGCACTGTCGATCTGCCGGTAGGCGCGGACCAAATCCATGGTCTCGCGGTCGACGGGATCGTCGCTGCGTGCCGGAAGCGGCAGGGCACTGACCGCCGCGCCCCCGCTGCTTTCGGGCATGGCCTCGAAGAAGAACTGCGGCGGCACGTCGAGGATGCGGCAGATGTCGAACAGCCGGCTGGCGCCGATGCGGTTGGCGCCGCGTTCGTATTTCTGGATCTGCTGGAACGTGATGCCGAGAGCGGCGCCCAGTTGCTCCTGGGTCATGCCGACAAAAGTGCGCCGTTGACGCAGACGTTTGCCGACATGGATGTCGACAGGATTCGGATCCGATAGCACGCGCTGGCCTCCTCAAGTTCCCCAGCCCGGGAACGCGCGTGAACCGGACTGGAGGATCAGCTTCCATAGCCCCAATGGTGCGAACGCACCAAACCCAACAGATATCGCCGACCCTCGAACCTGTTAAAATTAGAAATATGCAGGGATGTATGGCGGGTCAAGCGCCTTCTACTGGCGGTTGCGCCAGCGCGTGCCCAAAACGAGTAGAGCGAGTGCCGCCATCATCGCCCAGAACACCCCGTCGCCGAACCGGGCGTAGAGCGTCGGGGCAATGGGCGCAGGCAGCCTGCCGTCGACGATGCCGCGCTCGCCGATGCCGAGCTGGGAGATCACCCGCCCGTGGGCGTCGATGATCGCCGAGATGCCGGTGCCGGCGGCGCGCAGCATGGGCAGGCCTTCCTCGATGCTGCGGAAGCGGGCGATGGCAAGGTGTTGCAGCGGGCCGGCCCATTCGCCGTACCACGCATCGTTGGTGATGTTGAGCAGCCAGTCCGGCCGTTCGCCGGCCGGCGCGACGGCCCCCGGGAAGATCACCTCGTAGCAGATCAGCGGGCTGACCGGCGGCAGGCCGGGAAGATGGATGACCCTCGGACCTGGCCCGGGCACGAAATCGCCGCCGCCTTCCACCACCTTCTGGAACCGGATGTCGAGCCCCAGCGTCTCGAACACCACGTCGAGGGCCCGGAACAGACCCTTGAGTGGTACATATTCGCCGAACGGCACCAGATGGGCCTTGTCGAATGTGGCGAGCGTCCGCCCGTCCTCGCCGACGAAGATCATGCTGTTGTAGTAGCGCATGCGTCCCGCCGGCTCGATCTCGACGCGGGGAAATCCGGTGACGACCACCGCGCCGGGTCGGCCGACCCGGGCGATGCGCTCGCGCCCCGGCGCGTCGACGTCGAGCTGATACGGTACTGCCGCCTCGGACCAGGCGAACAGGTCGATTGCCTCGTTGCCCGGTCCTTCCGAGAGCTCGAGGTGGTCGGTGAAGTTGCGGTGGAAATTCTCCGGCAGCCACTTCTCGTCCTGGGCGATGTCGGGCTGGACCGCGCGCACCATGGGACGGCCTTCCGGCTCGGCATCGGCGCCGGCGAGGCGAATGGCGCCGAAGACGAACAGGGCAAGGACGCAGACCGCCGCGCCGATGGGTCCGCGGAAATCCGCCACGGACATGAGTTTCCGACCGACGAGGACCACCGGTGACGCCGCGATCGCCGCCGTGACCAGGGTCATGCCGTAGGCGCCCGTCACCGAGGCGAACTGGCTCATGGCGTCGGAGAACGCCCAGGCATAGGCGGCCAGGTTCCACGGGAAGCCGGTGATGACATGGCCGCGCAGCCATTCGGCGAGCGCCCAGCACAGCGCGAACAGCAATACCCGCGACGGCACGCGGCGTCCGACGATCCGGAAGAGCAGGCCGGCGAGGCCGCTATAGAGCGCCATGCCGAGCGGCAACGCGATGGCGGCAGCGGGCGGCGCGCCGGCGATGGCCAGCGCATTCGCCACCCAGTAGAAGCCGGTGAGGAAATGGCCGAAGCCGAAGAACCAGCCGACGCCGAACGCGCCCTTCTTCGACGGCGCGGCCTCGAGCAGCAGGATCAGTCCCGGAAACGACACCAGCAGTATGGGAACAGCATAAAGCGGCGCGAACGCGGCGGTCGCGAGCACCCCGAGCAGGAACGCCAGAGCGAAACGCTGCCACGGGCGGCGAGCGGCCAGCCAACCGGGCAGGCCGTTCAGCATGGGCGGAACGGCATCATCGAGGGCGCCGGATCACGGCAGCACGTCGCCCATGTCGGACCTCGGCTTGCGGACCCGCACCCGCTTGAGCTGGCGGGCGTCCGCGTCGGTCACCTCGAACTCGATGCCCGAGGGATGCTCGATCACCTCGCCGCGCTCCGGTACGCGGCCGGCCAGCGAGAACAGCAGGCCGCCGACGGTGTCGATGTAGTCCTCCTGGTCGTCGGGCAGCAGATCGATGCCGAGCTGCGCTTCCAGGTCCTCGATCGGGCAGCGGGCGTCGACATCGAGCGTGCCTGACGGGCGCGGCATGATCAGCGGCGTCAGCTGCTCGTCATGCTCGTCGTCGATGTCGCCGACGATGGTCTCGATCAGATCCTCGATGGTCACCAGGCCGTCGGTGCCGCCATATTCGTCGATCACCAGCGCCATGTGGTTGCGGCTGAGCCGCATCTTGAGCAGCAGGTCGATCACCGGCATCGACGGCGGCACGAACAGCACACGCCGCTTGATGTCGTTGATGGTCACGGTCTTGCCGTCGGCCTGGCCCTCGGTGATGGCGATGAGCACGTCCTTCACATGGACCATGCCGGCCACGTCGTCGAGCGTGTCGCGGTATACCGGCAGGCGGGAATGGGCCGCCTCCTTGAACGCCTTCACCAGTTCCTCGAGCGGCGTCGACATCTCGATGGCGACGATGTCGGCGCGGGGGACCATGACGTCGTAAATCTGCAATTCTCGCAGCGAGACGATGTTCATCAGCATGATCCGCTCTTCGGCGGTCAGGTCCGACGGATCGTCGCGGTGTTCCTCGATGACATCCTCGAGGCTTTCCCTCAGGGATGGTTCGCGACCGCGCAGCCTGGTGAGCACGCCGCTCACCCAGCCCTTCAAGCTCGTACTGTCAGCCTCTGTGGAAGAGTCGCTCATGCCATGTTCTGCGTGCTGGCGGTATTTTCCGCATAAGGATCGGGAATGTCGAGAGTTTCGAGTATGTGAACCTCGCGCGCTTCCATGATGGTGGCGTCGGCATCGGTCTCATGGTCATACCCGAGCAGGTGCAGGAAGCCATGCACCAGCAGATGGGCGGCGTGGTGATCGAACTTCTTGCCCGCCTCGCGCGCCTCGCGGTCCACGGTCTCGTAGGCGAGGACGATGTCGCCGAGCGCGCGTGGGCCAGGGATCGGGGAAACGGGCATCGCCGGCGCCGCGGCCGGGAAGGAGAGCACGTTGGTGGCCTTGTCCTGGCCACGCCAGCGGGCGTTCAGGTCGCGGACGAAGGCGTCGTCGGCGAACAGCACGCCGACCTCGGCATCGCCGTCGGCGCCGCCCGCGCGGGCGAGGATGTCACGGGCGAACGCCTCGGGATCGGGAAGCGGCCCGCGCCAACTGTCGCACTCCATGGATGTGTCCACTAAAAGCATGGGCCGGCGGCTCAGCCGCCATCCTCTCCGTTCTGGGCGGTCCGGCGCGCCATCTGCGCCACCTGCCGCTGCCGGTCGTTCTCGTTATAGGCTTGCACGATACGGGTGACGAGATGATGACGCACCACGTCGGCCTCGCCGAAATGCACGACCCCGACCTCGGGCACGTCGGCCAGGATGTCGAGCGCGTCGCGCAGCCCCGACTTGCTGCCGAGCGGTAGGTCGATCTGGCTGGGGTCGCCGGCGATCACCATGCGCGAGTTCTCGCCGATGCGGGTGAGGAACATCTTCATCTGCATCGGCGTGGTGTTCTGCGCCTCGTCGAGGATGATGAAGGAGTTGGCCAGCGTCCGGCCGCGCATGAAGGCCAGCGGCGCCACCTCGATGTCGCCGCTCTCCAGCGCCTTGGCGACCTGGTCGCCGGGCAGCATGTCGTGCAGCGCGTCATAGAGCGGGCGCAGATAGGGATCGATCTTGTCGCGCAGGTCGCCGGGCAGAAAGCCGATTCGCTCGCCCGCCTCGACCGCCGGGCGCGACAGGATCAGCCGGTCGACCCGTCCCTGCAGCAGCATCTCGACGGCCACGGCGACGGACAGGTAGGTCTTGCCCGTACCGGCCGGACCGACGCCGAAGACAATCTCGGATTCGCGGATGCGCTGGACATATTCGGACTGCTTGGCCGAGCGCGGCGTGATCAGGCGCTTGCGGGTGCGGATCACCGCCTGCTGGGCCGCGTCGTCGCCCGAGCCGCCGGGCTGGGCGGACTCGGCGAGACGGATGGCGCCCTCCACGTCGCCGGATTCGACGGTCTGGCCGCGCTCCAGCCTGCTGTAGAGCGACTGCAGCACCGACTTCGCGGCGCCGGCCGACACGGAGGGACCCGCGATCGACACCTTGTTGCCGCGCGACGACAGCGTGACGCCAAGCCGCTTTTCGATCAGCGCGAGGTTGCTGTCATGCTTGCCGAACAGTTCCGGCAGGAGTGAGTTGTCGCTGAAATCGGTGACGACCTTATCGGCCGTCGACGCGGCGCCTCCAGGCATGCCCGTCGATTTATCTGCCACTGTGCCTCGCCGTCATTCCGCCGCCACCATGCTCACAGGCTCCGTCAACCGGCCGCGCAGGCTGTTGGACAGCACGGCGGCGATTTCCACGTTCCGGATGGTACCCTTTAATTCCCCTGCGGTGGAACCCGCATCGACGCTGACCGCCTGCATATAGGGACTGCGTCCGACGAGCTGGCCGGGATGGCGGCCGTCGCGCTCCAGCAGCACCGGCATGATCCGGCCGACGCTGGCGGCGTTGAATGCCTCCTGCTGGCGCAGCAGCTCGTCCTGCAGGACCGCGAGGCGGGCGGATTTGACGTCCTCCGGCACCTGGTCGTCCAGGTCGGCGGCGGGCGTGCCGGGGCGCGGGCTGTACTTGAAGGAATAGGAGAAGGCGAAGCCGACCTGGCGCACCAAGTCCATCGTCGCCTGGAAGTCGGCGTCGGTCTCGCCCGGATAGCCGACGATGAAGTCGCTGGACAGGGCGATGTCGGGCCGCGCGTCACGCAGTTTCCCGATGATCTCGTGATAGCGCGCCGCGGTATGGCGCCGGTTCATCGCCTGGAGGATGCGGTCCGATCCGCTCTGCACCGGCAGATGCAGGAACGGCATGATCTGCGGCACGTCGCGGTGGGCGGCGATCAGGTCGTCGTCCACGTCGCGCGGATGCGAGGTGGTGTAGCGGATGCGCTCCAGCCCGTCGATATCGGCGAGGCGGCGCATCAGTTCCCCGAGGCCGGCGGCTCCGCCGTTGCCGTCTTCGCCGTGATAGGCGTTGACGTTCTGGCCCAGCAGGCTGATCTCGACGGTGCCCTGGCGCACCATGCGGCGGGCTTCCGCCAGCACGTCGGCCATGGGACGGGAAAACTCGGCGCCGCGGGTATAGGGCACGACGCAGAACGAGCAGAACTTGTCGCAGCCTTCCTGGATGGTAAGAAAGGCGCTGTAGCCCTGCGGCGCGGCTTCTTCCGGCAGCCGGTCGAATTTCTCATCGACGGCCAGGTCGACGGCCACGACCCGCGAGCGGCCGGTTTCCATCAGCTCTCGCGTGGCGCGGCCCAGCAGGTCCGGCAGGTCCTGGTAGGACTGCGGCCCGAACACCAGGTCGATGGACGGCGCCCGGCGCATCATCTCCTCACCCTGGGCCTGGGCGACGCAGCCGCCGACGGCGACCAGCATGCGGCCGCCGGCGCGGGCTTTCTCTTCCTTCAGCAGGCGCAGCCTGCCCACTTCCGAATAGACCTTCTCGGCCGCCTTCTCGCGGATGTGGCAGGTGTTGAGGATCACCAGGTCGGCGTCTTCCGGCGCATCGGTCGCCTCATAGCCCAGCGGCGCCAGAACGTCGGCCATGCGCGCCGAGTCATAGACGTTCATCTGGCAGCCATAGGTCTTGATATGCAGCCGCTTCTTCGCCACGAGTCTATCCTAAAGAATTACGGGCGCGGAACCTAGCAGCAGCGGTCCCGGAGTCAAGAAAAGCCGGATCATGCCGCATGTTCCACCGGATCGTAGCCGCTGTTGAGGTATTCCAGCCGCCGCGAGATCTCGGCGTGGCAATGGGCCGACATGGCCTTGCGGCCGCCCGTGGTTTCCAGCGTCACGGGCTCGTGGAAAGTAATCACCGCGGTCACCCGGCCGATGGTCAGCAGTTCCCAAAGGTGCGGTCCCAGTTCCATGTCGCCGTACCAGCCGACGAACGGCCGGAAATGTCGCCCTAGCGGCATCGAATTGATCCGCGTATAGGCGACGGTGACCGGCTGGACGGTCAGCGGCCGCGCGCCCTGCCAGCGTTCGGCCACGGCGAACAGGCTGCTCTTGAACGGCAGCACCCGGCTGCCGTCCGAACTGGTGCCTTCCGGGAACAGGATCAGGCTGTCGCCCGCCTCGAGGCGTTCAATCATCTGCTCCAGATGGGCGCCGGACCGGGTGCGATTCTCGCGGTCGATGAAGATGGTCCGCCGCAACGTCGAGAGCCAGCCGAACAGGGTCCAGCCCTCGAGGTCGGCCCGGGCGACGAAGGACGGCGACATGACCCCGCCCAGCGTGAAGATGTCGAGCCAGGAAATGTGGTTGGCGACATAGAGCACCGGCCGGTCGCGCGAGCGCTGGCCGTGCACCTGGACGCCGATGCCGAGGATCAGGCACGACACCCTGAAGAACCAGTAGGGGATCTTCTCCTTGGCGCGACCGGGCAGGCGCAGCATCAGCGGCTGAAAGAGGATCACCGGCACCAAGCACAACGCCACACCGGCGAGGCACAGCGCCGCCCGCGCGTGGCTGAGCGGCAGGGTACGGGCGCGCGTCGGCGAACCGTCTGCCATCGGGCGTCAGGCGTCCGATTTCAGCGGCACGCCGTAGAGTTCGAGGCGATGGTCGATGAGCTTGTAGCCCAGCTCCCGCGCGATGAATTCCTGCAGCTTCTCGATGTCCTCGTTGCGGAATTCGACCACCTTGCCGCTCTGCACGTCGATCAGGTGATCATGGTGCCGCTCGGGCACTTCTTCATATCGGGAACGGCCGTCCCTGAAGTCGTGACGCTCCAGGATTCCGGCCTCCTCGAACAGCCGGACGGTCCGGTAGACCGTCGCGATGCTGATATGACTGTCGATCTTGGCGGCGCGGGCGTAAAGCTCCTCGACGTCGGGATGGTCATGGGCCTCCGACAGCACACGGGCGATCACCCGCCGCTGATCGGTCATTCGCATTCCCTTCGCCACGCATAGTTTTTCGAGTCGGTCCGGCGGCATACCTCACCTTGTATCGAGGGTTCCGGACGCGCCCGCGCCGGAGACCCGTTACTTCCGGCGGCCGCGCTTGGTGCCCAGGCCGATCTTCTTGGCGAGGGTCCGGCGCTGGGCCGCGTAATTCGGGGCCACCATCGGATAGTCGGCCGGCAAGCCCCACTTTTCGCGGTACTCTTCGGGCGACATGTTGTAGGCGGTCCGCAGATGCCGCTTGAGCATCTTCAGCTTCTTACCATCTTCCAGGCAAATGATGTAGTCCGGCATCACCGAACGGCGAACCGGGACAGCGGGCTTCGCCTTTTCGACCGGCTCCTCCGGCGCGTCGGCGCCAAGCTTGGTCAAGGTGTAATACACCTGCTCGATCAGGTGCGGAACGTCGGCCATCGCAACGCTATTATTGGCCAGATGCGCCGAAACGATATCGGAGGTCAGGGCCAGCAGGTCGCCGCGTTCGACGTTTTCCTTGGTTTCATTTGCCATGAGGGAACCTTGTTTCCATTTGACTAGGAGAAATCTTCCGTCTTATAGGCCGAGGAGAATGCTTAGGCAAGTTGGATAGTCATACGCGCATGCCAGAAAAGAAGATGACAGAACAGGTGGACCAGCGCCTCGACATTACAGCGCTATTGTGTCCGATGACCTTCGTGAGAACTCGCCTGCTTCTGGACGGAATGAGGCCCGGAGAGGTCGCCGAGATCATTCTGCGCGATGGCGAACCGTTGAAGAACGTCCCCGAGGCGGTGCGAAACCTCGGTCATAGCGTGCTCGACGTTGCGGAAACCGACCGGAAGGGAGTTTTCCGCATGCTGGTGCGGTCCGCCGGATCTGCCTGAGACTCGGCACCTGAGACTCGGCACCTGAGACGCGTTACCTGAGCCGCACTATCTGAGATCGCGCCGCATGGTGAGCGCGTCGACCTTGACGCTGTCGAGCCGCAGGTAATAGCCCTTGCGCCGTCCGACCTGGAAGAAGCCGAGCGAGCGGTAGAGAAGCTGCGCGGTGGGATTGTCCTCGGCCACCTCGAGATACATTTCGCGCGCGCCGCCTTCGACGCAGCGGCCCATGCTGCGGAGGATGAGCTGGCGGGCGGTGCCCGCGCGCCGTTGCCGGGGCAGCACGCCCAGCGACAGCAGTTCGCTTTCCGGACCGGCGACGCGACACGCGCAAAAGCCCACCGGATCGGGTCCCGCGCTGGCGAGCAGGCAGAACGAGCCCGGCATGCCGAGGACGTCGGAGAACGCCTGCGCCGACCAGCGCTCGTCGCCCGGCCGGCAGAAGCTGGCCGCGTGCAGCGCCGCCAGAAGGTCGACGGCCGTGGCGTCGACGGGCGCGATGTCGACCAGCGTGCTCACGCCGGCACCAGCCCGCCCGGCAACAATCCGCCCGGCAACTTGGCGTCCGGGGCGCGGAGATAGAGCGGCCGCGGCGGCGCCGACGGCGGCCGGCGCGAGGCGGCAATCGCCGCCACATGGACGGCATCGATGATGTCGTAACCCGGCAGCGGCAGCAGGCCCGGCGCCGCCGACGCCGCGACCGCCGCGCCGGAGCCGACGACGACGCCCCTGCCGCGCGGCAGATAGGCGGCCAGGTCGCCGAGATCGACGGCGGCAGGATCGGAGACCGGCTCGAGCATGGCGCCGGCGCGGAAGGATTGGACATACAGCTGGCCGCGCCTGCCGTCGATGGCGGCGACGACCGCGCCGCCCTCCGGCGCCATGCCGATGGCCGCGTGCGCCAGCGCCTCGAGGCTGGTGACGCCGGCGACCTTGACGCCGGTCGCCACGCCGAGGCCGCGGGCGACGGCGACGCCGATGCGCAGTCCGGCGAACGTGCCGGGGCCGACGGTCGTGGCGATCAGGTCGAGGTCGGCGTAGCGGAGGCCGGCTTCGGCAAGCACCTGTTCGATCATCGGCAGCAGCCGTTCGACCAGCGCGCGCGGCCGGTCCTCGTCGGCGCGGGCGAGGCAGACGCCGCCGGCCACCAGGGCTACGGACCCGCCTCCCAGCGACGTATCGAATGCCAGCACGCGCATGAAGCTACCTGATGCTGCACATCTCGTCGAAGTCCGGCCGCGGGCTGCGGGGGAACAGGCCGGCAGGGTCGCCGTAGCCCAGCGCGCAGAGGAAGTTCGACTTTATGCTGGTGCCGGCGAAATAGGCCTCGTCGACGGCCGCCTGGTTGAAACCAGACATCGGGCCGCAGTCGAGCCCCACGGAGCGCGCCGCCAGCATCAGATACGCGCCTTGCAAGGTGCCGTTGCGGAAGGCGGTCATGAAGGCCACCTGTTCGTCATGGGCGAACCATTCCCGGGCCTCGGGCGCGTGCGGGAACAGCTGCGGGATCTTGTCGTAGAATTTCAGGTCGTAGCCGATGATCGCGACGGCGCCGGCCGTCGTCACCTTCTCCACATTGCCCGGCATCACCATGGTGGCAAGCCGGTCCCGCTCGGCCTGGGAGTGGACGAAGACGAGCCGCGTGGGGAAGCAGTTGGCGCTGGTCGCGCCCCACTTGGTGAGATCGTAGACCTGCCTGAGCTGGTCGGCGGTGACCGGCTTGGGCAGCCACTTGTTCTGGGTGCGGGCCGCGCGGAACAGCACGTCGAAGGCGGCCTCGTCGAGCACCTGGCTCATGTATCGGAATCCCCTGCTGGTTGCGTCGGGATCAATCTACGGCGGATTCGGCCGAAATCCAGCGGGGAAGTATCAGGTCGGAAGGTCGCGGGCGGTTCAGACCGCCCGCACCTCGGCGACCTCCGGAACGAAATGCTTCAACAGGTTCTCGATGCCGTGCTTCAGCGTGGCGGTCGAACTGGGGCAGCCCGAGCACGAGCCCTGCATGTGCAGGTAGACGATACCGTCCTCGAAGCCCCGGTAGACGATGTCGCCCCCATCCTGGGCGACGGCCGGGCGGACTCGGGTATCGAGCAGATCCTTGATCTGCCGGACAACGTCATCGTCCTCCTCGCCGCTGTCCTCGGCGGGCGCAGAATCGGCGTCCACCAACGGCAGGCCGGCGGTAAGGTGCTCCATGATGGCGCCGAGAACGGCGGGCTTCAGATCCTGCCAGTCAGTGCCGTCCGTCGTGATGGTGATGAAGTCACCGCCGAGGAACACCGCGGCCACGCCATCGATGCCGAACAGGCGCTGGGCCAGCGGCGACTTGGCGGCGGCCTCCAGGTTGGGGAAATGTGCCGTGGAATCGCCCATGATGTCCCGGCCCGGCAGGAACTTCAGGGTCGCCGGGTTGGGCGTGCGCTCGGTTTCGATGAACATGTTTCCGCTCCTCGGAAGGATTTGTCGTCATATGCGCCACATGCCGCACCATTTCAAGCTTGGCTCAGGCGATACGGTCGATCTGGTCGAGGTCGAGGTGACCCGGCACGATGGTCACCGGGATCGGCATGGTGCCGGCAAGCTGCCCGGAGAACGACGACACCAGCGGACCGGGACCGTCCTTGCCGCCGCCGGCGCCGAGCACCAGCACGTGGATGGACAGGTCCTCGGCCACCAGCTTGAGAATCTCCTGGGCGGCGGCGCCCTCGCGGACGACGAGGTCGGGCTCGATGCCGGCGTCCGCCTTGATCCTGGTCGCCAGCTCGCGCAGCACCTGCTGGGCCTCGGCATGGGCCTCCTCGCGCATGACCTGCTCGATGCCGGCGAACTGCTGGAACTCGGGCCGTGCCGCCACGTACAGCAGCATCACCCCGCTGCCGGTCTTGGCCGCGCGCCGCGCCGCGTAGCGCAGGGCGTTCTGGCATTCCGGGGTCTGGTCCACGACCACCAGGAACTTGCGGCTCTCGGGGACGGGCTGGGCGGCTGGCTCCACGGCGGGCATGGCGATCGACCTCCTGTCGCTGACCGGTCGCGGAGTCTAGCAGAACGCATACGGGCGGCGAATTCTGATTCGCCGCCCGCGATGTGCGGAGGGAAAGGTCAGTAGCCGCTGGCCGCCGGTGCCTTGTCCATGTCGATGCTGATCTGGCGGGTCACGCCGCTGGGGCCGGGAAAATCGGTGAACAGCGTGCGCACCATCAGCGGCATCACCTCTTCCAGCCGGTTGGACCGGCCGTCGCTGACGACACGGGTCTCGTAGAGATTCTGGCCCGGATTGCCGGCCGCGGCGATCTCCAGCTCCAGCCGGCGCTGATAGACCGTGTAGGAGCGCACGTCCGGATAGTCGCCATAGCCGAACCCGTAGCCGCCCCAGGGACCCCAGAACGGCCGGTGATAGCCGTAATAGCCGCCGCCGTAGAAGCCGGTGTCGTAGGAGCGCACCTTCTCGCGCGCGCCGTCGAGGCCGTAGTCGAAGCGAACGATCAGCGTGGGCTGGGCGCCGCGCGCCGCCGGCCGGTAGCCGACGCGCTGCAACTCGGCCGCGACCAGGCCGGAATATTGCTGGAATTCGAGGCTCCCCTGCTTGCGCGGGTCCTTGGCGTCGATGACGAAGGTTTCGCCCGACGGCGGCGGCAGGCGGTGCCAGCTCGACACGTCGCTGCGGAACTTGCTGGCGCAGCCCGCGAGGGCGAGCGCCGCGACGAGCACGATGAGAAGTCTCGATGATGTGGACATTGGCGTTTTCCGTGCCCCCCAAAGGCAGCTTGCTGTGGATTGCTCCACAGCAATAGATAGGCCGCCTGTGTCAGGCCTGCAAGAAGCCGACGATGTCCTTGATCTCGCGGAGGATCGGCGCCGACCGCTCGCGTGCCTTTTCCGCCCCCGCATGGAGGACCGAGGTGACGTGCGCCGGGTCGTCGCGCAGCCGCCCGAACTCGGCCGAGATCGGCCCGAGCTTGGCGACCGCGAGGTCGGTCAGGTCCTGCTTGAACTTGGAGAACTGGGCGCCGTCATACTGGGCGCAGACCTGATCGGCGGTCATGTCCGAAAGCGCGGCGAAGATGCCGACCAGATTGCGCGCCTCGGGGCGGTCCTTGAGCTCCTTGGGCGTTCCCGGCAGCGGCTCGGCGTCGGTGCGCGCCTTGCGGATCTTGCGGGCGATCTCGTCCGGGCCGTCGGCCAGGTTGATGCGCGACACCTCGGCAGGGTCGGACTTCGACATCTTTTTGGTTCCGTCCTTCAGCGACATGACGCGCGTCGCCTCGCCGAGGATCAGCGGCTCGGGCAGCGGAAAGAACTCGGTCTCATAATCGACGTTGAACTTCTGGGCGATGTCGCGGGCCAGTTCGAGGTGCTGCTTCTGGTCCTCGCCGACCGGCACATGGGTCGCCTTGTAGGCGAGAATGTCAGCGGCCATCAGGTTCGGGTAGACGAACAGGCCGACGCTCGCCCGCTCGCGGTGCTTGCCGGCCTTGTCCTTGAACTGGGTCATGCGCGACAACCAGCCCATGCGGGCGACGCAGTTCATGATCCAGGCCAGCTCGGCGTGTGCCGGCACCTGGCTCTGGTTGAACAGCACGGTGCGTTGCGGATCGACGCCGCAGGCGATGACCGCGGCCGCGACCTCGAGGGTGTTGCGGCGCAGCTCGTCCGGCGCCTGGAACAGGGTGATCGCGTGCAGGTCGACGATGGCGTAGATGCAGTCGTACTCGTCCTGCATCTTCACCCAGTTGCGGATGGCGCCGAGGTAATTGCCCAGATGCAGGTTGCCGGTGGGCTGCACGCCCGAAAATACCGTCGCCGTCACGTCTTTGATCCTGTCGATGCTCGAAATGGCCGCAGGGTTATGGGCCTTTCGCGAGTGTTTTTCAACTCTCGGTCTTGCCCCGCATCAGCCCGCGCAACTCGCCCAGGCGTAGCGCGCCGGTGAGCTGGGAGACGATGGCGTAGACGGCGATGCCGCCGGCAACGAGGGCGGCGAGCTTGAGGATGCGCGGGAACTCGCTCACCTCGGGTCCCGACCACGGGCCGAACGCCGTGTCCATGCCCCACAGCACCAGCCCCATGGCGGCCGCGGCGACCAGCATGCGCGGGAACCGCCGGCGCAACCTGGCGTCGACGGCGAAATGGCCACGCTTCATCAGCCCCCAGGAAAGGAGCCCCACATTGATCCAGGACGCGATGGCGGTGGCCGCCGCCAGGCCGAGCTGGGCGAAGGTCTGCATCAGCGCCAAGCTGATCAGGGTGTTGAGCACCAGGCAGATGATCGAATAGCGCACCGGCGTCGCCGTGTCGTGACGGGCGAAGAAGCCGGGCGCCAGGATCTTCACCAGGATGTATGCGGGCAGGCCGGCCGAGAACACCGCCAGGGTCATCGCCGTGTTCCAGGTATCCTCGGCCGTGAACGCGCCGCGCTCGAACATGGTGGCGATCAGCGGCTCGGCCACGACCATGGACGCGACGGCACAGGGGATGGTGAGGAACAGGCTCATCTCCATTGCCCGGTTCATGGTCGTCTTGGAGTCCTGCTCCTGCCCGGCCGCCACCTGCCGCGACAGCATGGGCAGGAGCGCGGTGCCGACCGCGACGCCGATCACGCCGATGGGGAGCTGGTTCACCCGGTCGGCATAGAACAGGTAGGAGATCGAGCCGGCCGGCAGGAACGAGGCGATGATCAGGTCGATCATCAGGTTGACCTGCATGGCGCCGGCACCGATGGCGGCAGGCGCCATCACCCGGAGAAGCTGCCTGACGTCGGCGGTGAGGCGCGGCAGCCGCAGCCGCAGGCCCAACCCTGCGGACCGCAGCGTGCCGAACAGCCACAGCGCCTGCAGCAGGCCGCCCGCGGTCACCGCCCACGCCAGCGCATGACCCGGCGGCAAGGTTGGGGTGAGCCACAGCATGGCCGCGATCATGGTCAGGTTGAGGATGATCGGCGTGCCCGCCACGGCGGCGAAGCGACCGCAGGAGTTGAGGATGCCGCCCTGCAGCGACACCAGGCTGATGAACAGCAGGTACGGAAAAGTGATGCGGGTGAGTTCGACGGCCAACGCGAATTTCTCGGAATCGCCGACGAAACCGGGTGCAAGACCGTACATCACCCAGGGCATGCAGATCTCGACGATAGCGACGAAGGCGAGCAGCACGGTGACCAGCACCGCCAGGGTCTCCTCGGCGAAACGCCGGGCGGTCTCGCCGGTCTCGTCCTCGGTCAGCCTGCGGGTGTACAGCGGCACGAAAGCGGCGTTGAAGGCGCCCTCGGCGAACATGCGGCGGAAGAAGTTGGGCAGCTTGAACGCCACCACGAAGCAGTCGGCGACCATGCCGGCGCCGAGCACGCCGGTCATCAGGATGTCGCGGGCGAAGCCGGCGACGCGGCTGATCGCCGTGAAGCCGCCGATGGTCGCGGTCGCGCGCCAGAGTGACATTCAGTGGATCAGGCGCCCAGAGCAAAGCCAGCTGGCTTTGCTCTGGTATCAAACAGATCGGCCCCCATCCAATCGGGTCGATTCGACCCGGCTGGACTGTGTGGGGCGCCGCCGACCCTATTCGGCGGCAGCGGCATTCTTGGCGGCTTTCGTTGGCGTCTTGGCGGGCGGCTCTTCCCTTGTCTCGGATTTCCTGGCGGGGCGCCGGTCGCCGCCGGGCTCGCGCACGGAATCGAGCAGCCGATCCTCGATGGCCTTCAGGCGGCCTTCATGGGTGATCTTGTGGCCGAACAGGTCGCGCACATAGAAGGTGTCGACCGCCCTTTCGCCGAAGGTGGCGACATGGGCGCTGGAGATGGTGAGCTTCAGGTCGAACAACGCCCGCGTCACGTCATAGATGAAGCCCGGCCGGTCGCGTCCGTTGACCTCGATCACCGTGTGGGAATGGCTGGCGTTGTTGTCGATCAGCACAACGGGCGCCACGGTGAACGCCTTGCGGGTGCGGCTGGGCATGGCGGCGGGCTTGGCCAGCTCGCGTTTCGGAATGACCTCGCCGGCCATGGTCTGCCGGATCATCTTCTCCAGACGCTTGAGCCGGGCAGCGTCGGTGAATGCCGTGTCGCCGCGATCCTGGATGGTGAAGTGGTCGAGCGCCATGCCGTCCTTGGTGGTGAAGATCTTGGCGTCGACGATGGACGCGTCGAGCAGCGCGATGGCGCCGGCGATGCGCGCGAACAGTCCCGGATGATCCTGGGTATAGACGGTGAGGTTGGTGGCCGCGCGGAACGTGTCCGAACTGGTCTTCATGGCGTATTTCTCGTCGGCGGCGTCGGTGGCGGCGACGAGGCGCGCGTCATCGATCTGGACCTCGAGCGGCGTGCCGGTCCAGTAGTGGTCGTAGTGCCGCTTCGCATAGGTGTCGAAGGCGTCGTCGGACCAGTCGGCCAGCGCCTTGCGCAGCGCGTCGCGGGCGTATTTGGCGCGCCGGCCCGAGGCCTCGGCGAGCTGGCCGCCGGTCAGATAGTCCTCGGCACTATGGTACAGTTCGCGGAGCAGCTGGCCCTTCCAGCCGTTCCACACGCCCGGACCGACCGCCTTGATGTCGACCACGGTCAGGCACAGCAGCAGGCGCAGGCGCTCGGGGCTCTGCACGATGTCGCAGAAGTCCTTGATCGTCTTGAGGTCGCTGATGTCACGCTTGAACGCGACGTTCGACATGATCAGATGCCAGCGCACGAGCCAGGCCGTCGCCTCGGTCTCGCCCGCGGTGAAGCCCATCCGCGGGCAAAGCTTTTCGGCCACCTTGGCGCCCAGCACAGAATGGTCACCGCCCCGGCCCTTGGCGATGTCGTGCAGCAGCACGGACATGTACATCACCCGGCGCGACAGCACCTTGTGGATGATCTGGTGCAGCGTCGGATGCTCGTCGCCCAGATTGCCGGCCTCGACCTTGGACAGGATCTCGATGGCGCGGATCGTGTGCTCGTCCACCGTGTAGTGGTGGTACATGTCATGCTGCATCTGCGCCACCACCCGGCCGAAATCCGGGATGAAGCGCCCCAGGACGCCGGCCTCGTTGAGCCGGCGCAGCGCCTTCGCCGGATCTTTCCGCGAGGTCATGATATCCATGAATACCGCGTTGGCTTCCGCATCCTCGCGGACCGCCTTGTCGATGCGGCGCAGGTTCCGGGTAATCAGCCGCAGCGCCTCGGGATGGATGTCCAGCTCGCGCTTCTGCGCCACCTGGAACAGCCGCAGGATCGACACCGGATCGCGCTCGATATCCATGGGATCGGCGAAGCCGATCCGGTCGCCCTCGACCGTGAACCCTTCCAGTTCGCGCCGGCGCAGCCCGATCTTGGGCAGGCGCAGCAGCGGCTTCTTCTGGTGCTGGTCCTCCAGATGGGCGCAGAAGATCCGCGTCAGGTCGCCGATATCCTTGGCGGTCAGGAAATAGTGCTTCATGAACCGCTCGACGCCGGACGCGCCCAAATGGTCGGTATAGTTCAGCCGTTCGGCCAACGGACGCTGGACGTCGAAGGTCAGGCGTTCCTCGGCCCGCCCGACCAGATCGTGCAGGTGGCAACGCACGGTCCACAGGAACTTCTCGGCCTTGTCGAAGCGCTGCTTCTCGCCGGCCGACAGAACGCCCTTCTCGACCAGCACGCCGACATCGTCGGTGCGGTAGAGATATTTCAGCAGCCAGTACAGCGTATGCAGGTCGCGCAGGCCGCCCTTGCCGTCCTTCAGGTTCGGCTCGACCAGATAGCGGCTGTCGCCCATGCGCTTGTGGCGCTCGTCGCGTTCCGCCAGCTTGGCCTCGACATAGTCCGGGCCGCTGGTCGCCACCACTTCCTTGTCGAAGCGGGCGCGAAGCTCGTCGAAGAGGCGCCGGTCGCCCCAGACATAGCGCATCTCCAGCAGCGCGGTGCGGATGGTCAGGTCCTTGCGCGACAGGCGCAGGCAATCGTCGATGGAGCGGACCGAATAGCCGACCTTGAGGCCAAGGTCCCACAGCACGTAGAGCATGAACTCGACCACCTGCTCGCCCCAGGCGGTCTGCTTGTAGGGCAGCAGGAACAGCAGATCGACATCCGAGAACGGCGCCATCTCGGCGCGGCCATAGCCGCCGACGGCGACGATGGACAGGTGCTCGCCGCTGGTCGGATTGTCGGCCTGGTATTCGTAGGTCAGGGTGAAGTCGTAGAGCACCCTGATGATCTGGTCGATCAGGAACGAGCGGGCGAACGCCACCTTGCGGCCGCCGTCGCCGTCGAGCAGGCGCCGGCGGACCTCGGCGTCGCCAGCCGCGAGCGCGTCCTGGAGCCCCTTTACCAGCACGGGGCGCAGCTGGTCGCGGGACACGCCGCGAACCTGACCCTCCAGGCTCTCGATGAGCGCCTGACGGTCGATGATGGCTTTGCGGTTGGCGACCTGCTGCTGCATGCGCCCTAAACTAAGGCGGGACGGGAGGATTTACCACACCTGCAACAGACTATTCGCTCAGCAACCCGCGCAGCCGGTAGACCAGATCGAGCGCCTCGCGCGCCGTGAGCTCATCCGGATTGACCGAGCCCAGCGCCTCGAGCACCGGCGACGTCTTCGCCGCCTCGGGCGCGGCGCGCTTCAGATGGGCCGAGAACAGCGGCAGGTCGTCGGCGAGTGCCGCGACCGCGCCGGACTGCTCGCCAGTCTCCAGCTTCTCCAGCACCGCCTGCGCCCGGGTGACCACCGCCTGCGGCAGGCCAGCCAGCCTGGCGACCTGGATGCCGTAGGACCTGTCGGCGGCGCCGGGGCCGACCTCGTGCAGGAACACTACCTCGCCCTGCCATTCCTTCACCTTCATGGTGTGGGGCGCCAGCGCGTCGAGCTTGCCGGTGAGCGCGGTGAGCTCGTGGTAGTGGGTGGCGAACAGGCCGCGGCTGCGGTTGACGTCGTGCAGGTGCTCGACGGCGGCCCAGGCGATGGACAGGCCGTCATAGGTGGCGGTGCCGCGGCCGATCTCGTCGAGGATCACCAGCGAGCGGGCGGTGGCCTGGTTGAGGATCGCCGCGGTCTCGACCATCTCGACCATGAAGGTCGAGCGGCCCCGCGCTAGGTCGTCGCTGGCGCCGACCCGGCTGAACAGCCGGTCGACCACGCCGAGGCGGGCCGAGCCGGCGGGCACATACGCGCCCATCTGCGCCAGGATGGCGATCAGCGCGTTCTGGCGCAGGAAGGTGCTCTTGCCCGCCATGTTCGGGCCGGTGACAAGCCACAGCCGGTTGCCCTCGCCCAGGTCGCAGTCGTTGGCGACGAAGCTGGCCCGGTCATGGGCAGCGACGGCGGCCTCGACCACGGGATGACGACCGGCCCTGATCTCGAATGCCAGCGAATCGTCCACCTCTGGCCGGCAATGGTTTTGGGTGGCGGCCAGATGGGCGAGCGCGGC
>CAMDTB010000058.1 GCA_945907245.1 Rhizobium sp. Q54
AGACGAACGATTCAACGCCATCGTCAGCCTCTACAACAACACACCTCGAAAGTGCCTCGACTTCAAAACCCCTGCAGAACTCTTCTGCAGCCAACTGTTGCACTTCAAATGTGAATCCATCTCCCGGCCTTCGCCGGGATGACGGCTGAAGAGGTGTCTTACCCCTTCAAGAACGTCTCGGCCCTGAACACCGACAGCAGCTCCAGCCCTTCCTTCGCCAGCTCCTCGGCGGCGCCTTCCTGGCGGTCGACGATGGTCAGCACCTTCGCGACCTGCGCGCCCATCTCGCGCATGGTGCGCACCGCCTTCAGCACCGATCCGCCGGTGGTGGTGACGTCCTCGATCATCAGCACTTTTGCGCCCTTCAGCGCGTCGTCGGACGGCAGGCCCTCGATGGGCAGGCGGGTGCCGTGCTCCTTGGGCTGCTTGCGCACGATCAGGCAGGGCACCGGCGCGCCGGCCAGCCAGCTCGCCATGGTGGCGCAGGCTAGCGGCGGCACCGCGCCCAGCTCCAGCCCGGCGATGAAGTCGGGCTTTTCGCGCGTCATCACCTCGACGAAGGCGGCGGCGATCAGCGCCGAGCCTTCCGGGTCCAGCATGGTCGGTTTCATGTTGAAGTAGAAATTGCTCTCGCGCCCCGACGCCAGCCTGATGATCTTGCCCATGCCGAACGACTTGGCGCGGATGATCTCGGCAAGGCGCGCCGGGTTGGGCGCAAGGCTGGCGGCGTCGGACATGGCGAACCTCGGGTAGCGGGGGAACTCGACAGGTCATATCAGCCTGGCCGGAGACCGGCAACGCCCGCTGTGCATCGATCCACAGCGGCGGTGCTCTCAGTCCTCAAGCCATTGCAGCCCGCTGACCTGCCCGCTGTCCCGCAGGATGTGCTCAACGGCCTGTTTGAGGGCATCGATGCGCTCGGAAACCTCGGCACGCTTGAACAGGTGCCAGAGCCTTGGCCGATCCGGCATCACGAAGCAGTGGAGCCCATGGTCGCCCTCGCCGGAATAACCGCAACCCACAGCCAGTCGGCAGACGGGATCCGTGATCTCGACGTGCCAACCCCAGTCCTCGCGGACGATGAAGTCGACCGGAAAGCCTTTGCCTGGCAGTTGTTCCTCAAGAAGCGCGGCGACAAACCGGCCACCAGATTCAAGCTCGCGTTCCTGCTCGATGTCATCGAGATCGGCGAGCTCCGCTTCCATAACCTCGGGGTCGTACATGCTCTTGGACTGGAAATGTAGCCGCCAACTCATAAAACCTCCCCAAGCCGCAGAATATTGCGGCCTTATCATACCACAAGGCGGTGCCGGGGTCAGCTATCCATTAAATTACTCAATGTTTCAAATAGCTTGTGAACTTCCGCCCGCGCCACGTGCCGGTGGTTGAATTCGCCCTGCCCGGCGATTTCATCCGGGTTCTCCACCCAGACCGTCTCGGCGATGGGCACGAACTTGTCCAGCATCCGGTTGACGCCGACGTTCCGCGGCCGGGTCTGGTGGGGCAGGCGGTTCATGTCGCACACCGCCCAATACATCGCGATGCGGTGCGGATAGAGCGCTGTCGAGATGCCGGTCTTGCGGGCGAGCGGGTTGGTCAGGTGCCAGTGCGAGAAGTTGCTGTCCGGCGTGTAGCGATTCAGCAGGGTGTAGCTCACGAACGTGTCGTCGAGGGTGATGGCGAACGCCATGGAGCGCTGGTCCGGGTCGCCGGTGCGCAGCGCGCGGCGAAAGCGGGCGTGTGTGTCGTCCTCGCTGCCGAGACGGACCTTGTCGATGCCGAGGAATGCCAGATAGTCGTCGCCGCTGTCGTGCCAGTAACGGACGACGGCCTCGATATCGTCTTCGATCAGATCACGGAAGGCGGCATGTCCGGCGGCGATGGTCTCGCCGCCGTACCGCGCCGGGCTCACTTCCCGGCGTCGGCTTTCGCCGGCGCCTTGGTCACACCGACCATGGCGGGGCGGAGCAGGCGGTCGCCGATGGTGTAGCCCACCTGCAGCACCTGGTTGACGGTGCCGTGCGGCAGGTCGGCGTCCTCCACCTCGAACATGGCCTGGTGGAGGTTGTGGTCGAACTTCTCGCCGTGCGGACTCACTTCCTTGACGCCGTGGCGCTGCAGCACGTTGGCGAGCTCGCGGCCGGTGAGCTGCACGCCCTCGACGAAGCTGGCGAATACCGGGTCCTTGTCGGCGCCCTCGGGCAGCGCGTCGAGCGCCCGGCCCAGATTGTCGGCCACCGCCAGCAGGTCGCGGGCAAAGCCGGCGATGCCGTAATTGCGCGCGTCCTGCACGTCCTTCACGGCGCGGCGGCGCACGTTCTCGGCCTCGGCCACGGCGCGCAGCATCTTGTCCTTCAGGTCGGCGATCTCGGCCTGGGCCAGCGCCAGGCGCGCTTCCAGATCGACGGCCTCGCTGGGATCGGTTTCAGGATTTTCTTGTTCGTCGTTCATCATGTCCTCAACTCAGAAGCCGGCCCACGACGCGGGCGGTGTAGTCGACCATCGGCACGATCCGCGCGTAGTTGATCCGGGTCGGACCGATAACGCCCAGGATGCCGATGACGTTTCGTTGCTCGTTGGCGTAGGGAGCCAGGATCAGCGACGAGCCCGACAGGCTGAACAGCTGGTTTTCCGAGCCGATGAAGACGCGAACGCCCTCGGCTTCCTTCGCCAGGTCCAGCAAATGGATGAACTCGCGCTTGTTTTCAAGGTCTTCGAGCAGCCGCCTGATGCGCTCCAGGTCCTCGGCCGCCTCCAGGTTCTCCAGCAAATGGCTCTGGCCGCGCACGATCAGCGTCTGGTTGCCCTCGGTCGGGCCGGTCCAGATGGCAAGGCCGTCCTCGACCACCTTGCCCGACAGCGCGTCGAGCTGGGCCTGGTGTTCGGTCAGCTCGCTGAGGATGAACGCCTTGGCCTCGTCCAGCGTGCGGCCGGTCATGCGCGCGTTCAAATAGTTGCTGGCGCGCTGGAGCGTCGACGGCATCATGTCGGCGGGCACCTCCATGATCCGGTTCTCCACCTGGCCGTCCTCGGTCACCAGCACGGCGAGCGCCCGGCCGGGGTTGAGGCTGACGAACTCGATGTGCCGGATCGCCACGTTCAGCTTCGGCGCGATCACCAGCCCGGCCGCGTGCGACAGGCCCGACAACATGGCCGACGCCTGCTGCAGCACGCCGTCGACGGTCTGGCTGCCCGAGCCCATGCGGCCCTGGATGGCGTTGCGCTCGTCATTGCTGAGGTTGCCGAATTCCAGCAGGCCGTCGACGAAGATGCGCAGGCCGCGCTCGGTCGGCAGCCGTCCTGCCGAGGTATGCGGCGCATAGAGGAGTCCCGCATCCTCCAGGTCGGCCATGACGTTGCGGATGCTGGCCGAGGACAGGTTGAGGCCGAGGCGCTGGACCAGCGTGCGCGAGCCCACCGGCTCGCCGGTTTCCAGGTAGGCCTCGACAATGCCGCGCATGATCTTGCGCGTGCGCTCGTTCAGTTCCTCGATCATGACCCGACTATGTAGGCAAACCGCCCCGCGGTTCAACGTGAAGCGGATGGGTGAAGCGGATGGGTGGGTCGTCGCGCTGGACGCGGCGGGAGACACGGACTAGAACCCTGCCACCAATTCCTGACGGGAAACGAACATGCGTCCATCCGGCCGATCCCCCGACCAGCTCCGCCCGATCTCGCTGGAGATCGGCTTTTCCGCCTATGCGGAAGGCTCGTGCCTGGCGCGCTTCGGCGGCACCCACGTGCTGTGCACCGCCTCGCTCGACGAGGGCGTGCCCGGCTTCCTGCGCGGCAAGGGCAGCGGGTGGGTGACGGCGGAATACGGCATGCTGCCGCGTTCGACACACACACGCAGCTCGCGCGAGGCGGCGCGCGGCAAGCAGACCGGCCGCACCCAGGAAATCCAGCGCCTGATCGGCCGTTCCCTGCGCGCGGTCACCAACATGAAGGCCTTCGGCGAGCGCCAGATCGTCATCGACTGCGACGTGATCCAGGCCGACGGCGGCACCCGCACCGCCTCGATCACCGGCGGCTACGTGGCGCTCTATCTCTGCTTCAAGAAGATGAAGGACCAGGGGCTGATCGAGAGCATCCCGCTGACCAGCCAGGTCGCCGCGGTGTCGTGCGGCCTGTTCAACGGCCAGCCGGTGCTCGACCTGGACTATCTGGAAGACTCCAAGGCCCAGGCCGACGCCAACTTCGTGCTGACCGGCGCGGGCGGGATCGTCGAGATCCAGGGCACCGCCGAGGACGAGCCGTTCTCGGAGGCTGAATTCCTGCACCTGCTGTCGCTTGCCAAGGCCGGTATCGCCAATCTGGCCCGCTACCAGCGCCAGGCGCTCGGGATCGAGTGATGGCGCGGCGCTTTCCCGGCGGACGGCTGGTGGTGGCCACGCACAATCCGGGCAAGGTGCGCGAGATCAATGATTTGCTGCGCCCGTTCGACGTGGACGCGGTCTCGGCGGGCGAACTGGGCCTGCCCGAGCCGGAAGAGACGGGCACCACCTTCCGTGCCAATGCCGAACTGAAGGCGCTGGCCGCCGCGACGGCGTCGGGCCTGCCGGCCCTGGCCGACGATTCCGGCCTGTCGGTGGCGGCGCTGGGCGGCGACCCAGGCATCTATTCGGCGCGCTGGGCCGGCGAGGCCAAGGATTTCGCCGTCGCCATGCGCAAGGTCCACGACCTGCTGCAAGCCGGCGGCAAGGACGGCAGCCGCGCCCATTTCACCTGCGCCCTGACCCTCGCCTGGCCCGACGGCCATCTGGAGACCTTCGAGGGAGAGATCCACGGCGACCTGGTCTGGCCGCCGCGCGGCGTGCACGGCTTCGGCTACGACCCCATGTTCCGGGCCGATGGTCACGACATCACCTTCGGCGAGATGGACCCCGACGAGAAGCACGCGATCAGCCACCGCGCCGTGGCGTTCCGGCAGCTGATCGATGCGTGCTTCTGACCTGATCGCGAGAAGCGGGGGCTTCGCAGTCTATGTCCACTGGCCGTTCTGCCTGTCGAAATGCCCGTATTGCGACTTCAACAGCCATGTGCGCGAGGCGGTCGACCAGGACCGCTGGCGCGCCGGGCTGCTGCGCGAGATCGACCACTACGCGGCGCTGACCCCGGGCCGCGCCGTCACCAGCGTGTTCTTCGGCGGCGGCACGCCGTCGCTGATGGCGCCTGAGACCACGGCGGCGGTGATCGAACGGATCGGCGAGCGCTGGGGTTACGCGGAAAACCCGGAGATCACCCTCGAAGCCAACCCGACCAGCGTCGAGGCGGGCCGCTTCGCGGCTTACGAAAAGGCCGGCGTCAACCGGGTCTCGCTGGGCGTGCAGGCGCTCAACGATGCCGACCTGAAGGCGCTGGGACGCGGCCACAGCGTCACTCAGGCGCTCGATGCCGTGGCGCTCGCCCGCGACATCTTTCCCCGCTACAGCTTCGACCTGATCTATGCCCGGCCCGGCCAGACCGTCGCGCTGTGGGAAGCCGAGCTGGCGCGCGGCCTGGCGATGGCGGGCGATCATCTGTCGCTCTACCAGCTCACCATCGAGGAGGGTACCGCCTTCCACGCCGCGTTCCGCGACGGCCGGCTGGTTCTGCCCGACGAGGACACATCCGCCGAGCTCTACGAGTTGACGCAGGCGATGACCGGCGCCGCCGGCATGCCGGCCTACGAGATCTCCAACCACGCCGCGCCCGGCGGCGAAAGCCGGCACAACATGACCTATTGGCGCTACGGCGAATATGCCGGCATCGGCCCCGGCGCCCATGGCCGGCTGCATCTGGACGCGGTGACCGCGACCGCCCAGCGCCGCAAGCCCGAGACCTGGCTCGACCTGGTCGAGGCGCAGGGCCACGGCACCGAAGTGATGAACGCCGTCCCGGCCGCCGAGAGCGCCGAGGAGATGGTCATGATGGGTCTGCGCACGGCCGAAGGGGTCGACCTGGCGCGGCTGGCGGCGATTTCCGGCGGGCCGCTGGAGGATGTGGTCGCTTCCGCGCGGCTGGCCGATTTGCTCGATCAGGGCATGCTGGCGCGTTCGCCGGATGCGCTGAAGGCGACGCCGCAAGCCTGGCCGGTTCTCAACGAGGTGATCCGGCGGTTGCTGGGTTAACCCCACCCCATCAATTCTCGTCATCCCCGCGCACGCGGGGACCCAGATGGGGAAAGGGCAGCAACCGTTCAGCCCGCTCCGTACAACGAAAAACTTCTTTCTAACCGGGCCTTCAATTCCGGCGGCGCCCTACGAAGAGCTGGGTCCCCGCGTGCGCGGGGATGACGGTTAAATCGGAGGTTTGTCCCCCTACGGCCGCGCCACCGGCGCACCGAACTCCTGCGGCGCCGGGTCGACCGCGGTCATGCCGGCCGGGGTGATCTGGATCACGGCCAGGCCGCGCTCGGCGACGCCTTCGCGGTTGAAGCGGAACACGCCGTCGATTCCGGCGAAGCCCTTGGCGTCGGTCAGCGCCGACGCCGTGAACGGCCGGTCCGGGTGCATCTTCTTCAGCGCGGCGACCAGCGCGACCGCGTCATAGGCGATGCTCGACACCCGGGGCGCGGTGCCGCCATAGACCCTGCCGTAATGGTTCGAGAAGGTGATGCCGGTCTCGGGCGGCGGGCCGGCATAGAACGCCCCGGCCAGCGCTGGTTCGTTCTTCAGGCTGGCATCGTCCCACAGGCCGGTGCCGAGGAACTTCACCTTGTCCGGCTCGATGTCGTAATAGGGCAGCATGGGCGCCAGCGTCTTCAGCAGCCCGCCGCCGGTCGCGATCAGCAGCGCGTCGAACTGGTACTCGAACACCGGCTGCGGCACATAGGGCGGCGCGCCGGGTACCGGCGGCGGCACCGGCTCGGTCGACGCCACCTGGGTCTTGCGCGCGGCCAGCCGCTGCACCGGCGGCGCCAGCGCCTCCTCGGTTTCCTGGAACGGCTCGATGGCGACGATGGTGCCGCCATATTTCGAGGCGGCGTTGCGCAGCGCCTCGGTCACCATGGTGCCGTAGGCGGATTCCGGCACCAGCGCCGCCAGCCGCTTGTAGCCCTGGTCGATGGAGTATTTGACGATCCGCTCCACCTGCTGCTGCGGCGTGAAGCCCAGGATGTAGACGCCGCCGCCGGCCACTGTGCGGTCGGTCGAAAAGCCCACCAGCGGGATGCGGTACTGCTTCGCCACCGGTCCCGCGGCGCGGATGGCGTCGGCGAAGATCGGCCCCAGCAGGATCTGCGCGCCGCTGTCGACGGCGTCCTGGGCCGCGCCGGCGGCGCCCTTCGGACCTTCGGTGTCGCGCGGCAGCAGCACGATGGTCGGGTCCTGCACGTCGAACAGCGCCAGCTGCGCCGCATCCATCATGGCCTGGCCCAGCGCCTGGTTGCGGCCCGACAGCGGCAGCAGCAGCCCGACCTTGGTCACGCCCTTCTCGAAATACTTGTCCGGACGCTCCGGCAGGGCCGGCAACTCCTCCTCCGGCGGCGGCGGGGCTGCGACCACCTGAGGCGGCGGCGGCGGCGCGACCACCTCTTCCCGCACGCCGCCGCAGGCGCTCAACGCCAGCATGGACGCCACCAGCAAAAGCGGGCAAAGATGGTTTCGGATCGGCCGGAAGAACGTCATGCAGGCGGGCTCGCGTCGGATAGGCTTGGGCTGAGCAGGAATACGTCATGACTATGGAAGCCCCGGAGGGCCAAGTCAAACTGACGCCCGGTCTTTACCTGGTCGCGACCCCTATCGGCAATCTGCGCGACGTGACATTGCGCGCGCTCGACGTGCTTCGGTCGGCCAGCGTCGTCGCCTGCGAGGACACTCGGATCACCCGCCGCCTGCTCGACCGCTACGACATCACGACGCCGCTGTCGCGCTACGACGACCACAGCAGCGAGGCCGACCGCCAGCGGCTGATCGACCGCATGAAGGCGGGCGAGGCGGTGGCGCTGGCGAGTGACGCGGGCACGCCGCTGGTCTCCGATCCCGGCTTCAAACTGGTGCGCGCGGCCATCGCCGAGGGCGTCGACGTGGTGCCGATTCCGGGTCCGTCGTCGGTGCTGGCGGCGCTGTGCCTCGCGGGCCTGCCGACCGACCGGTTCAGCTTCGGCGGCTTCCTGCCGGAAAAGCAGGTGGCGCGCCAGAACGCCCTCAACGAGGCGCTGCGTCTCCCCGGCACCATCGTGGTGTTCGAATCCGCCCGCCGGCTGCCCGCCTCGCTGGCCGACCTGGCGGCCATCGCACCCGACCGGCCCGTCGTCGTCGCCCGCGAGCTGACCAAGCATTTCGAGGAAGCCGTGCGCGGCACCGCCGCCGAGCTGGCGGCGCGCTACCACAGGGACGGCCCGCCGCGCGGCGAGGTGGTGCTGGTGATCGGCCCGCCCGACGAGGCCGATCCCGATGCCGCCGATCTGGACGCGGCGCTGCGCAGCGCCCTGCGCGACCTGTCGGTGAAGGAGGCGGCCAGCGCCGTCGCCTTCCTGCTGAAGCTGCCGCGCCGGCAGGTCTACGCGCGCGCCGTCGAGCTGTCCCAGGGGCCAGAGGGCGAATGAGGGGCGGCGAATGAGGACCACGGCGCAGCGCCGGCGCGCCTTCCAGGCGGGCCGCAAGGCCGAGACGCTGTGCTGCTGGCTGCTGCGGCTGAAGGGCTACCGCATCCTGGCGCGCAACTGGAAGACGCCGGTAGGCGAGGCCGACATCGTCGCCCGGCGCGGCCGGCTGCTGGTGTTCGTCGAGGTCAAGGCCCGCGCCACCCACGGCGCCGGCATCGAGGCCGTCTCCCCGAAGCAGCAGCGCCGGGTGCGGCGCGCCGCCGAGGTCTACATCGCCGCCCATCCGGCGCTGGCGGCGCTGGACATGCGCTTCGACATCATGACGATTGCACCCCGAAGCTGGCCCGCCCATAGTCCGGGCGCCTGGGGATACGACTAGCTAACGGGACGTTCACGTCCCGGGTAAAACGGAGTTTGCTGAAATGAGTCTTGCCGTCGCCATCCAGATGGACCCGATCGCCGGCATCAACATCAACGGCGACAGCACCTTCGCGCTGGCGCTCGAGGCCCAGCGGCGCGGCCACGGCCTCTACTACTACCTGCCCCGCGACCTGAGCTTCGTCCACGGCCGCGTCGTCGCCTTCGCCCACCCGCTGGAGGTGCGGCGCGAGCACGGCAACCACTTCTCCCTGGGCGCGGGCGAGACCATCGACCTCGCCACCTTCGACGTGGTGCTGCTGCGCCAGGATCCGCCCTTCGACATGGGCTACATCACCACCACCCACCTGCTCGAGCACGTCCACCCCAAGACGCTGGTGGTGAACGACCCGCACCATGTGCGCAACGCGCCCGAGAAGCTGTTCGTCACCCGCTTCCCCGACCTGATGCCGCCGACCCTGATCAGCGCCGCCAAGCGCGACATCGAGGAGTTCCGCCGCGAGCACCAGGACATCATCATGAAGCCGCTGTTCGGCAATGGCGGCGCCGGCGTGTTCCGGGTCAAGCCCGAGGACGAGAACTTCAATTCGCTGTTCGAGATGTTCACCCAGTTCTACCGCGAGCCCATCGTGGTGCAGCGCTACGTGCCCGAGGTGCGCCAGGGCGACAAGCGCATCATCATCGTCGACGGCCGCGCCGTGGGCGCCATCAACCGGGTCCCGGCGCAGGGCGAGGCGCGCTCCAATATGCATGTGGGCGGCCGCGCCGAGAAGTCGGCGCTGACGAGGCGCGAGAAGGAAATCTGCGAGGCCATCGGCCCGGCGCTCGCCGAGCGCGGCCTGATCTTCGTCGGCATCGACGTGATCGGCGACTACCTCACCGAAATCAACGTCACCTCGCCCACCGGCATCCAGGAAATCGACCGGTTCGACAACGCGAATATCGCCGGGTTGGTGTGGGACGCGATCGAGGCAAGACGGGTGCGGATGTAGGAGGCCGTCCTCCCTTTCTCCGTCATCCCCGCGCACGCGGGGATCCAGAAGGGGAAGGGGCACGCCCGTCAAGAAGGCCTTGGCCCTTCGAAGAGCTGGGTCCCCGCGTGCGCGGGGATGACGACGAGGGGGTGACGCATGTGGATCATGATCTCCGGCCCGTACAGCAGCGGCGCGGTAAACGAGCACCAGCGAGCCGCAAATCTGCGCGCCATGAACGAGGCGGCCCTCACGCTGTTCCGGATGGGACACGTCCCGGTCATCGGCGTGAACATGGCGCTGCCGGTGATCGATACGGGCGGTGCCTATGACGAGGTCATGATGCCGCTGTCGCTCGCCTTGGCCGAGCGCTGCGACGCTTGCCTGCGGATCGGGGGACCTTCTCGGGGCGCCGACGGCGAAGCGGAGCGCTTCATTGCCCGTGGTTTGCCCGTTTATACACGGCTTGAGGAGGTTCCAGCGTCTTGAGACCAACCCTCTAAACCTGTTCGCCATTGTTGATCCGGTCGATCCAGTATTCGTCGAGGTTCATAAGGGCTTCCGCGAGAGGAATGTGTCCCTTGGCGACAGCCTGCGCCGAAGCGACCGACAACATCATACCTTCGTTCCACGGGTCGCCCCGATGTGCGACCATGCAGTCCATCAGCAGCGACAACCCGTCAGTGTACGCGGAAGCCAAATCGCGTGGGATGCTCGGTCCGCGGCCGGCCGCCCTTGCCACTTCGATCGAGGCCGGAAGCAGGAAAAAACTGGAGTCTATCGGGCCGGCCGCATCGAGCCCGATTTTAACGATGTGCGGCAGCGCCGCATATGAGGCGGAGTAGACATCGTGCTGGTGACACAGGCTCGACCATAAGGTGAACCACGGCTCGTCGGAAACATCACCCTTGGGTCCAGGTGAGCCAGCCAGTTGGCCAAGAAGCGCGGGAATATCCGACGCCGGGCCATAGGCATGGCTCAACTCCGACCAGCGCAGGTCATCAAGTGCAAGCATGTGGCTCTCCAAAGGGCGAGGCAGTTTCAGATAGCCGATAGACCGTCCGGAAAGTCAAATGCCTATCGGCGTTGCCATGGAGAAGCGCCGGCGCCGTAGGCACCGGACCATCGGCACGGAACTGCAATCATTCGTCGTTAGCATGACCGCGCCGGAACCGGCCGGAGGGCAGGCGTGAAAAAACGACGCACGGAATTGTTGCCATTTGATGAAACGCATCCAATATCCACGCTCCTAGGAGCGAGGCCCATGGATCTGAGCGGCGTTTTCGACAATTCGGGAAGTCTGCGGGCGCCGTCCTACGGCGACCTTCACCGTGAGTTCAAGTCGGCGGTCAGCTACCGGCCTGCGCGCGCGCGTACCACGGACCTGCCACGCGGCGACGGCCATACGGTGCTGGTTCTCCCCGGCTTGCTGACCACGGACGCCTTCACCTTCGCTCTGCGCCAGTTCCTGACCGCATGCGGCTACAATGTCGAAGGCTGGCACATGGGCTTCAATCTCGGCCCAACGCCGCGCACCCTTGCGGGCTTGCGCAAGCGGCTCGATAGGCTCAACCAGCGCGAGGGCGGCCCGGTCAGCCTGATCGGCGTCAGCATGGGCGGCATCCTTGCCCGGCACCTGGCGCATGAGCATCCCGACCAGATCCGCAAGCTGGCCACCGTGGTCAGCCCGGTGCGCTTTCCCACCGCCTCGACCCTGGAGCCGCTGATCCGCGTGCTGTCGCCGTTCTACAGCAAGGACGTCAGCCCGCGGGACTACGCCAGGCCGCTGCAGATGCCGGTGATGGCGGTCTACACCAAGGACGACGGCCTGATCGCCTGGGAAACCTGCCAGGGCGCCGACGACCACGCCCACCATGTCGAGGTCGAAGGCGGCCACGTCACCATCTGCCGCAACCCGCAGGTCCACCGCGCGCTGGCCGAATGGCTGGCTGCCTGATCATCCGTTAGCGTCCGCCGCCGATTACCGCTAGGGTCTGGCGGAAGCGAGGCAGACATGGTCAATCTGGTCATCTTCGATGTGGACGGCACGCTGGTCGACAGCCGCGCCTTCATCGTCGAGACCCAGCGCCGCACCTTCTTCGCCCATGGACTGACGCCGCCGCCCGCCGCCGCCGGGCTGTCACTGATCGGCCTGTCGCTGCGCGAGTGGCTGGAGCAGCTCGCCGGTCCCGACGCGCCCATCGACGCCATGATGGCCACCTACCGGCGATTCATGGGGGTGCTGCGCAACGACCCGCAATACCGCGAGGCGCTGTTTCCTGGCATCAAGGGCCTGCTCGCCCGGCTGGCCCCGCGCGGCGACGTGGCGCTGGCCCTCGCCACCGGCCACCAGATGGCGAGTGTCGGCGAACTGGTCAGCAGTTTCGGCTGGCATGGCCTGTTCCGTACCGTGCAGACGCCTGACAACGCGCCGTCCAAGCCCGATCCGGGCATGATCCTCAACGCCATCGCCGCCACCGGGGCGGCGCCGTCGGCCACCGTGATGATCGGCGACAGCACCTTCGACATGGTCATGGCCAGGGCGGCGGGCGTGACCGCGGTGGGCGTTTCGTGGGGCTACAACCCGCCGGTCAAGCTCTACGCGGCCGGCGCCGACCGGGTGGTGGATTCGGTCGAGGCGCTCCGCTTCATGCTCGATGCCCGTTTCCCGCCCCCCGGCGGCGTCTGACCGCTATTATCAATACATCGCAATAGCACTAACGGACAATTGAAAAATCCATAAAGTCCATGCAATATAACATCTTGGGGAAGTATCCTGGGATGTCATCGAATGAAGTTCGTCGCCTATTATCGCCGCTCCGTTCGGCGCCATCTCGACCTGATGGCGCAGCGCGAGTCCGTGCGGCGCAAGCTGGGCGCCGATGCCGCGCTGGAATTCACCGAGGTGGAAAGCGGCCGCAGGGGCGATCGTCCCGAGTTGATGCGGGCGCTCGACGCCTGCCGCGAGCACAAGGCGAGCCTGCTGGTCGCCACCATGGACGGGCTCAGCCGCGACCGCCGGTTCCTGCGCGCGCTGGCCGATGCCGGCGTGCTGGTGTCGTTCTGTGACTTTCCGGTGGCCGACGGCGCCGGCGGCCGATTCATGCTGCAGATGATGGCGCAGGTCGCCGAGCTGGAATCGGGCCTGGCCAGCCGCCGGACCAAGGCCGCGCTGCGCGCCCGGGTCGAGCGCGCCGGCCAGTGGGACCGCAACGCGCGGCATCACCTGGTGCCCGGCGCCGGGCAGGCAGCGGCGACCCAGGCGCTCAGGGACCGGGCCGACGCCCGCGCCGCCCAGGTCATCGGCATCATCCGGCCGCTCGCCGACCAGGGGCTTACCCTGGCGGCCATCGCCGACACGCTGAACGCGCGCGGCGTGCCCACGGCGCGGCGCGGCCGCTGGACGCCGACGTCGGTGAAGCGGGTGCTGGACAGGGTGGGTTAGCTCTTGGCCTTGCGCATGTGAGCCCGCAACGCGGCCAGCATGTCGGCGGCGCGGCGCTCGTCCTCGCCATGCGACAGCAGGCCGAAGACCTTGGCCATGAAACCCTGGTGTTCGGGTTCCTCAAAGGTCAGCGTCACCAGCGCGCCGCCGCGCTTGGCGGGCTCGATGGTCACGCGGTAGGCGCCCAGGCCGTCGTCCTCGGTGTAGCGCTCGAGGGTCATCGGCGCGGGCTCGGGCGTGCCGTCCCTCACCACGGCGGGCGACAGGGCGAACAGCACGCCGCGCTGTTCCATGTCGCCCGGGCCCCGGGTGAAGCAGCCGTCGCCCAGCTTCTTGCCGGTCCAGCAGACGGTGGGCCGCGCATCGCTGCCATGGATGGCGAACACGGCGGACTTGTCGCGGCGCTGCCAGCCCGACCAGTCGGGGAAGGCGGCGGGATCGGTCACCACCAGGTAAATCTCGGCCGGGTCGCGGTTGATGGTCAGCGAGGTGACCGCGTCGCCCGACGTCTGCATGACCGCGCGCCACAGCGCCACGACCGTCATGCCGACGCAGAACGCGACGAACAGACCGGCGATGCCCTTCAGCAACGTCTTGCCCATGCCTCTCCCTTCGGTAGCGGCCTGCAGCATACAGGAAAACCGGTGCGGCCGCCGACGCCAATCGCTATCGTTCGGGCTCCGATTGGGGAGGAAACTGAATGAGACCGCTGGCGATACACCAGATCACCGCCATGGAAGCCTCGCCGCCCGACCTGCTCACCATCGCCGGCCAGGTCGGCTGCCAGCATGCCTGCGTCTTCGTGCATCTGCCGACGCCGAACGTGCCGTTCCCGGCGGTGACCAAGGGCATGATCCCGGAGATGCGGGCGCGCATGGCCGCGACCGGCGTCACCGTCTCCAACATCGAATACTTCCCGCTCACCGCGGACGTCGACCTCGATGCCTTCCTCTACGCGCTCGACCTGGGCGCCGAGATGGGCGCGCACCGGCTGGTCACCCACATCCACGACCACGACGACACCCGCGCCGCCGACAATCTGGCCCGGCTGTCGGCGCTGGCCGCCGAGCGCAAGCTGGATGTGGGGCTGGAGTTCATGGGCCTGACGCCGGCCTGCGCGTCGATCGGCCGCGCGGTGCGGTTCATCGACCTGGCGGGCAAGCCGGCCAACGCCGGCATCGCCATCGACTGCCTGCACCTGATCCGCACCGGCGGCACGCCCGCCGACGTGGCCGCGGTCCCGGCCGAATATTTCAGCTACGCCCAGCTCTGCGACGGGCCCGACCTGTCGGTCCAGGCCGACTACCTGGCCGAGGCCATGAACCGCATGGTGCCGGGCGACGGCGTGTTCCCCATCGCCGCCATCCTCGACGCCATGCCGGCGGCGACCGCCGTCGACGTGGAGGTGCCCTCGATCACCGGCCAGCAGCAGGGCATTTCCGCGCTGGACCGCGCACGGCGCGCGGTCGAGGCCGGCCGCCTGCTGATGGAGGCGGCGCGGCCGGCGCGGTAGGCCGTCATTCCCCGGGCATTGAAAATATTCCAATTAGGGAATATATTTGCCGATGAGTTGGAACGTTGAAGTAACCGACGAATGCGTGGAATGGCTTGAGAGTCTGGATGAGGCGGATTTCGACGCTGTCGACTTTTCCGTTGATCTCCTCATCGGGCAGGGGCCGTTGCTGGACTATCCGCACAGCTCGAAGATCGGCGGCTCGCGCCATGCGCATATGCGGGAGCTGCGAGTGCAGTCGGGAGGAAAGCCGCTGCGGATTTTCTATGCCTTCGACCCGATCCGCAGCGCGATCCTGCTGATCGGCGGCGACAAGACCGGTGACAAGCGGTTCTATGACCGCCTGATTCCGGTGGCGGATCGGCTCTATGACGTCCATCTGGATGAACTGCGCAAGGAAGGATTGCTGCCATGACCGGACATCGGCCTTTCTCGGACCTGAAAAAGGACTGGGACGTCGATCGCCGCGCGCGCAACGAGACGCGCAAGGCCGAACTGGCGGCGGAATATACGACGCTTGAAGAGCTGCGCGTCGCGCTGGGACTGAGCCAGGAAGAACTGGCGCGCCGGCTGGAGGTCCAGCAGCCCGCGGTTTCACGGCTCACCAACCGCAGCGACATGCGGATCAGCACCCTCCGCGATCTTATCGCGGCCATGGGCGGTGAACTCCGCGTCACCGCCGCGTTCCCCGATCGAACTGTCGAGCTGGCGAATTTCGACTGATCGCCGGCGCAAGCGTACGCCAGACGCAAAAAGACCGGCGCGTCGCCCGAAAGCGTCCGCGCCGGTCCTGCGGTTCAGGCGCCTTTATCGGCCGATATAGATGCCGAAGCCGGGCGCGGAGTAGCCGGCGCCGTAGCCGTAACCGCCATAGTACACAGGGGGCGGGGGCGGACCATAGGCATACGGGCTGTAGTAGCCGCTGTAATACGGCCGGTAGTGGTTGCTGTGATGCCGGTAGTGCCGCCCATGGCCCTGATACCGGGAGTAATGCCGGCCGCGGTCACGGTCGTGATAGCCGCCGCCGTAATTTCCGCCGCCATGGTAGCCGCCGCCATGATAGCCGCCGCCGTGATTGCCACCGCCGTAATTGCTGCCGCCGTGACTACCGCCGCCATAACTTCCGCCCCCATGACTACCGCCGTCATGATAGCCGCCGCCGCGATTGCCGCCGTCGTGGTAGTCGCGGGCCGAGGCCTGGCCGGCGATGCCGAAGGCCAGTGCGGCCGACGCCACCAGTGTCAGAATGGTCTTGTGCATGTCCTTACTCCTGTCGGAGAATCATTACCGGGCGTGGCAATGGTCATGGGGGCACACTACCCATGGCCGGGTGAACGCAGCGTGAATGTTACCGGAAGGTGTATCCGGGGTTCCTCGCGGGTGCAGGCGGCCATGCCACGGGATGTCCGGCGTTGGCGGTTGCGTTCCCCATTCGTACCGCTAGTATAACAACCCGTATTGTTCATGCCTTCCGGAGGCGCATGACCGCGCATATCAGCACCGTCGCATTCTTCGGCATCGAGGCGAGGCTGGTCGACGTGCAGGTGCGGATGATGAGCGGCGCCGTCGCCTTCATGGTCGTCGGCCTGCCCGACAAGATGGTGGCCGAATCCCGCGAGCGGGTGCGCGGCGCGCTCAGCGCCATCGGCCTGTCGCTCCCGCCCAAGCACATCACCGTCAATCTGGCGCCCGCCGACCTGCCCAAGGAAGGCAGCCATTTCGACCTGCCCATCGCGCTGGCCATGCTGGGCGCCATGGGCGTGCTGCCGTCCGACGTGGCCGACCGCTACTGCGTGATGGGCGAACTGGGGCTCGACGCCTCGATCTCGCCGGTGTCGGGCGTGCTGCCCGCGGCGCTCCGGGCGGGCGACGAGGGCCTGGGCCTGATCTGCCCGGCGGCGTGCGGGCCGGAAGCGGCGTGGGTCGGCACCGTCGACGTGGTGGCCGCGCCTGACCTGATCTCGCTGGTCAACCATCTGAAGGGCACCCAGACGCTGGCGCCGCCCGAGCCGAAGCTGGCCGAGGCGCCAGTCTCGGTGCCGGACCTGCGCGACATCAAGGGGCAGGAGGCCGCGAAGCGCGCGCTCGAGGTGGCGGCGGCCGGCGGCCACAATCTGCTGATGGCCGGTCCGCCCGGCTCCGGCAAATCCATGCTGGCGGCGCGCCTGCCCGGCCTGCTGCCGCCGCTGTCGCCGGCCGAGGCGCTGGAGGTGTCGATGATCGCCTCGATCGCCGGCCAGCTCGACGGCGGGCGCATCTCGCGGGTCCGGCCGTTCCGCGCGCCGCACCATTCGGCCTCCATGCCGGCGCTGGTCGGCGGCGGCATGCGGGCGAAGCCGGGGGAAATCTCGCTCGCCCACAACGGCGTGCTGTTTCTGGATGAACTCCCCGAATTCCCGCGCCAGGTGCTGGATTCGCTCAGGCAACCCATGGAGACCGGCCGCATTATGGTGGCCCGCGCCAACGCGCATATCGAATATCCGGCGCGGGTCCAGCTCGTCGCCGCCATGAACCCGTGCAAGTGCGGCTACCTGGGCGACGCCCAGCTCGCCTGCAACCGCGCGCCGAAATGTGCCGTCGACTATCAGGGCCGCATCTCCGGACCGCTCTACGACCGCATCGACCTGCAGATCGAGGTGCCCGCCGTGGCCGCCGCCGACCTGTCGCTGCCGCCGCCCGCCGAAGGCTCGGCCGAGGTGGCCAGACGGGTCGCCGCCGCCCGCGCGATCCAGACCGACCGCTACGAGGCGCTGGGCGCCAACGTGCGCACCAACGCCCAGGCCGACGGCGAGATCCTCGAAGCCGCCGCCGCCCCGGACGAACCCGGCCGCGCCCTGCTCACCCAGGCCGCCGACAAGCTGCGGCTCTCGGCCCGCGGCTATCACCGCGTGCTGCGCGTGGCGCGGACGCTGGCGGATCTTGCGGGTGCGGAGAAGGTGGGCCGGCCGCATATCGCCGAGGCTTTGTCGTACCGGCGGTTCACGGTGCAGCGGTGAGAGATTTACTTGGTCACTCACCGAAACTAAAGCCGAAATGCTAGATGAGTAATAAACAAGGTCTGCCGGACATAACCATGAATACCGGACGGGCTCTGGTTGTGGTGTTTTCTGCGCTTCACATATGCGGATTTGTCTACGTTTGCTTTGATAAAGGGATAGATTATGCTCTTTCTAAAGAAAATCTTATGTGGTTTTTACGAAGTGGTCTCTATACACTGGGCTTGGGAATACTAGTTTTAGCGTTAAGAAAACTCGCCGGACTACGATGACCGGAATTTGGCCAGAGTTTTCTAATCTGCCCCACCACTTGCCCCGCGCGATAGCGTCGGAAACACGCTATAGAGCCTCAAAATTTAGCCGGTAATCCGAGGGGGCCTGGGCATGGCGGATGGGGTGGCGACAGCATCGGCGCGGATGGATGTGGCGGGTCCGCCGCTGACCGAACGGCAGCATGGCCTCAACCTGTTCCTTACCGGGTTCCTGGTGCTGTTCATCGAGCTGGCGTGCATCCGCTGGTTCTCGGCCAACGTCATCTTTCTCAACTTCTTCAGCAACATCGTGCTCCTCGCCTGCTTCCTCGGCATGTCGTGCGGCTGCATGGCGGCGCGCTCGCGGCGCGACTGGCTGGGCTGGTTCCCGTATCTCGCGGTGCTGACCATGGGGCTGGCGCTGGCGGTGCTCGCCGCCTACGGCCTGTGGAAGGGCATGGCGATCGACGTCGGCAACCAGGCCTCGCCGCAGGAGATCTTCTTCGGCACCGAATACCGCGACCCGGACGTGGCGGCGTTCACCGTGCCCATGGAGCTGATCGTCGGCGTGTTCTTCATCCTGATCGCGCTGATGTTCGTCGGCGTCGGCCAGGTGCTCGGCCGGGCGTTCGACGCCTATCCCAACCGGGTGATGGGCTACACCCTCAACATCGGCGGGAGCCTCGCCGGCATCGCCGGCTTCTCGCTGGCCTCGGCGCTGCAGGCGCCGCCGCTGGTGTGGTTCCTCGTCGGGGTCGCCGGCATGGCGTTCCTGCTGCGCCAGGCGGGCGGGCTGACCTGGCTGCGCGGCGCGGCGCTCGTCGGCATCCTGCTGGCGGTGACCGTGCCGGCGGCGATCCGCGGCGACTATCTGGGCGAGGAGACCTTCTGGTCGCCCTATTACGCCGTGCAGTACAAGCCGGCCAAGCAGGAGATCTCGGTCAACAATATCGGCCACCAGACCATGGTGCCCTATGCCGAAAAGGGCTCGGTCTATTCGCTGCTCCACCTGCTGAACCGGCACGCCGGCGGCGCGCCGTTCCAGGACCAGCTGATCATCGGCGCCGGCTCGGGCAACGACGTCGACCACGCGCTGCGCCACGGCGTCGGCCGGATCGACGCGGTCGAGATCGACCCGGCGATCCTGCGCATCGGCATGGAGCACCATCCCGGCCGGCCCTATGACGACAAGCGCGTGACGCGCCACCTGGACGATGGCCGCCATTTCCTGCGCACTACCGACCGGCAATACGACGCCGTGGTCTACGCGCTGGTGGATTCGCTTATCCTCCACAGCAGCTACGCCAATCTGCGGCTGGAAAGCTACCTGTTCACCGAGCAGGCGCTGATCGACGTCAAGCGGGTGCTGAAGCCCGGCGGCGTGTTCGTGACCTACAACTATTTCCGCCAGGGCTGGGTGGTACAGCGGGTCGCCGCCATGTCGGCCAAGGTGTTCGGCTGCCCGCCCGTGGTGATCAGCCTGCCGTACTAGCAGACGGTCTCGGCATCGACCAGCGGCGGCTTCACCATGATCATCGCCGGCTGCAACCCGGCCATCGCCGACGCGTTCGCGGCCAAGGGTCCGTTCTGGCTCCACGAGACGCCCCCGGTCAACCAGGCGGTAGACGGCTTCGCGGTGCGGCCCGCGACCATGCCGGCGGACGACGCCGCACGCTGGCAGCGCATCGCCCCGTCGGCGGTCGAGACGCAGGACACGCCGCGCTTTGCCACCGACGACTGGCCGTTCCTCTACCTGGTGGACCGGATGGTTCCGGACTTGAGCCTACGGTCCATGTTGATCATCGGCCTGCTCGGCCTCGGCATGGTCTGGCTGTTCCTGCCGAAGGCCGGACGGGGCCGCATCCGCTTCGACACCCGCATGTTCTTCCTGGGCGCGGCGTTCATGCTGCTCGAGACCAAGGCGATCGTGCAGCTCGCCCTGCTGTTCGGCAGCACCTGGTTCGTCAACTCCATGGTGTTCTTCGTCGCCCTGACGCTGGTGCTACTGGCCAATCTGTTCGTGCTGAAGGGGCCGCGGGTGAAGCCGGTGTGGCTCTACGCGGGCCTGCTGGTGCTGCTGGCGGCGGCGATCGCCACGCCGTTCGAGGTGTTCCTCGGCGGCGGCGTGTTCATGCGCTACGTGGTGCCCTGCGCGCTGGCGCTAAGCCCGATGTTCTTCGCCGGCGTGATCTTCGCCCAGTCGTTCCGCGAGTCGGCCGATCCGGACATGGCGTTCGGCTCCAACATCGCCGGCTCGGTGCTGGGCGGCATCGCCGAGTCGCTGTCGACGCTGCTCGGCTTCCAGCTGCTGCTGCTGGTGGCGGTCGCGTTCTACCTGCTGTCGGCCTGGCGGCCCAAGCCGGCAGCGTAACGAAGTTTCGTTTCTTGAACGGGCGGGATGCTGGTAACCTTCCGGCAACCCGCGACCCAATCGAGGGAGAGACCTGTGACCAACGCCTTCTCGCTTCCGGCCCACTCGCTTCTCGACACCACCGGCGCCGCGCCGCAGGTCAGCAAGCCCGTGATGGACTTCGAGCTTCCGGACT
>CAMDTB010000059.1 GCA_945907245.1 Rhizobium sp. Q54
AATGCAGGTCCAGGTGCTGTCCCTGCAGCATGAGCGACATAACCGCCAGGCCCAGGTCGTGCATCGCATGGGGATAGGGCACGAAATCGGCCTTTACCTGGCTAAAGCGCCTGCGCATCACCGACGCCAGCACCAGCACCGGCGCGCCATGGGCCCAATCCTGGTTATGCGGGTCGAGGGCTGCGAACAACCGTTCCCAGGCGTCGCCCTGTCCTTTGCGCCCGACCAGAAACCGCACCGGCTGCGTGTTGTGGGCCGAAGGCGCCAAGCGCGCTGCTTCGAACATGCTCAGCAGTTTGTCGGGCTCAGGTTGGCGGTCGACGAAGCTGCGCGGGCTCCATCGGTCCAGGATCGCGGGAAGCACCGGGTATCGCGTATCTAGTCGTTTGCTCACTTGCCTGTCTCCGGCGGACCTGCGCTGCCCCATCCGATCCTACGACAGGAATTTTTCGACCGGGTAGAACGATTCATCCCTTGCCTCGCAGGCATCCTCGTAGACGGTTCCGCCATCCCGCACCGAATTGTCCCACGCCTTGACCGTCCAGCGGACGCAGGCATGCATTGCCTCGTCCATGCGTTCGGGCGTCATGCCTATTCTTTCCAGCACCGCGTCGTCCATACCTGATTTCAGCAGCGTGTCGCGACGGCCGCTGACGTTCGATATCCATTGATCGCGGTCGAGATGAAAGGTTTCCGGATCGAAGGGCTGCGGCGCGAACCGCAGCGAAACCGGGAAGGCGAGCGCCCTGCCCGGCTCGAACAGGACAGCGAAGCGCAGGTCCCACAGATGTTCGCCGTCGCCCATGGGATAACCCGTCGAACGGACGAACTGGAAACCGCCGATGGGAAAGATCGCCGCCTGGACGTTCTCCCCATACTTGGCCACGCAGTCTGCCAGCAGCGCATCGACCTGTCCGGCGATGGCGTCCACGCCCATGCCGGGCACCACGACGCGAACGCCGGTCCCGCCGCTGGTGTCGCTGGGCTTCAGCACCACCGGTCCTTCGGCCAGCATGCCGAGGGCCAGCGTTATTGCCTCATCGCGCGATCCCGCCGAGAAGTGACGCAGCGGCCGGATGCCGGTACCGGCCAGCAGGCGTTGCTGCAGCCCCTTGTCGTGAAAGACGCCAGCGAGCCGCCAGGCGTGCAGGACGCGTAGGTCGGCATCGACCGCCCGCCTCCCGTCGCGGCGCAGTTTGCCGGTGCGGATCAGTTCCGAGAGCAGGTTGGGGTTGCCCATGAAGATCATCGGCCGCCCGCCGTAGGTGAATCGCCGTGTGCGTGGATCTATCCCGATATGGGCGGCGACCGATGGCACGTCGCCCATCACCACGGCGATCGGCTCGTCGCCCAGCGTATCCCCAGCGGCGTACGTGGCCACGCCATTGCCCGGTAGCAGCGTCTCGAGCGCCTGAGAGAACAGGTCGACACGAGGATAGAATTCGCCGCCGGTGCGGAAGAACTTCCAGTGCTGGTGCGCATGGACGGTGACGACTGGTTCCGCCAGGGTCCCGTCCCGCCGCAGCAGGCCGAACTCGCGGGCGCGACGCACGGCTTGGCGGGCCTCGTTGTCGGCGCGAAGGCGGCTGTCGCCTGTCAGTGCGTCCGAGCCGACCGCGTTGGGGCCGTTCACCTCGTGGCATGCGAGCATGCCGGTAGCCGAATCGAGCACTAGGTCGGCAAAGATCATGCCCCAGTCGTCGATCAGGTCCGCCGCATATTCCCTCGGATAGCCCTTGGCGGCGGCGAGCGCTGGGTTGCCCAGCCGCCACTCCTCGATGTCGTTCATGCCGGAGAAAATATTGCGAATGAATCGATGGCGCGCCAGGTTCACGCCACGCGCTCCATGGCGAGCGGCACCAGTTCCACCGCGACGGTCGGCATCTCGACGGAGATCGTTCCGGCGGCGGCGGGCAAGGTGACCGGAAGCCTCGCGCGGCGGCGCCCGGCCTGGCTGGGATAGGTAACGAAGCCGTCGGTGAAGTAATTCTCCAACCAGGGCACCGTGCGCATTGCCAGGGCGATGGTGGCCAGCCCCGTCTGGGGAGCGCCGCCGTGCCTGCCGTTGGAGTTATGGAACTCGACAATGGCGTCGGGACCGACACCGCTGATGATGGCCAGCTTGCAGGCTGGGTCGGCGCCCAGCAGTTCACACCGGGCGGCCTCGGGGTCGATTCCCGCTGGCAGGTCGCCGCATACCAACGCGTAATCGTTGAGAGCCGGCAGGAAGACAACACGGCAGCCGCGCCAGGTACTTTCCTGCGGCGATGCTGCCGGAACAATCCAGGTCTGGTTGATGGCGCAACCATCGATCCGGGCCGTGATCTCGTAGGGTGTGTCCGCCACGCCGTAGACCGACGCCCGCTGCATGCCGCTGCCGAGGCAGCCGATCGCCGCCGCGGTAGAATTGCCGCAGAATACCGGTGCCGTTCCGCCATCGGGCGTTGCCTGAAACGTGAATATGCCCTGCCGGGAAATGACCACCACCTTGCCATAGGCGCAGGCGTCGGCGTTCTGGCCGGCCAGCAGCGCCAGATCGCGCAAATCCATGGTCCTAGGATCAAAGCGTTCACGACGCCGGTCGGCGATGATTCCGAAAGTCAGCGGCCGGCCGCGGTCATGGGTGAGAAACGTGGAAAGGATGCCCGTCAACTGCGATGGCCCCCCTCGGCCATGTCTTCCGCGAGGGCGGAAGCAATCAGGCTGGCGCAAATGCACGAAGTGCCTGCCGCCTATGACATATTTTATGCGGGTTTAGACCGATCCTCAAGCATCCGCGCGGGCACTACTTGTCCGCACCTTCGCTAGGTCACTCCCGGAGCAATGACATCACCTTGCGCATGCGATCGCCGTGTCGCCGCTCCTCGCGGCCATTCTGCCGCAGCAGCCGGGCGGCGTCATCGTTGCCCACGCCGTCTGCCCAGATGTTGTAGAGCGTCTCGCCGTCGAACTCGGCGCCGACCAGGCCTTCGAGTACCTCGGGCGTCAGTGCGTCGAACCCGAGCGCGCCATGATACGGATTGTCCTGGGGCGCCGGCACCTCGACGATCTCGCCTGTGAGGATTCTGATCGCCCGTCGCAACCGGTGGGCATGAGCCCGTTCCTCGCGGCCGTTGCGGGCCAGGATCTGCTGCGCCTCTTCCTTGTCGGTCAGGGCGGCAAGGCCGTCATACAGCCCCTGCCCGCTGGCTTCGAGGAACATCATCCCCTTGAGATCTTCGATCGTCGGCTGCTTTACGGTGAGGAAATAGGCGTACGCGCTCATACCGTCGCGCGGCATCTGCATGGGCAGCCCGGTCATGGCTCGATCTCCCCGGAAAAACCAGAACCAACGATAGCACCAAACCGGGAACGCAGGGAGTCCGCGGGACAGTGGCGGACAAGGGAATGTAGCGTTTCGCCAGGGTCGCCTGCCCATTGACAACGATCCGCGGGAGTCGCCAACTTGCGGTATCGCGCCAAACCCAGAGAGGGTCTCCATGTTCATGTTCAGCCGTCTGAAGATCGCGGCATTGGCGGTCTCGTTCGCCGCCGCCCTGACCGCCGCTCCGGTTCAGGCCAAGGACAATACGGCCGAGCTTGAGGCCATGGCCGATGCCGCGTTGACCAAGCTCTACGAAAAGGCGCCCAAGGCCAGGGAACGGGCCGACTCTGCCAAGGGGGTCCTGGTATTCCCGGAAATCGGCAAGGGTGGCTTCATCGTCGCCGGCCAGTACGGCAAGGGCGTGCTGCGCCAGGGTGGCAAGAGCACGGGATATTTCAGTTCGACCCAGGGCTCGGTCGGATTGCAGGCCGGCATCCAGAAATTCGGCTATGCCCTCGTCCTGATGACCGACAAGGCGGTTAAACAGCTCGATGCCGCCGACGGATGGGAGGTGGGCGCTGGTCCGAGCATCGTTGTCGTCGACGAAGGCGCGGCCGTCTCGCTGTCGACCCGGACGGCGAAAGCCGACGTCTACGCCTTCACCTTCGACCAGAAGGGCCTGATGGGCGGTATCGCCCTGGAGGGCACCAAGATCACCCGGCTCGACCGTCCCTGATCAACAACATTCGCCACTGATCGCCTGACGATACGATTGGCCGGAACACTGATCTCCCGGCGGCGTTCCTTTCCGCATCCTGTCGGATGCCGGAGAGCAAGCCATGGACGTCATCATTATCCAGCCACTGATCGCTCTCATCGCCGGAATCGTCATCCTGCTGGTGCCGAAGATCCTCAACTACGTGATCGCCTTCTACCTTATCCTGGTGGGATTGATCGGCCTGTTTCCGAAGCTGTTGGCATGAGTGCGCGCCGCCGGCGCAGGATCTCTTCCATGCCATGCGCCAGCGCCTTGGCCGTGAACCGGCGGGACAACGGCGGTACGTGCAGGAACGCCGCATAGCGCGGCCATCCATGGTTCATGCGAAAATTCAGCAGCGCCCAGTAGGTGCTGTTGCAGACATAGTGTCCGGCGCTGTGGGAAATCCTGAACGGCAGCTTCGCAAGCCGCAGTGCCAGCCCGCTCTCGGACACAGGCCAGTCGCCGTGCAGCCGCGCGGGAACATCCGGTCCGCCGAGCGTCCGGTGACGCCGGGCGACCCGCTCGACCCGAAGTCGCGGCCCGGCTGCGAGACCGGTCAGCAGGCAGGCGTCGGGGTGATGCCGCACCAGCAGAGCCGTGAGCGCCTGCGCCGCGCGGACGTGGTCGACCGGCAGGCGGGCCAGGACGACGTCGGCGCCCAGGCGCCTGGCGGCAATGCGCGCCGCTTCCCAGCTGGAGTTGCGGCGGTGGCTGCCGAACGGCTCGAATCCGGTAAGCAGGATGACGGGTTTGCGCGCAGCGTTCATCCTCCGACCTTAGGCGGCGCCCCCTTCCCGGTCAAACCGGCACAACACGGTATGCAGGCCCCGGCGCGCTGGCTATTCTGGCCGCGCTACAGGGGAGATTTCGATGAAGGACTTGAAGGACAAGGTCGCCGTCATCACCGGCGGCAACAGCGGCATCGGCCTGGGCGTGGCCAGGGCGCTGGCGGCGGAGGGCGCGCATCTGATGCTGAGCGGCCTGCACGGCGACAAGTCCGAGCGCGCGGCGAAGGCGCTCGCGGACGAATACGGCATCCGCGCCATCGGCGTCGCCAGCGACGCCTCGAAGCGCGAGGCCGTCGAGGCGCTGGCCGACCGCGCCTTCGCGGAGTTCGGCCATGTGGACATGCTGGTGTCCAACGCCGGCGTGGGCCTGCGCGGCCTGGTGCATCAGATCAGCGACAACGACTGGGACTGGCTGATGGGCGTGAACGTGCGTGGTACCTACCTTGCCTGTTCGGCCTTCCTGAAGCGCTTCCTCGATCAGGGAACGCCGGCCCAGATCCTCATCACCGGTTCGGAGCAAAGCGTCGGCATGACGCCCTATGGCAGCATGCCGATCTATGCGGCCTCCAAGCACGCCCTGCTCGGCCTCGCGGACGCGATCCGTGCCGACTATGCGCAGCACGACGTCGCCGTGACTCTGCTTTGCCCCGGTCCGGTCGCCACCGACATCTGGGACATCGAACGCGACCGGCCGCCGGAGTACGGCAAGCGCGCCGAGTCCAACGAAGAATCCAAGAAGCTGATCATGGAACTCGGCATGGACGCCAACCTGGTCGGCCGGATGGCGGTCGAGGGCGTCAAGGCGGGCGATTTCTACGTGTTCACCCACGAGTACATCCGCGACCTGGTCGACGGCCGCTACAAGGAAATGACGGCCGCGCTCGACAAGACCGACGCGTTCGCCAAATAGCGCAGGTTAATCTGCCTTCAGCCAGTCGATGATGGCGGGATAGGCCGAGCGGTCCTGCATCACGAAAAGATGCCCGCCCTCGAACATCCTGAGTTCCGCACCCGGGATGCGTGCGGTCATCCGTTCCTGGGTGGCCGCCAGCGCGATGCCGTCGTGGCGGCCGCCGCACACCAGCGTCGGTGCCTTGATCCGGTCCAGCCGGTCGAAGGTGTCGTGGCCTCGCCGGGCCTCCAGCTGCCGGGCGCGGCCCTCCGCCCAGCCGGGCTCATGCGCATGCGCCCGCTCGGTCGCCAGCGCCTGACCGATGAACTGCGAGACCTCGTCGGGATGGGCGGCCTGCCATTCGGCAGTGCGCCGCAGATCGGAGAGCGCGATGCCTCGCCTGGCGCGCTCCTCCGGCCCAAGCCTGGAAAGCTCGTGCAACGGATAGGACGCGCCGCCGGCGCCGCCCGGCGAGGTCACGCAGAGCACCAGCTTCGCGACCCGCTCCGGATGCCGGATGGCGAACTCCTGCGCCACCATGCCGCCGAAGGAATAGCCGAGCACATGGCAGCGCTGCCAGCCTACCGCAGTGAGCAGCCGGGCCGCGTCGTCGGCATAATCGCGCATGGTATAGGGCCGGTCCGGCTTGTCGGTCTGTCCCAGGCCTCGCTGGTCATAGGCCAGCAGGTTGAAATGTTTGCCGAGGGGCGACTGCAGGGGGGCCATGGGATTGCGCAGGTCGCCGCCGGTGCCGTTGATGAACAACAGCCGGTGCCCTTCCCCGGTCATTTCATAGTAGATCCGGATGTCGCCGGCCTGGATGAAGGGCAAGAGCTTCCTCCCGCTCTGTCTGACCTTGCGCAGGAGCGTGCACCGGGCATGATGGAGCCGCAAGCGGCAACAGGGGAAAACGTCGTGCCATTCCTGTCCAATCTCGATCCGGCGCTATTCGAAGACGCGGCCATAGATGCTGAAACACAGGCGATCAACGCCCGCATCGACGCCGCGTTGGCCAAGGCCCCACCCATCGAGACCGTGCCCCCCAAAGTCATCCGCGACGCTCGCGCCCGGGGCGACGGCGTCTTTCCCGCCCGGCCCAAGTCGGACCGGGCCATGACCCGCGAGATTCCCGGGCCGGGCGGCCCGGTCAGTCTGCGGCTGGTGGCGCCCGAGCAGCCGCGCGGTGTTTACATGCACATCCATGGCGGCGGCTGGATGAACGGCGCCAACGACCAGAACGACCCGCTGCTGGAACATCTCTGCGACCGGCACGGCCTGGCGGTGGTGAGCGTCGGGTACCGACTGGCGCCAGAGAACCCCTACCCCGCCGCGCCCGACGACTGCGAGGCGGCGGCGCTGTGGCTGGCGGCGCACGCGGCCACCCAGTTCGGCACCGACTGGTTCGCGATCGGCGGCGAATCCGCCGGGGCGCATCTGGCGGCGGTGACCATGCTGCGGATGCGCGACCGCCACGGTTTCCAGTACAAGGCCGCCAATCTGGTCTACGGGCTCTACGACATGGCGCTGACACCCAGCGTGCGCAACTGGGGTCCGCGGCGGCTGGTGCTTAATACCCATACCATGACGTGGTTTCGCGACATGTTCGCCGGCGATCCGGCCCTCTGGGGCATGCCCGACGTGTCGCCGATCCATGCCGATCTGAAGGGGCTTTCACCAGCCCTGTTCACCGTCGGCACCCAGGACTTGCTGATCGACGACACGCTGTTCATGCACGCGAAATGGGCCGCGGCCGGCAATCACACCGAGCTCGAGCTTTTTCCCGGCGGCGCACACGGCTTCCCGGCGTTCGGTGGGCCGCTGGCACGGCGCTTCCGCGACCGGGTCGACGCATTTCTAGACCGCTGCCTGATCTAGTTTCGAATTCAGCCAGCCCGGACCCTGCCGTCGGCCAGAGGGATCGGCTCCTCGACGCCGGTAAACTCGGCGACCTGGTTCCGGCCCGCCGACTTGGCGGCATAGAGCGCCTTGTCGGGCCGGTTGAGCGCCGGCATCAGTTCGGCCTCGTCATCGCGGACCTGGGTGACGCCGTGGTCGGTGGCCAGTTGATCGATCCCACGCATGAGCTTGTCGCGCGCCGCGCTGTCGCTATCGGCATATTGCGAGGCATAGCGGGCAATGAGTTGCACGGCGGTCTGCTGTTGACCGCTGACGACGTTGAGATAGGTCGAGCCGCCATTCTCGCGGAGCACGCGGGTGAACGACACGTGCGAGGCCACCGCGATCATGGCCAGTATGGCCAGCGCGATGACGTAGCGGAACGTCAGGATGCGCGCTGAAATCTCCGGCGCGGCTTCGTTTGCGCCCCCGAGTGATTTCCCGGCATTGCCCCCTCCCTTGAGAAGCGACGGGCCCAGCCCAGCCCGCCTGCTGAATAACAAGCGCCGGAACTGTCGGTTACGCAAGGGTATCCGATGTCAGAAGGTGCTCCGGTGGCCCAGTCTGGGGAAGCCGGGACTAGCGGTAGTATTCTAGGTAGAAGCGGGCGCCGGCCTGGGGAAGGATCCGGTGCATCACGACGGGCTCGATGATCGCCGGCGAGTCGGCGGTCACGGTGATCGCCTCGTTCCGTTCGGGAATTTCGAAGACCACCTCGCCCTTCTGCACGACGAGCTTGGCCCAGACACCGGTGCGCACGCGGTGATCGTTCTTCATCATGCCTGGTGTGGTCTTGTCGGTGTAGACCTGTGTCTTCTGATAGGCACGAACGGCCTCAGGAAGCTCCTGCATGCTTTTCCCCATATTCACGTGAAACGGATTTGCGCCCAAATCCTGCCCAAGTCGGCGGTCAGCATGCAACCATTGATTTCAGGCATCGTGAGCAGCGATTGGTTGGATCATGTGTCATGCGTCAGCGCGCATGAGGGTTTGACCGGCGTATCCGGCATCAGGCCAATTCCTCCAGACTGGGGCGCCACGTGGCGCCCTTCTTTTTCGGACCAAGGCTTTACGCATGCCATGGCGGCGCGCCATAGTCTGGACCATGGCCGTCCGATTGTTTGCCCTTCTGCTCATGCTGATCGCTGCGCCGGCCCTTGCCGCAGGGCCCATGCATGGGCTCGCCATGCATGGCGAGCCCAGATACAAGGCGGGGTTTCAGCATGCGGGCTACGTCAATCCGGCGGCGCCCAAGGGCGGACGCATCGTCCTGTCCAAGGCCGGCACATTCGACAGTCTGAACCCGTTCATCATCCGCGGCACCCGCCCCGACGGCGTGTCGCTGGCGTTCGACACGCTGATGACCCGTGGCCTCGATGAGCCCTTCACCCTCTATGGCCTGATCGCCGAATCCGTCGAGGTGCCGCACGACCGCTCCTGGGTGATCTTCCGCCTGCGCCCCGAGGCCCGCTTCCACGACGGCAAGCCCGTCACCGTCGACGACGTCATTTTTTCGCTGGAGACGCTGCGCGACAAGGGGCGCCCCAACCACCACACCTACTACTCGCAAGTCACGAAGATCGAACGTATCGGACCGCGCGGTGTGAAATTTACATTTGGCGCGTCCGTCGACCGCGAGCTCCCGCTGATCCTGGGTCTTCTGCCGGTGCTGCCGAAGCACTGGTTCAAGGACCGTGAGTTCGACCAACCGAGCCTGGACGTGATTCCGGGCACCGGCGCCTACAAGGTGGACTCGGTCAGCCCGGGACGCGTCATCACCTACCGGCGTGACCCGAACTACTGGGGCCGGGACCTGCCCATCAACCGCGGCAGGTACAATTTCGACGTGGTCCGCTACGACTATTTCCGCGATGACGACATGGCGCTGGAGGCCTTCAAGGCCGGCACGGTTGATTTCCGCGCCGAGACCAGCCCGCGCAAATGGGCGGGTGCATACGATGGCAAGGCGCTGCGCGCTGGCCGCATCATCATGCAGGTGCTCCCGAACGGCCTGCCGGCGGGCCTCAACGGCCTGGTGTTCAACACCAGACGTCCGGTGTTCCGCGACATCAGGGTGCGCGCCGCGCTCGTCGATGCCTTCAACTTCGAATGGCTGAACCAGAAGCTGTTCTACGGCGCCTATCAACGCACGCGCGGCGTGTTCGACAATTCCGAGCTGGCGGCGCCGCTGCAGCCCGGCAAGGACGAACTGGCGCTGGCCGCCGAACTGGGCGCCTTCGGACACCCTGCCCTGCGTACGCCGCTGAGGCCGCCGCCCGTGTCCGCACCGGGCGACGGCGGGCGCGGCAATCTGGCCAAGGCCAAGGCCGCGTTCGACGCTCTTGGCTTCAAGGTGGCGAACGGAGTGCTGACCGATCCGCAGGGCAAGGCCTTCGGATTCGAGATCATGCTCGACGACCCCGGCAATCTGCGCGTCGCCCAGCAATATGCCCGCGATCTGGAGCGCCTGGGCATTCGTGTCAATGCCCGGCTGGTGGACAGCGCCCAGTACCAGGAGCGGATGACCACCTACGATTTCGACATGGTGGTCTATTTCTGGGGTCAATCCCTGTCGCCTGGCAACGAGCAGGCGTTCTACTGGGGCACGGCCGCCGCCGACCAGCCCGGCACCCGCAACTACATGGGTGTCAGGGATCCGCTGATCGACACGCTGGTCGGCCGCATCACCGCCGCGCGGACGCGTACCGAGCTGGTGACGGCGACAAGGCTGCTCGACCGGGTGCTGCGCGCCGGCATCTATGTGATCCCGCTCTATCACCTCAAGGGCGACCGGGTCGCTTACTGGAACCGGATCGCCATGCCGGCGGTTACGCCGCTGACCGGCTACGCCCCGGAAACCTGGTGGGCCACTGGGAAATAGCCGCCTCCGCGCATAAATCCCGTCAGGGAGAAACACACATGAAGCGCTCCGCCATCTTTGCGTTGGTCATCACCGGACTGCTGGGCGGCTGTGCCGCGTCGAACCAGATGCGCTCCGAGGTTACCCGGTTCAACCAGTTGCCCGCGCCGGGCGGTTCCGTCGCCATCGTCGCCGCGGACGAGCGCAAGTCGGGCGGGCTCGAGTTCAACGCCTATGCCCAACTCGCCGCGTCGCGCCTTTCGGCGTCCGGATTCCGTCCGGCGTCCGGCGCGGACCCCGACTATGTCGCCCAGCTGGACTATTGGCAGCAACCTGTCGACGGCGCCTATGACGACAGCGGCCCGCGCCTGAGCTTCGGCATCGGCGGCGCGTCGTTCGGCCGGCACTCGTCGGTTGGCGTCGGCGTCGGCACCAGCTTCGACCTCAACGACCGCAACCGCGATCAGATCGCCCTGCGCACGGTCACCCTGGTGATCGTGCGCCGCGCCGATGGCGCCCGCGTGTTCGAGGGCCGCGCCCAGAGCACGGGACCGGCCCGTAATTTCCCCGGCGCGGTCCCCACCATGATCGACGCGATCTTCACCAACTTCCCAGGCGAGAGCGGCAAGACCATCACCGTGGACGCGACGGTCGCTCCGAACCGCTAGATCGCTCCGGCGGTCTTCAGCTTCTCGATGTCCGCGCCGCTGAAGCCGTAGTCCTTCAGCGCTTCCTCGTTGTGCTCGCCGGGCATGGGCGACGGGCGCTTTACTTCCGGTTTGGTGCGCGAGAAGCGCGGTGCCGGACCCGGCTGGCGGATGCCTGCCACCTCGATGAAGGTGCCGCGCTCCCTGTTGTGCGGGTGCTCGTGGACCTCGTTCATGGACAGCACCGGCGCGAAACAGACGTCGGTGTATTCCATGACCGCGCACCATTCATCGCGCGTCCTGGTCTTGAACACCTTCTCGAGCGTCTGCTTGTAGGCGCGCCACTTGTCCTTATTGTGCTGGTCGGCAAACTCGGCGGCGTCGATGCCCGCCTTCTCGACAAGAAGCTTGTAGAACTGCGGCTCGATGGATCCGATCGAGACGTACTTGCCGTCCTTGGTCTCGTAGACCTCGTAGAAATGGGCGCCGGTGTCGAGGATGTTGACGCCGCGCCTGTCGCCGTCCCAGCGTCCCATGGCCTGCATGCCATACATCGGCGCCATCAGCAGCGCCGCGCCGTCGACCATGGCGGTGTCGATCACCTGGCCCTTGCCGGATTTGCCGGCCTCGATCAGCGCGCAGGCGATCCCGTAGGCGAGCATCATGCCGCCGCCGCCGAAATCGCCGACCAGGTTCATCGGCGGCACCGGCTTGCTGTCCTCGCGGCCCAGGCAGTGCAGCACGCCCGACAGGGCGATGTAGTTGATGTCGTGGCCGGCGACGGGCGCGTACGGCCCTTCCTGGCCCCAGCCGGTCATGCGGCCATAGATGATCTTCGGGTTGCGCTTCATCACCTCGTCCGGACCCAGGCCCAGGCGCTCCATCACGCCGGGACGGAAGCCCTCGGTGATCACGTCGGCGGTCTCGCACAGCTTGAGCACCGTCTCGATCGCCTCGGGCTTCTTCAGGTCGAGCGCCAGCGAGCGGCGGCCGCGGTTGAGGACGTCGAAGCGGGCATTGCCGCCGGCGGTGGTGCCGCCCCGGACGTTGTCCTTGCGGTCGATGCGGATGACGTCGGCCCCCATGTCGGCCAGCATCATGGCGCAGAACGGACCCGGCCCGATGCCGGCGATTTCGATGACCTTGATCCCCTGAAGCGGACCCATTGCAGTCTCCCTATTCCCTGAAGTTCGCGAATTTTGACCGCTACCATAGAAAGCGGCACAGCCGAAACCAACAGGAATCGCCTCACGGTTACCCGCTGGAAACACGGGGACAGGAAATGGGGAGGTCTCAGCTCGCCAGACGGTCCAGGCGCTCGAGCGCTTCGCCGACGAGCCGGCCGGAATAGCTGACCGGATCGGCCCAATAGGCGGCAAGCCGGTCGCCGTCGTGGTGGGATACGCACCACACCTCGCCCGCCATGCGCCAGTTGCGATCGTCGGACACTGTGTAGATCGCGGCCATCTCGAAGCATGTGATGCTTGGCGCTCCCCAGACCTCGATGACGGCGTTGACGATCCGGCTCCATTCCGGCACCTGCTCGCCCACGAAACGCGGGTCATAGGCTTTTCGCCAGATCTCGTGCTTGTCTCCGGCCGCGCTCAGGAAGAACAGGCGCTCGGACCAGCCCAACATCTCTGTCTGGCGTACGGCGTCGAGTGTGATTCGCTGGAAGCGCGGGCTCAGAGCCTGGAAATGCTCGCCCGTGGTGACGAAATCACTGTTGGGCACCCCGTTCCCCGCAAAGTTCATGCAATATGAAGCTGGCGCCCGCCCCGGCGCGCCAACGACATCTAACGTGGTCGGAGATGCGTAAGCTAGCGTCCGGACAACCCAAAATGAGCAGTCCGCTTGCCGCCCCGAGGCTCAGGCCTTCTTTTCTTCCTGCACCACCCTGATGTGCAGCTCGCGAAGCTGCTTGTTGGTGGCGACCGCTGGCGCGCCCATCATCAGGTCCTCGGCCTGCTGGGTCATCGGGAACAGGATGACCTCGCGGATATTCGGCACATCGGCCAGCAGCATGACGATGCGGTCGATGCCGGGCGCGATGCCGCCATGGGGCGGCGCGCCGTAGCGGAACGCGTTCAGCATGCCGCCGAAGCGGTTCTCCACGTCGTCCTTGGTGTAGCCGGCGATCTCGAACGCCTTGACCATGATGTCCGGGCTGTGGTTCCGGATGCCGCCCGACGACAGCTCGATGCCGTTGCAGACGATGTCGTACTGGAACGCCAGGATATCGAGCGGGTCCTTGGTCTCCAGCGCCTCGAGGCCGCCCTGCGGCATGGAAAACGGATTGTGCGAGAAGTCGACCTTCTTCTCCTTGTCGTCATATTCGTACATCGGGAAATCGACGATCCAGCAGAACCGGAAGGCGTTTTCCTCGATCAGCTCAAGATCCTGGCCCAGCTTGGTGCGCGCCAGGCCGGCCAGCTCGGCGGCCTTCGCCGGCGTGCCGGCGGCGAAGAACAGGCTGTCGCCGTCGCCCAGGCCGGTCGCCGCCTTGAGCTGGGCGATACGGTCGGCATCCAGGTTGTTGGCGATCGGACCCTTGCCGCCGCCATCGGCGAAGATGATGTAGCCAAGGCCGGGCGCACCGTTGCTGCGCGCCCAGTCGTTCATCTTGTCGAAGAAGCTGCGCGGACGGTCGGAGGACTTCGGCGCCGGAATGGCGCGCACCACCGAGCCGCTCTCGATGGCGCGGGCGAACACGCCGAAATTCGAGCCGCGGAACACCTCGGTCACATCGGTGATCACCAACGGGTTCCGCAGGTCCGGCTTGTCGTTGCCGTATTTCAGCATGGACTCGCGGTATGGAATGCGCGGGAACGGCGCGGGCGTGATGTTGCGGGTCGAGAATTCGCTGAACACGCCGTGCATCACCGGCTCGATGGCGGCGAACACGTCGTCCTGGGTGACGAACGACATCTCCATGTCGAGCTGGTAGAACTCGCCCGGCGAGCGGTCGGCGCGGGCGTCCTCGTCGCGGAAACACGGGGCGATCTGGAAGTAGCGGTCGAAACCCGCGACCATCAGCAGCTGCTTGAACTGCTGCGGCGCCTGGGGCAGCGCATAGAACTTGCCGGGATGGATGCGGCTGGGGACCAGGAAGTCGCGCGCGCCCTCGGGCGACGACGCGGTCAGGATCGGTGTCTGGAACTCCATGAAGCCCTGGTCGATCATTCGGCGGCGAATGCTGGAGATGACCTTCGATCGCAGCACGATGTTGGCGTGCATGCGCTCGCGCCGCAGGTCCAGGTAGCGGTGCTTCAGGCGGATTTCCTCGGGATATTCCTGCTCGCCGAACACCGGCATGGGCAGTTCCTGGGCCGCCGACTGGATGGTCACCGCCTGGATACGCACCTCGATCCGGCCGGTGGGCAGGTCGGTGTTGATGGTCTCGGGCGTGCGCGCGACGACCTTGCCGTCGATGGTGACGACGCTTTCCGCGCGGGCGCCCTCGATGGTGTCGAAACCCGGCTCGCCCGCCTCGATCACGCACTGGGTCAGGCCGTAATGGTCGCGCAGGTCGACGAACAGCAGATTGCCGTGATCGCGCTTGCGGTGCACCCAGCCGGAAATCCGGACAATCTGGCCGACATTCTCTTCGCGCAGGTCGTTGCAGGTGTGCGTGCGGTACGCGTGCATCTTCTTGGTTTCCTTCAGTGCGGGCGGGCGTAAAGCACACACTTGCCGGTGATTTGTCAAGCCAAGGACGGGACTGGTGACGAGCCTCGGGAATGGCTGTATAGGATCGATCGATGAAAGTAATCGAGAAGACTGCCGATCTGGCCGAGATTTGCGCCTCGCTGCGCGATTCGGAGTTTGTCACCGTCGATACCGAGTTCATGCGCAGCAACACCTATTGGCCCAAGCTGTGCCTGATCCAGATCGCCGGAGACGATGGCGCGTGGGCGATCGATCCGCTGGCCGACGGCCTGTCGCTGGACCCTTTCATCGAACTGATGGCCAACGACAAGATCCTCAAGGTCCTGCATGCGGCACGCCAGGACATGGAAATCTTCCTGCACGATTTCGGCGCCCTGCCTCATCCGGTGTTCGACACCCAGGTCGCGGCCATGGTCGCGGGCTTCGGGGATTCGGTGGGGTACGAGACGCTGGTCAATCACTTCACCAAGGCGCGGGTCGACAAGTCGTCGCGCTTCGCCGACTGGTCGCGCCGGCCGCTGACCACCAAGCAGGTGCAGTACGCGCTGGGCGACGTCATCCACCTGCGCGATATCTATCGGGGCATGGCCAAGATCCTGGCGAAGAACGGCCGCGAATCCTGGCTGAGCGAGGAAATGGACGTGCTGGTCGATCCGGCGACCTATGTGGTCCAGCCCGAGGACGCCTGGCTGCGGCTCAAGCCGAAGAGTTCCAACCGCCGCTTCATGGCCTGTGTCAGGGCCGTCGCTGAGTGGCGCGAGCACCGTGCCCAGAAGATCGACGTGCCTCGCAACCGGGTGATCCGCGACGACGTGGTGCTGGAGATCGCCGCCCATCCGCCGAGCACCATGGAGGAACTCAAGAGCGTGCGTGGCCTGGCGGAGAATCTGGCCCGCGGCCCCATCGGCGAAAGCCTGCTGAAGGCGCTCGACGACGCCCGCGCACTGCCCGAGGACATGCTGCCCCAAGCTGAGCAGCGCCGGCAGCTGCCGCGCGGCATCGGCCCCATCGTCGACCTGATGCGGGTGCTGCTGAAGCTGCGGTGCGAGGAAGAGAACGTCGCCCAGAAGCTGGTCGCCAACATGTCCGACCTGGAGGAGCTGGCCGCCGACGACAACGCCGATGTCCCGGCCCGCCATGGCTGGCGCTACGACGTGTTCGGCAAGGACGCCATCGCCCTGAAGAACGGCAAGCTCGCCCTGTCGATCAGGCGCGGCAACGTGGTTGTGACAGAACTTTAAGAGGGTCTCACAACCCCCTATCAACGCTCAGTCGTGCAGGCTCACGAGTGGCTGCTTGCCGAACATGGTGGCCAGCACCTCCAGCCGGCGCTGCACAGATTCTCCAGCCATGTATTCGCCGTCAGGCTGTACCACCAGCGTCACCGTCTCGTCGGTTACGTTCAGGTGCGCCAGCCCGAGCAGCTCCTGGGTGCCGCCGGAGATGCGCTGGGCGAGCCGCAGCGCCAGGCCCACGGCGCGGGCGCGCATGATTTCCTGCGGCCCGAGCAGCGCCCTCGCCCGGTCGGTCGCCGAATTATCCGGAGTGCCGCCGTTCAACACATAGAGCGCCAGGCCGATGAAGGCGCGCCCCGGATGGTCGGTTCCCAGCACCTGCGCCAGCATGATCTGGTCCATGGCCAACTCGGCCCGGTAGCTTGGATGGCCCGACCAGGCGATGTCGCTGAGCAGGCACACCGCGTAGCGCAGCCGTTTTTCGCGGGCGTTCTCGCGACGGAACAGCGGGTCAATCCACCGCATCAGGTCGTCGCCATGTTCCGGGAACCGGCTGCGGCGTTGCGCCATCTCGCGGCAGAAGGCGAGCAGCGGGTCGGCCCGCTTCAGCTCTTCCGGCGCATGGTGGAACAGGATGCCCTCGCGCAGGCCAAGACCCGATATGACGATCTTTTTCGGCGAAACCAGCTTCAGCACGCGCTGCAGGATCAGCGACGCTACCGGCAGCATCGCGACGCGTTTCCTGGAAATGCCGGCGGCGAGAACCTCCGCCTCGCCGACATGGCTGTTGATGTCGCGCAGGAAACGGCGCAGGTCTTCGCGTTCGATCTCGTAATTGTGAAGAATCCGCAGCGGATAGTTGCATGCCGCCATATGCAGCCGGGCGATGGCGCGCCAGGTGCCGCCGACCGCGTAGAAGTCACGCCGGCTGAACTCCTTGAGCCAGTCATGGCCGGTGAGCGCCGCGTCGATAGCCCTGGTAGCCGCCGCGGCATCGCTGCCGTAGGCGTCCATCAGCCGCAAGGTGCCGAGCGGCGTCGATTCGCCCCGTGTGACGGCGCCCTTGCGGATGCCGACCAGCTCCAGGCTGCCGCCGCCCAGGTCGCCGGCGATGCCGTCGGCTTCGGGGATGGCGGCGATGACGCCCAGCGCGGCGTAGTGGGCTTCCTCGGCGCCGGAGATGATCCGCAGGCTGCGACCACCGGTGACCTCGGTGACCCGCGCGGCGAACTCGTCGCGATTGGCCGCCTCGCGCACCGCCGCCGTCGCCACGATGTCGAGGTGCGACACGCGCATCTGGTCGGTCAGCGTGACGTAACGGTGGATGGTGTCGATGGCGACCTGCATGCTGCCGGGATCAAGCCGTCCGGTCGTCGCGAGCGCCTTGCCCAGGCCGCAAAACGCCTTTTCGTTGAAGATCAACTGGGGTATGCGGCCCTGCAGGTCGAAGGCCACGAGCCGCACGGTGTTCGAGCCCACGTCGATGACGGCGATACGCGCCGGCACCTGCCAGATGACTTCCTTGGTCAAGGGTTGAACGGCAACGTTCATCAGGCTCGACGCACTCCTTTCCGGCGGCGCCAACCTAGCGGCGAGGCGTCGGTATTGAAAGCCCCAATCGGTGCAAGGCAGGCAGTCAGTCTTCGTCGAGCACCAGGGTCGGCGCCGGCTTGTCGCGCAGGGCCTGCCCGCGGCCGGACAGACTGGGATTGGTCATGAAATATTTATGGGCGTTGAAGCCGTCCGGGCCCGCGTCCACGCGGACATAGCTGCCATCGGGCTGCAGCCACCAGGTCTGTTGCTCGTCGTTCAGGCTGGCGACCATCACCTGGTCGAGCACCTGGGCGTGGACCGTCGGGTTCTCCAGCGGGATCAACGTCTCGACCCGGCGGTAGAAGTTGCGCGGCATCCAGTCGGCCGACGAGATGAACACCAGGCTTTCCTTGGACGGCACGTCGTGGCCGTTGCCGAAGCAGATGATGCGCGAGTGCTCGAGGAACCGGCCGACGATGCTCTTGACCCGGATATTCTCGGACAGGCCTTTCACGCCCGGCCGCAGGCAGCAGATGCCGCGGATGATCAGGTCGATCTTCACGCCGGCCTGGCTGGCCTCGTAGAGCGCGTCGATGATCGACGAATCGACCAGCGAGTTCATCTTCGCCCAGATTTCGGCGTGTCTGCCGGCCTTGGCATGCGCGATCTCGTTGCGGATCAACTCGTGCAGCTTGGGCGCCAGCGTGATCGGCGAGATCGAGATCTTCTCGAAGTCGCGCGGCTCGGCATAACCTGTCAGGTAGTTGAACAGCCGTGTCGCGTCGCGGGCAATGATCGGATCGACGGTGAAGAACGACAGGTCGGTGTAGATGCGCGCGGTGACCGGATGATAGTTGCCGGTGCCGAAATGCACATAGGTGCGAAGATCCTTGCCTTCGCGGCGGACCACCAGCGACACCTTGGCGTGGGTCTTCAGCTCGAGGAACCCGTAGACCACCTGCACCCCCGCGCGCTCCAGGTCGCGCGCCCACTGAATGTTGGCGGCCTCGTCGAAACGGGCTTTCAGCTCGACCAGCGCGGTGACCGACTTGCCGCTTTCGGCGGCGTCGATCAGCGCCTTGACCACGGGCGAATCGTCGCTGGTACGGTAAAGCGTCTGCTTGATCGCCACCACGTTCGGATCGGCGGCGGCCTGGCGGATGAACTGCACCACCACGTCGAAGCTCTCATACGGATGGTGGACGACGATGTCCTTCTGCTGGATCGCCGCGAAGCAGTCGCCGCCATGGTCGCGGATGCGCTCGGGAAAGCGCGCGTTGAACGGCTCGAATTTCAGGTCCGGTCGATCGTCGATGATGAGCTGCTTGGTGTCAGACAGACCCAGGATGCCGTCGACGACGAACACGTCGTTGCCGTCCACATGCAGTTCGTCGAGAACGAACCTCAGCAGGTTCTCCGGCATGGTCGCGCTGACCTTAAGGCGGATCACCCTGCCGCGGCGGCGGCGTTTCAGCGCGGTCTCGAACAGCCGAACAAGATCCTCGGCCTCTTCCTCGATCTCCATGTCGCTGTCACGAACGATACGGAACTCGCCGCGGCCCACCAGCGAGTAGCCCGGGAACAGCTGGTCTAGGAACAGCGCGATCACGTTCTCCAGGGTGATGAACCGGATCGTCTGGCCCGGCAGCCGGATGAACCGGTCGATCTGGCGCGGCATGGGGATCAACGCGTTCATCGGCTTGCCGTCGCTGGTGCGGCGCAGCTGCATGGCCAGCACGAATCCCAGATTTGGGATGAACGGGAAAGGGTGCGCCGGATCGACAGCGAGCGGCGTCAGCACGGGGAAGACGTCGTCGAGGAAGCGGTCTTCCAGCCAGGCGCGTTCCCCGGCGCTCAGGTCGGCGCTTCCGACGACGCTGATGCCGGCATCGTGCAGCAGGCGCTGCAGGGTGCGCCAGCACTCCTGCTGCTGTCGCAGCAGCGCGTTCGCCATCTCGTTGATGGCGTCGATCTGCTGGGTCGCCGTCAGGCCGTCGTCGCTGACCGTCTCGATGCCGGCATTGATCTGGCCGCGGATCCCCGCGACGCGCACCATGTAGAACTCGTCGAGGTTGCTCGCCGAGATCGACAGGAACCGCACCCGCTCCAGCAGCGGATGGTCCCTGTTCATGGCCTCTTCGAGCACTCGGGTGTTGAAGGACAGCCAGGAAAGTTCGCGGTTGATGAATCGGGACGGCGAAGCAGCATCCAGGGTCGCGGGGACACTGCCGGTGTCCTCGGTCGCTTCAGCCTGGGACGTGGTACTGTCGGTCACCTTCAACCCCTTGCTTTCAAGAATTGGCGCTGACGCTAGCCGTGGCCCGTGACAGTTGTGTGACAGCGCCCTGTCACATCGGCGTCAAAGCCCGAGTATACGTTTTGCGAAGCGCGGCGTAATCGGTCGCTTTTCCCGGAGGGCCGCCTGGTCAAGCCGGTCAACAGCCTCGCCCAGCGCGGCAAACGAACGCTCGACCCTGGCCAGGATATAATTCAGCAGGTCGGGCGTGACGGCAAGCTGCCGGTCGGCGAACAGCTTGACGGTCACCGCCGCCAGCAGCGCGTCGTCGGGCTCGGCGAGAGACGCGGCGGGTGCCGCCTGCAGCCGGGACAGCAGGTCCGGGAGGCCGATGCCCCAGTCGCGCACCGGCGTCCGGCCCGTCACCAGCAGGCTGCCGCCGTGCTCGCGGGCGCGGTTGAACAGGTGGAACAGCGCGGCCTGGTCGTCGACGCAGCCATTGATGTCGAGACAGACGGCGCCGCCGTCTCGTTCGTCGCGCAAATGCCTGTCGAGTGCTGCGCCGTTCTCCCAGACCGCGCCCGTGCGCTGTTGCCAGACCCGCGCCAGGTGAGTCTTGCCGCTGCCTGGGGGACCGTGGAGGACCAGGCAGGGG
>CAMDTB010000060.1 GCA_945907245.1 Rhizobium sp. Q54
GCCGGAGCGAGGTTCCGAGGCTGTGAAGTCGGGCAATCTCACACCGATCTTCAGCCGATAGCTGGCGGTACGTTCTTCCCATCGCAACACCTTATGCTGGTGTTGCACTTCGTTTGTGAACTTAGGGAACCCAGACCTCCCTTACGAACAACGCGCGCAAAGCGCGCACTCGCCAAGCCTGGATACCGCCCTTCGGCGGTATGACGACTGAAGTTTAACCCGCCATGGTCAGGCCCCCGGAGACGCTGATCACCTTGCCGCTGGCGCCGCCGGTGACGACAGCGCGCTTGCCGGAAAGGCCTCTCATCCCTCACCAGCCATGTCGAGCACGCGCCGCGCCTGCTTCAGGTGCGGCATGTCGAGCATCTGGCCATCGAGGCCGACGACGCCCGAGCCGCCAACGCTGTCGAAGGCGGCGACGACGCGTCGCGCATGGGCGATCTCGTCGGCCGTGGGCGTGAAGGCCTGGTTGATGACGGCCACTTGGTCGGGATGGATGGCGATCATGCCGGTGAAGCCTTCCCGCCGTCCGGCGGTGCAGGCGGCGGCCAGGCCGTCGAGGTCGCGGAAATTGGTGTAGAGCCGTTCGATGGGCGCGATCCCGGCCGAGGCGGCGGTGGCGAGGCACAGGGCCCGGTTGATCTCATGGATCGGCAGGTAGTTGCCAGCCGGATCGCGGTTGGTGCTGGCGCCGACGGCGGCGGCGAGGTCCTCGGGGCCGGGCGTCATGCCGCACAGGCGCGGGCCGGTGTTCACGAAGCTCGCATAGTTGAGCAGAATCTCGGCGGTCTCGGCCACCACCAGGATCTTCGTGTTGCCGCGCGCGATGCCCTCGCGGGCTTCCAGCGCGTCGAGATAGCTGCCGAGCAGCACCACATCCTGGCCGGTGCGCGCCTTGGGCAGGAAAATACCGTCCGGCGCGCCCTGCATGACCGCCGCGAGATCATCCAGCGCGAAGGGCGTGTCGAGCGGGTTGATGCGCACGAACAGCCCGGCCTTCGACGGGCGGGCCTTCAGGAAGTCGCGGATCATGTCGCGCGCCAGCGGCAGGCGCTCTTGCGAGACGGCGTCCTCGAGGTCGAGCAGCAGCACATCGGCTGCCACACCTTTCGCCTTGTCCATCTTGCGGTCGCTGTCGCCGGGGACGAATAGCAGGGAGCGCATGGCCATGGTCAGCCCCGCTCCCTGCGGAACATCAGCGCCGACCGCTCGCATGTGCCGATCAGCTCATCGCGCTGGTTGAAGCCCTTGTGCTCGAAGATAACGATGCCGGCTTCGGGCCGCGACTTGCTGTCGCGCTTCTCCAGCACGGTCGTCTCGGCATGGAGTGTGTCGCCGATGAACACCGGGTTGGGGAAGCGCACCTTGTCCCAGCCCAGGTTGGCGATGGTCGTACCCAGCGTTGTCTCCCCGACCGAGACGCCGACCATGAATCCCAGGGTGAAGACGCTGTTCACCAGCGGCTTTCCATAGGGCGAAGTCTTCGCATATTCGTGGTCGAGATGGATGGCCGCCGGGTTGTGGGTCAGCGCCGAGAACAGCACATTGTCGGTCTCGGTGACGGTGCGCCTGATGTCGTGCTCGAAGCGTTGGCCGATCCGGAATTCCTCGAAATACAGTCCCGCCAACGCTTGCCTCCCCGTCTCGCGACCGCGCCCAATCAGTATGTGGGCAACCGGTAAACATGTATACTAATTAGCGGCCGACCAGACAGGAGCAGCCTTGCCCAAGACCGCCAAGAAACCCGCAGAGATGCCCGAGGCGGAGCTGGAGGATTTGCGGCTGAGCTTCCTGATCCACGACGTGTCGCGGATGCGGCGCACCGCCTTCGACCAGTACATGAAACCCCACGGCGTCACCCGCTCGCAATGGTGGGTGCTGTCCAACCTGTCGCGCCACGACGGCATGATGCAGACCGAGCTGGCCGGCATCCTCGACGTGGGCAAGGTCACTGTCGGCGGACTGGTCGAGCGGCTGGAGCAGGCCGGCTGGGTCGAACGGCGCCCCGATACCGCCGACCGCCGCGCCAAGCGGGTCCACCTGACCGCCAGGGCACACCGGTTTCTGGCCGAGATCCGGCAGGCCGGCCACGAGATGAACGAGCTGGCGTTCGACGGTCTGTCGCGCCACGACCGGCGCACGCTGTCGGACCTGCTGGGCCGGATCAAGACCAACCTGAAATCGCTCTAGGCGCGGCTGAACCGGCTCGCGAAGGCGCCGTTGACGATGGCGATGCCGAGCAGGATCAGCACGGCGCCGGCCGCGAAGTTGACGGTGAGCGGCTCGTCGAGCACCAGCACGCCGAACGCGACGCCGAAGATCGGCGTCAAGAACGACGCGATCGACAGCTTCGATGCCGAATAGGTCTTCATCAGCCAGAACCAGATCAGATAGCTGGCGAAGGCAATGATCGCCGCCTGCCACAGGATGCTGGCCCACATCAGACCACTGAACGGATAGTCGTTGCCGGACGGCAGCCACGGCGTGAACGCGAGCAGCACGACAGCGGCGATGGCGAGCTGGTAGAGCGTAACCTTCGAGGGCGAGGCTTCGCTGAGCCTCGTGGACTTGATCACGACCGTGGTCGCCGCCCACAACAGGCCGCCCAGCACCGCCATGGCATCGCCGACGAGCTGCAGCGGATCGAACGGCTGGCCAGAGACGAACTCGGCGGCGAAGATGGCGAACACCCCGCCGAACGCCAGGATGACGCCGGTCCACTGCGCCGCGCCGAACCGTTCCTCGGGCACCCGCAGGTGCAGGCCCAGCGCCGTGAAGATCGGCGCGGTATAGAGGAAGACCGACATGTGCGAGGCCGTGGTGAAGCCGAGCCCGACCGCAACGATGAGAAACTCCACAGCGAACAGCCCGCCAGCCAGCAGGCCGGGCAGCAGGGTGCCGTCGCGCAGATAGAGCTTCTCGCGGCGGAACCACGCCCATACCAGGATCAGCAGCGAGGCGATCAGGCAGCGCAGCCCGACCTGTAGGATCGGATGCACCTCGCGGGCGGTGAGCTTGAGGATTCCCTGGTTGGAGCCCCACAGCGCGCAGAGCACCACCATGATCGAGATGGCGAACGGATCGAGCGACCTGTGCCTGTCCATGACGCGCGCGCTCTCCCCGTTCCGCCGCGCCCGCAGCTTACGCGATGCCTCGACGGCCGCAAATGTTTGACCCGTCCGCGCGGATGGCTAACGTATCGGACGGGAAGAATTGCAGAAAGGGAGACGAGGATGTCCAGAGCCGAAGACCACGAAGTCGTATCGATCTATCCGCACAGCCAGGAGCAGATCGACAAGATGATGACGCTTGCGCCGGAATGCGTGCTGAACTGGGCCACCAAGGACGGTTGGCCGGTGGGCGTGATGCACGCCTTCGTATGGGACAAGGGCCATGTGTGGCTGACTTTCTCGTCGCACCGGCACCGCGCCGCGGCGATCCGGCGGGATCCGCGCGTGTCCATCGTCGTCAGCGGCACGTCGAGCCGGGATCCGGAATGCCCGCGCGGCGCCATCACCATGAAGGGCCGCGCGGTGTTCCACGACGACGAGGCGACCAAGAAGGCATTCTATCGCAAGCTCGCGCACAAGGTGAGCCCAACCGACAAGGCCGGCGAGGACGACTTTTACAGCCTGCTGGATTCGCCGTTGCGGACGGTGATCGAGGTGACGCCCGAGAAGTGGATCACCTTCGACGCCGAGAAGTCGCACAAGCACCGCCAGGGTACGCTGGACGAGGCCGAACTGGGCAAGCCGCTGAGCGGCGACACCGAGCGGATGAACGCGGAACGCGCCAAACGCGGCCTGCCGCCGCGGCAGCTCTGATCCTCAGCCCGGGCCAAGGGTTTGCTGGCTGGGCGCGCCCCAATCCGGGCGCGCCGCCGGCGGCTCGAGGCTGCTGAAGTCGAGCAGCCTTTCGCCCGGTGGTGGTACGATCTCGTCGAGGTCGCGGGTCAGGTAGCGGTCGAGGAACGTCGTCAGAAGACGCCGCTTCAGGATTTCAAACATCAGGTTGTGATCGTCGACCCCCCTGAAGCCGATCCCGACGGCACCGACGAGTTGCTCGAACGCCTCGGCGCCCTCGCGGTCGATCTGGTAGTCGGCGCCGAAGAACGCCAGCAGCCGTGTCGAACGAACCGGAATGCTGTTGTAGAGCCGTTCGAATGACAAGAAGTCGACATTCTGGTCGTCGAGTGTGTAGCCGCGCCTCTCCCACATCTGTGTCAGCCTGAACGTCGCGCCGGGTGGCTTCCCGGACATGGAAACGGCGCGATCGGCGCCAAGCATGGTGCCTACCGTGAACGCCGCCCAGCCGCCGCCGCTGGTACCGATGCTGCGGATCGCGCGGTACCGCTCCAGATCGACATCGGCGCGGATTCGCTGGGCGACGAGCGCGAGATCCTGGGCGTAATCCGGCACGCCCTGGAGATATATCCGCTTCGACGGGTCACGAAGCAGCAGCACATCGAAGCGTGTTCCGTCCAGGTGTTGCAGCACCACCAGAATCGGAACCTGCAATCGGTCGGCAAGACCGCAGAACGCCACCAGAAGGTCGCGCGGCTCCTCGGGATCGCTCCGCGTGGTATAGAGCGCGACATTTCCGGATATGGCCTTTCTACGGAAGGGCTGCACAGTCGTTGCCTGCGCGAACATCATGCTTTGGACACTTGCCACCCACTCCAGCGCCTCCTTGGGCAGGACTCGCCGATAGGGAAGCAGCGCCGCGACTTCCGAAGGCACCGCATTGCACTCCGCGAGAATCTGCAGCCGGTAGAAGTCGGCGGGGGTGCGGCAGGCCAGGAAATGCTCGACCAGCAGGTTCATGAAGCCTAGCCTTCACCGGCAAGATAAGCTGCCATGGCGTTGATGCTGGGCGATGCTTCGATCTCGCCGCTGCTGAGGCTGATGCCGAATTCCGTCTCCAGGAAGATACAGAATTCCATGCGGGCAAGGGAGTCGAAGCCCAGTTCCTCGAACGTACAGTTTTGCGACGGGTCGTTCATCCGCGCGAGCGTACCGGCTGAATCCGGCCCGACGACAGGGTTGGACATGATCGCGGCGACGACCCGTTCGCGCATGACCAGAAACGTGGACGACATCATTGGAACTCCCCGTTGGCGGCGCGGGCCGACAGGTCGCGCCGCACCACCTTGCCTTGCGGGTTGCGCGGGATTTCCGGCAGCCCAATCACCTTCCTTGGCGCCCTGATTCCCAGCCGCTCGCGGCAGTACGACATCAACGCCTTCAGGTCGCAACCATCGGCAGCGACCACGGCGAGCATGGGGATGTCGCCATGCACCGGCGAGCGCATGGGGAACGCGGCACACTCGATCACGCCGGGAAAGCCTTCCGCCACCTTCTCGATCTCGGCCGGGAAGATATTGATGGAGTTGAGAATCATCATGTCGTCGGCGCGGCCGCCGAACACCAGCACGCCGTCCTCGGTCAGGACGCCCCTGTCGCCGCCCTGGTACCAACCGTCGGGAAACGTCCTGGCGGTCAGTTCATCGTCGCCCAGATAGCCGGTCGTCATGCCCGGCGTGCGGATGCGGATGAGCCCCTCGACGCCAGATGGCAACGGACGTCCGTCGTCATCAACGATCACAAGTTGAACGCCCGGCAGCGGTTGGCCGACGCCGTCGGGATAGCGATCATGCATCTCGGGGCCGGCGACGGCGATGTTGCCGGTTTCGGTGGCGCCATATTCCACATAGAGCGAGCGGACCTGGCTGCTCTGAAAGGCGGCGCGCAGCGGCCCGGAGATGCGCGAGCCGCCCACATAGACCGCAATGCCATCTGGCAACCTGATGCCGAAGTCGACCAGCGACTGCATTTGCCCGGGCGAGAGCCGCAGGATATCAACGCCGAACCGTCGGCTGACATCCGGGATATGGGAATGCTCGGCGACGTGCAGCAGGCCTGTGTAGCCGGTGACAAGACTGCGCAGCCGGTGTTTCTTGGAATAGAGGAACTCGATCGGCGAGGGAACGTATTCGACACCCGAGGGCACCGCCATGTGGCGCGTGAGCGCCTGGAACACCAGCGAGCGATGCGTCGTAGGAATGACTTTGAAGGTGCCGGTGGTGCCGGAGCCGGTCTGCAGAAATGCGACAACGCCATCATCCGGCACAGGGAGCGACGAGTCCGCGCACGAGAGAGTGGACGCGGCCCGTTCGAAGTCCGGAATGATCACCGGCACGCCGTCATCCGCCGACGTGTTCGCGGCAACGACGGCGACGGCCCGACACTTGGCGATGAGGCCTTGCCGCTGGGAGGGCTGATCGTGGCCACCAAACGTGATTTGCGGGCAACCGAGGCGGATAAGCGCCATGCTGGTCAGCAGATGGTCGCGCTCGTCCGCGATCGATATGGCGACGGCTTCCCCGGGCTCAAGCCCCTGCGCATGCAAGGAGGAAGCGAGCCGCCCTACTTGCGCACCGAGTTCCGAATAGCTCAGGACACCTTGCTTGTCGATGACTGCAGGGCGGTCGCCGTGCTTCGCGCAGGATTCCTGGAAGTGGGCCAACAAGGTGCTTTCCATGAAAGCACGCTATCACCGGCAACCTTTTCGGTGAACGTCCGAAATGATCTGTCGATGTGTTCAATCCGCGAGTTCGGGCCGGTCGCGGAATTCCTCCAGCGCATCGGGATTGGCGAGGGCTTCCTGGTTCTTGACCGGGCGACCATGAACGACCTCGCGCACCGCCAGTTCGACGATCTTGCCGCTCTTGGTGCGCGGGATGTCGCCGACCTGAAGGATACGCGACGGCACATGGCGCGGCGTGGTGCTGGAGCGGATCTGCGTCCTGATGCGCTTTTCCAGGGCCTCGTCGAGGACCAGCCCGTCCCGCAGGCGCACGAACAGCACGATGCGGGTGTCGTTGTCCCACTCCTGCCCGATCACCAGGGATTCGATGATGTCGTCGATCTGCTCCACCTGGCGGTAGATCTCGGCCGTGCCGATGCGGACGCCGCCGGCGTTCAGCGTGGCGTCGGAGCGGCCATAGATGATGTAACCGCCATGTTCCGTCCGGGCGATGAAGTCGCCGTGGCACCAGATGCCGGGGAATTTCTCATAGTAGGCAGCCATGTACCGCGCGTCGCCCGGGTCTTTCCAGAAGCCCAGGGGCATGGACGGGAACGGCCTCAGGCAGACGAGCTCGCCCTTTTCGCCCTGCGGCACGGCATTGCCTTCGTCGTCCAGGATATCGACCGCCATGCCGAGACCCGGCGCCTGGATTTCGCCGCGCCAGACCGGTTCGATCGGACTGCAGAGCACCAGGCACGAGAGCAGGTCCGTGCCGCCGGAGATCGAAGCGAGATGCACGTCTGGCTTGATCTTGGCATAGACGTAATCGAAGCTCTCGGCCACCAGCGGCGACCCCGTGGAACCGAGCAACCTGACCGTCGACAGGTCGTGTGTGCGCGCCGGCTCGATGCCGGCCTTGTTGCAGGCGTCGATGAACTTCGCCGAGGTGCCGAACAGGGTCATCCCGGTCTCGTCGGCGAAGTCGAACAGGGCGTTGCCGTCGGGATGGAACGGAGACCCGTCGTAAAGCAGCAGCGTCGCCTCGCACGCGAGCGCCGACACCAGCCAGTTCCACATCATCCAGCCACAGGTGGTGAACCAGAAGGCCCGGTCGCCGGCGCGCATGTCGCCGTTGAGCCGGTGTTCCTTGAGGTGCTGCAGCAGCGTGCCGCCCTGGCCATGGACGATGCATTTCGGAACGCCGGTCGTGCCCGACGAGAACATGATGTAGAGCGGATGGTTGAACGGCAGCTGGGCGAACTCGATGTCCTTCGGCGCGTAGGGCGCCGCGAAAAACTCGAGCGGTATGGCCTGCGGGATCGGCAGCATGGTGGAGTCGATGTAGGACACCACGACGGCTTTCTCGACGCTGGGCATGAGAGAAAGAATCTCGGGAAGCTTGTCGAGGCAGAACAACGTCTTGCCTCCGTAGTAGTAGCCGTCGGCGAGGATCAGCAGCTTTGGTTCGATCTGGCCGAACCGGTCGACCACGCCCTGAACGCCGAAATCCGGGGAGGCCGACGAGAAGATCGCGCCGATGCTGCTTGCCGCCAGCATGGCGATCACCGTTTCCGGCATGTTCGGCATATAGGCCGCGACCCGGTCGCCGACGTCAATTCCCATGCCCCGCATGGCCTGCGCCATGCACGACACCGAGTCATACAGTTCGGCCCAGGACAACGTTCGGCGGACCCGGTCTTCGCCGCGGAAGATGATCGCCGGCGTGTCGTCCCGGCGGCGCAGCAGGTTCTGGGCGAAGTTGAGCCGCGCTTCCGGAAAGAATCTCGTGCCCGGCAGCCTGTGCCCCTCTTCCAGCACGACGTCGCCTTGCTCCTCTGCGATGACGCCGCAGAAATCCCAGACCAGCGACCAGAACTTTTCCGGCTCATCCACCGACCAGCGCCACAGGGAATCATAGTCGGTAAGGCTCACGGACCAGCGCGTTTCCGCCTGGCGCATGAAGGCGGTGATGTTGGCCTGCGCTACCCGTTCGGGCGAGGGTTGCCAAAGGGGCTTCGGTTCCTGTTCGGGCATGCCTTCTCCTCGTTCGACGCTATTCCATGAACCAGCCGTGGCTGACAATCAGGGATTGTCCGGTCAATGCACTGCTGGGGAAGGACGCGAAGAACAGCGCCACCTCGGCCACATCCTCGACCGTCGTGAACTGCTTGTCGACGGTGTTGCCGAGCATGACGCGGCTGACCACCTCCTCCTCGGAGATGCCCAGTTCCTGGGCCTGCTCGGGAATCTGCTTGTCCACCAGCGGCGTGCGAACAAAGCCGGGACAGATGACATTGGCGCGCACGCCCTGGGCGGCGCCATCCTTGGCGATGACCCGGGCGAGGCCCAGCAGGCCGTGCTTTGCGGTGACGTAGGCGGCTTTCAATGGCGAGGCCTCCTTGGAATGCACCGACCCCATGAAGATCACCGAGCCGCCACCGCGGGCATACATGTGCGGGATACAGGCCTTGGACGTCAGGAACGCGCCGTCGAGGTGGATCGCCAGCATCTTCTTCCAGTCGGCGAACGGGAAGTCCTCGATCTTGTGGACGATCTGGATACCGGCATTGGACACCAGCACATCGATACCGCCCCACTTCGCCGCGACTTGGGCGATGCCCTCGTTCACGGCTTGTTCGCTGACCACGTCCATGGCGATGCCCATGGCCTCGCCCGGTCCCATCGCCGTGAGGTTCGCCGCAGTCTCGCTGGCCGACGCGAGGTCGAGGTCGGCGATGGCAACCGTGGCGCCTTCCGCCACATAGCGCCTCGCGATGGCCTCGCCGATGCCGCGCGCCGCGCCGGTGACGACACAAACCTTGTCCTTCAGCTTCACAGGGCTCTCCTACGATGCGTTGAAACAATGCCCATCAGGTACCGACGCGGGTCAGGTCGAGGACCGTCTTCGACTGGGAGACCCTGGATGCGGTGGCTTGGTTCATGGCCATGAAGTCAGTTCGCCCTGTCCCTCTGCCAGCCGATTGTGTGCGCTGCAGCATTCTTGCAACCCTGCAAAAATGGAACGGCTGGTTCGTGGAATTGCCCGTATCGGGTTCTATCGATGGCGTGAAGGCCCAAGCGGTGATACCGCATGGCGCGACAGGAGTGCTCCCAGTGAATGACAAGCAGCAACACCAGATCGCGGTGATCGGCGCGGGCCCCGCTGGCCTGATGGCGGCCGAGATCCTGAGCGCGGCGGGCATGGCGGTCACCGTCTACGACCGCATGCCGTCGCCGGGGCGCAAGCTGCTGATGGCCGGGCGCGGCGGCCTGAACCTTACCCACTCGGAGGCATTCGAGACGTTCGCCACGCGATACGGCGCGGCGTCGGAGCGGATGCGGCCGATACTGGAGGCGTTTCCGCCGGCGGCGCTGGTCGCCTGGGCGGAGGGATTGGGCGAGCAGACCTTCACCGGATCGAGCGGCCGGATATTCCCGAGGACCATGAAAGCGTCGCCGCTGCTGCGGGCCTGGCTGCGCCGGCTGGGTGAACAGGGCGTGACCCTGCGAACCCGGCATGACTGGCTGGGATGGGACGACGGGGCCCTCTCCTTTCATGGTCCCGGCGGTCCGGTAACGGTAAAGCCGGACGCAACCGTCCTGGCGCTCGGCGGCGCGAGTTGGCCGAAGCTGGGATCGGATGGACGCTGGTCGGAGCCACTGGCGGCGCGCGGTGTCGGCATGGCACCATTCCAGCCGTCCAACGGCGGCTTCGTGGTCGACTGGAGTTCGCTGTTTCGCGCCCGCTTCGGCGGCACGCCGCTAAAGGGAATCGCCCTGCGCTTCGAGGGCCAGTCGGCCCGCGGCGATGCGGTCGTGACCGAGTACGGCATCGAAGGCGGCGCCATATACGCCTTGAGCGCGCCGCTGCGCGAGGCGATCGCCCGGGACGGCAAGGCGGTGCTGGAGATCGACCTGCGGCCGGACATGACGCGTTCCCGGCTGACGGACAAGCTGAGTCGCCCGGCGAAAGGCCAGTCGCTCGCGACGTTCCTGCGCAAGGCCGCGCATCTGCCGCCGGTCGCCGTCAACCTGCTGCGCGAAGCGGGCGATCTGCCCGCAGGCGGCGCGCTCGCGGCCTTGATCAAAGGCGTCCCGGTCACCCTGACCGCGACCCAACCCATCGAACGGGCAATCTCCACGGCGGGCGGCGTCAGCCTCGATGCGGTGGACGACGACCTGATGATCCGCGCCCTGCCCGGCGTGTTCGCCGCGGGCGAGATGCTGGACTGGGAAGCGCCGACCGGCGGCTACCTCCTGCAGGCGAGCTTTGCCACCGGCGTCGCGGCGGCGCGGGGTGTGCTGGCCTGGCTGGGTGAGTGATGAAAGGCACATGACCGCTCAGCCACGTGGCCGTTACGGAATCGAATCAGTACCATTGGCCTTGGGCACGACCTTCGGCAACATGAGCTAAAGCACGCAACAATCGACGTCTGGAAACCGGACCATGGCGGAATCAAGTCCCGAGCGTCTGAGCCTTGCCGTGCTGATCGATGCGGAAAACGCATCACCGAAGATTGCCGGTGGCCTGTTCGACGAGATCGCCAAGCTCGGCGATGCCAATGTCCGGCGGATCTACGGAGACTTTTCCAAGCCCAACCTGAGCGGATGGACCGATGTGCTCGCGCGGCATGCGATCAATGTGCGCCAAAGCTTTGCCTACACGACGGGGAAGAACTCGACGGACATCGAACTGGTCATCGACGCCATGGACCTGCTCCACGGCGGCAGAGTGGGCGGATTCTGCCTGGTTTCGTCGGACAGCGATTTCACCGGGCTGGCCAAGCGTATCCGCGAGCAGGGACTGCAGGTTTTCGGGTTCGGCGAACAGAAGACGCCGGAAGCCCTGCGCCAGGCTTGTCACCGATTCATCTATACGGAGAATCTAGGGCTGCAGGCCACGGCCCCCGACACGTCGCCATCGGTGCCGACAAAGCCGCTCAAGCCGCCAAGCGCGGCGATCAAACTGCTGCGCAAAGTTGTTTCAGAAATCGAAGGAGATGATGGCTGGGTACGCCTGAGCCAATTAGGTCAAGTCCTGCCCAGTATACAGTCCGATTTCGATCAGAGGACCTATGGATTCCAGAAGCTCAGCGAGTTGATCAGAGCAACCAAAGAGTTCGACATGGAGCAGCCCGACGGCAGCGGATGGCGTGTACGCATTCGACGAAAAGCGCCGGCTCCGAAGACGAAATAGCTGCGATCAGCGCTCCAGCGCTTCCTTGTTGATCACCCTGACCGGCTTCCCCGCCGCGAAGGCGGCGATCGCTTCGGGCATGTCAGCGTAGAACGCGGCCAGCGTCTCGATCGTGGTGTAGCCGAGATGCGGCGTGACCGTGACATTGTCCATGTTCCGGTAGGGATGGTCGGCGGGCGGCGGTTCGCGGTCAAAGACGTCGAGGCCGGCGCCGGCGATGCGGCGGTTGCTCAGCACATCCATCAGTGCCGCCTCGTCGACGATGGGGCCGCGCGAAGTGTTGATCAGGTATGAATCCGGCTTCATCAGCGCCAGTTCGCGGGCGGTGACGAGGCCGCGGGTGCGCTCGCTGAGCTGGACGTGGATCGACAGCACGTCCGAGCGGCGGAACAGCTCGTCCTTCTTTACGCGGGTCGCACCCGAGGCGGCAGCGGCCTCGTCGGTCAGGTTCTGGCTCCAGGCGATGACCGGCATGCCGAAGGCGTGGGCGTACTGCGCCATGCGCTTTCCAATCCGGCCGAGGCCGAGCAGGCCCAGCGTGCGGCCGGCGAGGATGATGCCGGTGGTGGACTGCCAGCCGCCGTCCCGCATGCGCTGCCCTTCCCGCGCCATGTGGCGGACGGTGGCGATCATCAGGCCCCAGGTGAGCTCGGGCGTGGCGTTGGCGGTGCTGGCGAAGGCCGGGCTCGAGAAATCGGAGTGGACCACCAGGACGCCATGATCGGTCGCGGCCTGCATGTCCAAATTGGCGAGGCCCATGCCGATGATGGTGACGAGCTTCAGGTTCGGCAGGCGCTCGATCAGGGTGCGCGGCAAGGCCATGCGTTCGCGGACGGTGCACAGCACGTCGAACGGCTGCAGCAGGGTCGCCGCCTCGTCCTCGGACAGATGCCGGTCGAACACGGTCAGCTCGGCGATCCCGTCGAGCGGCGACCAGTCCGCCACATTGAGAGCCACACGGGCATAGTCGTCGAGGATCGCGACCTTGAGCATGGCGGCGCCTTCCATCAGGCCGAGTGCAGGCTGGTGTAGGTGCGGGACTTGAACAGCCAGCGCCCGTCTTGCTTCACATAGGTGTCGTCATAGCGGCCGGTGTCGGTCCGCGTCCTGCCGTCCGGCCAGATGATGAATTCGCGGGGATAGGCCCGGCCGGTGGCCGTGTCGCCCGTGATGCTCAGGGCGCCGAGCGTGGACGTGCCGACCATCGGCGGCAGGCTGGCCATGGCCGCGACCCAGGCTTTCACGATGGCATCGCGGCCCACAACATGTTCCATGCCGGGAATGGCGGCCAGTTCCCAGACACTGTCCTCGGCCCATAGCGCGCCCCAGGCCTGCGCATCGTTGAGCGTGACCGCGTCGGCGTAGGCCGCCACCAGTTCGTGAATCGCCAGCCGGTCTTCAACCGGTCCCTCAAACGACATGCCGTCCTCCCCAGTCCGTTGCGCCCAGATATCAGGTGCCGCGAGGCTTCATCCCCGCCGCACGGTAAACATCGTCGATTACACGCATGTTGGCGATGCCTTCCTCGGCGGGCGTGAGGATCGGCGCGCCATCGCGGACATTGGCCACGAAGCCCAGCGCCTGCCAGTCGTAAGTGGCGCGCTTGTGCGGCGCCTCGACGGTCCGGACGCCATCGATCTCCAGTTCGATGCCGCCACCACGCGACGGATGCACCGGGTTCTCCAGGATCATCCGGCCGCGCTCGCCGACGATCTCTGCGCTGATGACGAAGTCGTCGGCGTCATAGTTCAGCGACAGGTCCATGCGGCCGACGCAACCGCCCGGAAAGCGCATCTCGGCGACCATGGCGCCGTCGATGCCAGGCCGGAACTCGGTGGCCGTCGCGCTGGTGATTTCCGGCTCGCCGCCCACATAACGCAGGAAGCTGACGGCGTAGTAGCCGAGGTCCATGGTCGCGCCGCCCGCCAGGACGGTACTGAAGCGGATGTCGTCGGGCGTGAAATACTTGCCCGGCACCAGGAAGTTGAACTTGATCTCGCGGAGCGCGGCCAGTGCGCCGGCATCGAGGATCTGCTTCATGCGGGGGGTCTGCGGGTGGTAGAGCCAGTGCACCGCCTCGACCAGGATGCCGCCGGTCCGCTTGGCGGCCTCGGACATGATTCGCGCCTCGCCCTCGTTCGACGCGCAGGGCTTCTCGCACAGCACGGCCTTGCCGGCCTCCAGCGCCTTCACGGTCCATTCGCAGTGGAGCGAATTGGGCAGCGCCACGTAGACAGCCTCGATGTCCGGATCGTCGAGCAGCGCCTGATAGGTCGCGCCGCGCGGAATGCCGTTCTCCCTGGCGTATTCGGCCGCGCGGGCGGCGTCGCGAGCACCGACGGCGACGATGTCTATGCCGCCGACACGGGAAACCGGTGCGAACAGGCCGTATTTGGCGATGGCGCCGGCGCCGAGAACTCCCAGGCGAACGGGCGCGGCCACGGGACTAGTCCTTCGCGCGTTCGACGTAGGAACCGTCTTCGGTCTGGATCACGACCCGGGTGCCCGGCGCAATGTGCGGCGGCACGTTGGTGCGCACGCCGTTGGACAGGATGGCGGGCTTGTAGGACGACGAGGCGGTCTGGCCCTTCACGGCCGGCTCGGTCTCGGCGATCTCCAGCGTCACGCGGGCCGGCAGTTCGGCGGCGATAGCGTTGCCGTCGTGCATCTTCAGGATGCAGACCATGCCTTCCTGCAGATAGGCGGCCTGGTCGCCGATCATGTCCTTGGCCACGACGACCTGGTCATAGGTTTCCGGGTTCATGAAGTGGAAGCCTTCGCCGTCCTCGTAGAGATAGGTGAAATCGCTATCCTCGACGAAGGCGCGCTCGACCTGCTCGGTGGTCCGGTAGCGCTCGGACACCTTGGTGCCATCGGAGATGCGGCGCATGTCGATCTGGGTGACCGAGGCGCCCTTGCCCGGATGGATGTTGTCGGCGGTCAGCACGACATAGAGCTTGCCGTCGACATCGAGCACGTTGCCCTTGCGAATCTGGGAGGCGATAACCTTGACCATGTCTGATCCTTGTCAGGAGGCGGCCCGGCCGTCGGTTCGGACGCTCCGGCCGAGAAGTTGGTTTTTCAGCGCCGCATTTAGCCTATGTTGGCGCAAATCGCCAGCCTGACCTTGGGGAATTGACCGCTCTTGCCGCCTGAAGCCGCCCAACCTGCCGCCTCGCCCTGGTGGACGCCGGACGTCCATGCCGACCGGCGCGGCTTCCTGATGGCGCGGGGACGCATCCAGACGGCATTGCGCGGCTTCTTCGCGGAACGGGACTTCATCGAGGTCGATCCGTCGGCCCTGCAGGTATCACCGGGCAACGAGGCGCATCTTCACGCGTTCGGCACGCAAGCGGTCGGGCCGGACGGCGCGACATTGCCGCTCTACCTGCACACCTCGCCCGAGTTCGCCTGCAAGAAGCTGCTGGCGGCGGGCGAGCGGCGGATTTCCTGCTTCGCCCATGTCTACCGCAACCGGGAGCGCGGCGCGCTGCACCATCCCGAATTCACCATGCTGGAGTGGTACCGGGCGGAAGAAAATTATGAAATGCTGATGGACGACTGTGCCGCCATTCTGGCGCTGGCCGCGGAGGCGGCGGGCGCCACCGGTCTGGCGTTCCGGGGCAAACAGGCTGACCCGTTCCAAGCGCCGGAGCGGCTTACCGTCGCCGAGGCGTTCGAGCGGTTCGCCGGGATCGACCTGCTCGGCTCCGTCGACGTGGCCGGCGAGACCGATCTCGGCCACCTGGCCGCGCAGGCGCGCGGCGCCGGAATCCGGGTTGCCGACGGCGACGTCTGGGCCGATCTGTACAGCCGGGTGCTGGTGGAGAAGATTGAGCCGAATCTCGGCGTCGGTCGCGCGACGATCCTGGACCAGTATCCCGTATCCGAGGCGGCGTTGGCGCGGGCGACCGTGCATGACGGGCGGGTCGCCGAGCGCTTCGAACTCTATGCCTGCGGCGTCGAACTGGCCAACGCGTTCGGCGAGCTGCGCGACCCAGCGGAACAGCGGCGGCGGTTCGCACTGGAGATGGCGGAGAAGATGCGGGTCTATGGCGAGCGCTATCCGGTGGACGAGGACTTCCTGGCGGCGCTGGCGCTGATGCCCGAGGCGAGCGGCATCGCGCTGGGCTTCGACCGGCTGGTGATACTGGCGACGGGCGCGTCGCGTATCGAGCAGGTGCTGTGGGCGCCCGTGGCGGAGATTTCCCGGTGACCTTCGATCGTCCCATCACCACTGCGGCTGACCTGGAAGCGGCGGAACTGGTCCCGGCGGAACGGCTCGCGGGCCTGCGAGAAGTCGCCGCGCGCTATGCCCTGTCGATCAGCCCGGCCATGGCGGCGCTGATCGATCCCGACGACCCGGACGATCCCATCGCGCGGCAGTTCGTGCCGGACGCGGCGGAGCTTGCCGTGACCGCCGAGGAGCGCGCCGATCCCATCGGCGACCATACGCACAGCCCGGTCGAGGGCATCGTCCACCGTTATCCGGACCGGGTGCTGCTGAAGGCTGTGCATGTCTGCCCGGTCTATTGCCGGTTCTGTTTCCGCCGCGAGATGGTCGGACCGAACGGGCTGGGCACGCTGTCGCCCGATGCGCTCGACGGCGCGCTGGAATACATCGCGGAACATCCGGAAATCTGGGAGGTGATCCTCACCGGCGGCGATCCGCTGGTGCTGTCGCCGCGCCGGCTGGGCGAGATCATGACCCGGCTGGCCGGCATCGAGCATGTGAAGATCGTCCGCGTCCACACCCGCGTTCCGGTCGTGGAGCCGGATCGGATCGATGCCGCCCTGGTGGCTGCACTGAAGGCGAGCGGCAAGACGGTTTACGTGGCCCTGCACGCCAATCACCCGCGCGAGTTGACCGGCGCGGCCCGCAGCGCCTGCGAGCGTCTGGTCGACGCGGGCATCCCCATGGTCAGCCAGTCGGTGCTGCTGCGCGGTGTGAACGACGATCCGGAGACGCTGGCGGCGCTGATGCGGGCGTTCGTCGAGGCGCGGATCAAGCCCTACTACCTGCACCATCCCGATCTGGCGCCGGGCACCAGCCATTTCCGTGTATCGCTCGACGAGGGCCGCACGCTGGTCGCAGGTCTGCGAGGAAGGGTCTCCGGCCTCGCCCAGCCCACCTATGTGCTCGACATCCCGGGTGGTCATGGCAAGGCGGTGATCGACGGCGGCGCGGTGCAAGATACAGGTAACGGCTGCTACTCGGTGTCGGATTTTCGCGGCGGCGAACACCGTTACCCGCCGTTGGATGGGGACGCATGACTAGCGATCTCGCACAGCAAGCCCGGGAAATCGCCGACCGGTTGCCGATCGCCGATCGGCTGACGGTACTCGCGCGCTTCGGATTCATGCAGATGATGGCGGGCGACGTCGAGGCCGCGCGCGCGGTGGCGGCCCAGATCGACGACGGGCTCGCCGACGCCGAGGATTTCGGCATTTCCGCACCACAGGTGGCGACCGAGCTTGAGGCGCTGGAGTCCTGGATCAGTTCTTCATCCCGCGAAAAGCCCGATCCGCGGCAAGACGGCATCAACCTTGCCAATCAGATCATGACCCGGCCCGACTCGCTGCCGCAACTGGCCGAGATTATCCGCAGCGGCAAGGTTCCCGCATTTGGCTCCCGCGCCGCCGGCGACGCGTTCGAGGAACTGTGCCGGCGCGGCCAACAGCCCTTGGCCCGCGCGCTGCTTGACCAGATCAGCGGCAGCGAAGCCGGTCACCGCACGCGGCTGCGCGCCGGCGTGCTGCTGAAACGCGAGCCGGCGCTTGGGCACGATGGCGAGCGGCTGATCGACGAGGCCATTGCCGACGCCGCCCGCATGGACCGTGCCGACGGCAAAGCCGCCAAGCGCCAGTTCCTCGCCGGGATCGCGCTGATGTCGTTCGACGACGTGGGCATCGCGGCGCGGATCATGCGGGAGTTGCGCGACGAGGGCCACCGCGACCTGTCGGCCGGCGTGAAGCAGAGATTGGCACGAGGACTGCTGTCCATCGGACAGGCCGACGAGGCGTTGCAATGGCTGGCGTCAATTCGATCGGACGCCGCGCGCGAACTGGCGATGTCGGCGCTGATGAACGAGCTGGCCACCGCCTCGGGCCTGGTGACGGCGCGCGCACTGGTCGCCCCGTTCGAGACGCCGGCGGCCGTGGCATCGGCGCGGGCCAAGCTCGCCGTGCTCGCGGCGCGGGACGAGCCGGCACTGGCGCTGGCCGACCTCGCCGCGGCCATCGGCGCCATGGCCGGGTTCAGTCCGTCCGATCCCTTCTTCTACACGGCGCTCGGCGATGTGCTTTCCGCCTATGCCGCGGTGGAGCCTCCGGACGAGGCCTCCGACGCGGCCATTCTCAGCCTTCTCGGCCCCCAGAGCGCCTTCGCCGACTACCGTTTGCGCCTGACCGAGCACCTCGCCAGCGCACTGGTCGCGCAGGGCCGCCAAGGCTGCGCCGTAGCCGTCGCGGGATGGCTTGATGACGCGGCGGCGGCGGTCATGCTGATGCGCGCCTCCCTGCCTTGACGCGTGCGTCACCTTTGCAATCGGGTTACAATGCAAAGCAGACTTTACACGGAGCATAGTTGTCTGGCCTTATCCGCGCGGGCAACTGAGGGGATGCTCAAGTCATGCAGATCGAGGAAAGCGCGATGGCCCGCAACGGGCTACCGCAAGGAAATGGACCTGCTCGCCTACCGGATCGACACGCGGACGCCCTTGCCGCGTTCCGTGGAGAAAATCCGCAGGCTGGTGTCGGACGATCCGAGGATCACCCTGCGTCAATTGCGCCGCGGGCGGTTCGAGGATGAGATCAGGACCGTGCTCGACCTGTTCAACGACGCCTGGGCGGGCAACTGGGGCTTCGAGCCGTTCAGCGAAGCGCACATCGCCGAGATGGCGAAAGAACTGAAGCCGCTGCTTCCGGCGCCAGCACTGAGCGTGGCGGAATATGACGGCAGGCCGGTCGCCTTCGCGCTGGGGCTGCCCAACATCAACGAGATGATTCGGGACCTGGACGGCAGGCTGTTCCCGCTGGGCTGGGCCAGGCTTCTGTTCCGCATCAAGACCGGCCGATACGGCAGCGGACGCCTGCCGCTGATGGGCGTGCGCAAGGAATTCCAGGGCACGCCGCTGGGTGCGGCGCTGGCCATCGCGGTGATCGAGCAGCTCCGTGCCGCCTGCCTGAAGCATCACGTGTATGAAGGCGAACTGTCCTGGGTGCTGGAGACCAACAAGGGCGTGCGCACGATCATCGAGGCGTTCGGCGCGACGGCCTACAAGACCTATCGCATCTACGAGCGGCGGCTGACGCAGGAAAGCGCAGCGTAACGGTTCGATTGCCACACGCGGGCGGTATTGCATACAATCGCCTCATCCGTTCTCCGTTGCCTGGGGGCACCATGAACCGCACGCCGTGCGTTTTGCTGACTTTCGTGAGCGCGTTGCTCGCCGTGCCGGCGGGTGCGCTTGCCCAGACGGGACCGACCGCGTCCCAGCCGGCACCGGCGGCCGAGACTCCGTCCCAGCCCGTTGCGACCGTACCAGAGGCGGTGACGCTGCTGTGTACCGGCACCTATTACGACCCCAACATCCAGGATCCGGTCACGCGGCAGCGGGCGACGCAGTTCACCATCAAGCTGAGCTATGCGGGCAGCTATATGGAGTTGAAGGCGAACGAATGGCCGGCGCTCCTGGCGGCGAAAGAAAACCCCTCGGTCGTGCGCACCGCCAAGTTCATCTATGACGACAGCACGGTCAAAGCCCAGTTCGTGTCGCGCGGCGACGACGTCCGCGGCGCGCTGTTCTCGATCGGACTGGCCGGAGTCGCCGGCGACAAGGACACCATCACCCTCGACCGCAAGACCGGCAATTTCAGCTATCCCAACACCAGCGGCCACTGCGAGAAGGTCGAGACGCAGGAAAATCAGAACAAGTTCTGAGTCCTGTACGCGCCCGCGGGCAGTACGCGCATCGGTGAGACAAGGGGTTGCCAGCACTCGGTGGCGGCCACAGACGGACATGATCCGCCAGTTATCAGTTTGCCCTCCGGAAAATCGTCAGACTATCGGCATCTTTAGCGCACGCCCTCAGTCCAAATTGTGCGCGACAGGCATAGGCGATCGACAAAGATAAGGGGCCGAAATTGGCATTCTCCTTGTATGACTGCCAATAAAGCGTACATAGAGCGCACTCCATCCATAGTGTGTCGATTCCATTGGGGAAGCCGGCGCTATTCGATTCCAGGCCTTCCTGGATTTTAAGGATATTTACCAATGAAATTCACACCGCTTCAGGACCGCGTCGTCGTTCGTCGCGTCCAGGAAGAAGAGAAGACCCCCGGCGGCATCATCATTCCGGACACGGCCAAGGAAAAGCCGTCGGAAGGCGAAGTGATCGCGGTCGGCCCCGGCGCGCGCAACGACAAGGGCGACATCGTCCCGGTCGAGGTGAAGGCCGGCGACCGCGTGCTGTTCGGCAAGTGGTCCGGCACCGAGGTCAAGAT
>CAMDTB010000061.1 GCA_945907245.1 Rhizobium sp. Q54
CCGCAGATGAAGCGCGACGTGTTGCCCGAGCCCAGCGCCACGGCGGTGCCGCGGTGGGTGCACGAATTCAGGAACGCGCGGACCTTGCCGTCCTTGCCGCGGGTCAGCAGCACCGGCACGCCGATCGCGTCCATCGCCTTGTAGTCGCCAGGATTGGGCAGTTCCGCCGTCGGCGCCAGCATCAGCGGCATGCGGCGGAAAACCAGCTTCTTCTCGCGCTCGAACCGCTCCTCGTCCGTATAGATGTCCGCCTTCACCTTCAACACCGAAGGCGCCAGCCGCATGGTGCCGGCCTTGCCGTGCTCCAGTGCGTCCTGGGTCATCTCGATCAGAGTGGCCTTGTTCATATCCTGCGTCTCCCGAAAATCCGTTCAGCTTTCCCCGCAAGCGAGGATCATCGGGTTTGGGGGCTGGATTGTCAATGTGACGCACGTTTGAACTAGCCGCGCCGATCCTCCAATTGCACCAGGGCCAATTGGACGCTAACCTAGATCGATCGATCAAGAATGCGGCCTTGACTGGGGAGACAACGGCCATGCTTTCCGAGGGACCCGTCGAGGACCGCCTCGCCATCCGCGAGCTTGCCGAGCGCTATTGCGACGGCATCAACCGGTTCGACGCCGATGTCTGGGGCTCGGCCTGGGCAGAAGACGGCGCATGGTTCCATGCCAATGTTCGCACCGAAGGACGCGACAAGATCGTCGCGTCGTGGCTCGAATCCATGGAGCCGTTCGAGGCGACGGGCTTCTTCTGCCAGATGGCCGGCATCCAGGTGGATGGGAACAGCGCGACGGGACGCGTCTACAATCATCAGATCGCGCGCCGGAAGGACGGCCAGATCGTCCAGGGCGTCTATATCTACGACGACACCTACGTCAAACACGACGGCCGCTGGCTGTTCAAGGAACGGCTGCTGACCGTACCATTATTCGTTTAGGCCTCGTCCATTGGGGAATGGGACGCGGCTTGGCTCTGCACGAAACGGGAGACGGACATGACTGAAATCATCACCCACCCCCTCGCGATCGACGGCAAGGATCCGCGCAACGCGCGCGGCGACCGGATTTCGCAGGACCGATACTACTCGCGCGAGTGGATGCAGCGCGAATGGGACCATCTCTGGACCAAGGTCTGGCACATCGCCGGCCGCGAGAACCAGCTGCCGGACCCGGGCGACTATATCGTCCACGACTTCATGCATGAGTCGGTGATCATCGCACGCCAGGCCGACGGCAGCCTGAAGGGCTTCTACAACGCCTGCGGCCACCGCGCCCAGAAGCTGGTGCGTGGCGACGGCTCGCAGGACAGCTGGACCTGCCCCTATCACGGCTGGGTGTTCAGCACCGACGGGAGCCTGATCGACGCCTGCGACCGCGACGATTTCCCGCAGGGCGACCCCGTCGGCAAGGTCCGGCTGATCGACGTGCGCGTCGACACCTGGGGCGGTTTCGTCTGGTACACCATGGACAACGAGGCGCCGCCGCTGCTGAAGTACCTGGAGCCCATCCCGGACATCCACAGGAACTTCCCACTGGAGAAGCTGGTGCGCGTCCTCAGGGTGCGCGTCGAACTCCCGTGCAACTGGAAGTTTTCGTCGGACAATTTCAACGAGTCGTATCACACCCGCACGGCCCATCCACAAGTGGCGCCGATCATCGACCAGGACCACTTCACCTCGCGCTACGAGATCTTCCCCAACGGCCATGCGCGCATCATCCAGATGGGCCGGCCATCGCTGCGCGACCGCCTGCCCGATGGCGTGCCGCACCCGTTCGACGACCAGCTCCGCGCCTGGGACATCGACCCGGCCCGCTACGCCACCTTCGAGGACAAGGCCATCCAGGGATGGGTCGACCTCAAGGAGGCCAAGCGCAAGCTGGGCCCGGAACGGGGCTACGACCATTTCGCCTGGCTGACCGACGAGGAGATGACCGAAAGCCCGTTCGGCGTGGTGTTCCCCAACATCGCCTTCGGCGCCAATGCGGAAGGCATGGGCTTCTTCCGCTGGGAACCGCATCCGGACGACCCCGAGAAATGCTATTTCGACCTGTGGGAGTTCGCCTATCCGGCGAAGAACCACTACCGCGGCCGCCTCACCAGCACCACGCTGGAGATGAAGGAAGCCGAACTCGACTGCCGCGTCTACACCGGACCGGAAGCCGTCGCCGACCTCAGCGACCGGGTGGTGTTCCAGGACTGGGGCCTCGCGCCCGGCCAACAGGCAGGCTGGCGCTCGCGCGGCTATCAGGAGCCGTACCTGGCCGCCCAGGAAACCCGCGTCCGCCGCTTCCACGAGGTGCTGCACGACTACCTGGACGGCAAGCCGCCGGGACGCTGATCCCGGCGCTTCCGCGCCGCAAAGCATGGCGGGCATTCTTCACGCGCGCTTGAATGCCGTCTCCTCCTGTGGGAGACGGTAGCGTGAAGGATATGCCGCGATGCGAAGCGGCACAGGGAGCAGGAACGAGGCCATGCAGGAATTCGAGACCACCACCTACGAGATCGTCGCGCCGGGCGTGGCGCGGATCATGATGAACCGCCCGGCCATCCGGAACGCGCAGAACGTCCAGATGACATACGACCTCAACGAATGCTTCAACCTGGCGGCACGCGACGAGGCGGTGAAGGTGGTGATCCTGGGCGGCGCCGATCCGCATTTTTCATCGGGCCACGACCTGTCCGGCTTCGGTGGCAAGGTGCCCGGGCGCGACTTCGAGCTGGTCGGCACCTGGGGCATGCTGTCCGAGTGGAACATCCACAACCACTATTCCTTCGAGAAGGAAGTGTTCGTGGAGATGTGCCGCCGCTGGCGCGACTTCCCCAAGCCGACCATCGCCATGGTGCAGGGCAAGTGCATCGCCGGCGGCCTGATGCTGGCCTGGGTGTGCGACATCATCATTGCCAGTGACGACGCGAGCTTCGTCGATCCCGTCGTCGCCATGGGCGTCTGCGGCGTGGAATACTTCGCTCATCCCTACGAGCTGGGCATCCGCAAGGCCAAGGAACTGCTGTTCACCGCTGACTGGTGGAGCGCCGAGGAAGCCCACCGCCTCGGCATGGTCAACCACGTGGTGCCGCGCGCCGAGCTGCAGGACTTCAGCCTCACGATGGCGAACCGCATCGCCGAGAAGCCGGCCTTCGCCCTGAAGCTCACCAAGCAGGCGGTGAACGTCGCCCAGGACAACATGGGCAAGCGCGCGACCCAGGACACGGTCTTTGCCTTGCACCACCTGTCACACGCCCACGGCAGCGAGATGCAGCGCAAAAGCGGCGAACAGCAGAACTTCCGCGCAACGATGAAGAGCAAGATCGCTGCCGGCTCCTGAGCGTCAGGCGACCTTCCGGAACTCCATCGGCAGGGTAATGATCGTCCGCTGCAGCAGGCTGGGCAGATAGGTCACGCCCTCGAATCCGGCCGGATAGCGGAAATCCTCCATCCGCTCGATGATCGCCGAGAACGACGCAGACATCTCCACCCGCGCCAGCGTCGCGCCCAGGCAGTGATGGATGCCCGACCCGAACGTCACATGCGCGCCAGCGTTCTTGCGCTCCAGGTCGATGTCCCCGGCGTTCGGGAACATGGCCTCGTCCCGGTTGCCCGCCGCCCAGCGCATGTTGATCGGCGTGCCCTTGGGCAGCGCCACGCCGCCCAGCACCACGTCCTTCGTGGTAACACGGTAGAGGCCCTGGATCGGCGTTTCCAGCCGCAGTACTTCCTCGACGAAGTTCTTCATCAGCGCCGGGTTGGCGCGCAGCTCGGCCACCACGTCCGGCCGGTCCAGCATGATCTTCATGCCGGCGCCGATGGCGCTGGTGGTGGTCTCGTTGCCGCCCACCAGGATCTCGCCAAGCATGGACAGGATCTCGGCATCGTCCAGGTATCGGCCCTCCGGCAACGGCGTATGGATCAGCCCCGAGATGATGTCGTCCTCGGGCGCGGCACGGCGCATGTCGACGATGGTCTTCAGGTAGTGCTGCGACGTCAGCAGCAGCTTGGCCGCCTCGTAGTCCTGGTCGTCGGTCAGCATGTTGGAGATGCGCGACATGGACGCGTCCGACCATTCCTTGAACAGGTGGATGTCCTCGCGCGGCACGCCGATCTGTCCGGCGATCACGATGCACGGCAGCGGGAACGCGAACTCATGCATGAACTCGCATTCGCCCCGATCCACGAACGCATCGATCAGGTCCTGGGCGATCCGGTCTATGTCCGGCGTCATCTTCTTGATCCGCGAGCCCGCGAAAACCGCATCGACCAGAGACCGCTTGGACTTGTGGATCGGGTCATCCATGCGCGACAGCGACGGATACTGCTTGAACCCCTGCTCGCGCAGCAGCGCCTCGCTCCGGGCCGGAACGCCGCCCGGCCGCAGCGAAATCCAGTCCAGGTCGCTCGAATAGGTGACCGGATCGCGGACGATCTCGCGCAGCAGGTCGTAGCCGGTCACCATAACCATGCCGGTGTTCGGATCCCGGTAGACCGGCGCGTTGTTGAGCAGCCAGTTGTAGGCCTGGTACGGGCATTGCTGCACGTCCCGGTCCATCAGGTTGAACGGCATGGTCTGCTGCGTGTTCATGAACAACTCTCCCCGAGCTTCAGGGAAGCATGATAGCGCGGCGGCTGTCCTGCACTAGCGTTAACTTGGCGAGGTCAGGCCCCGGCCGCCTCGGTCTCTTCCAGGCTCTTGCGGTACTTCTTCATGCCCAGGAACATCAGCACCACCACCACCGGAGGAAACACGCAGTTCACCACCGCCAGCGACAGGTTGAGCTGGTTGTCGTCGCCGAACACATGGGTGGTCAGGAAACCCACAGTGGTCGCGCCCAGGGTGATGCCCACGATGTTGCTGACGAACAGGTAGAACGACGAGATCTTGGCGCGCATCTGGTTCGGCGTGATCGACATCATGGCCGCGCCGCTGAGGCCCGACGGCACGCCGCCTAGGAACTGCCACGCCGCCAGGAAGCCCGCCGCCCACCAGCCGTCCGGCGCCCAGAGGAACATCAACGCGGCGATCGGGGCCGCCGGAATGGTGCAGATCAGCGTGGCCCGGAACGGTCCGTCACGGTAGCCGCGCCGGTCCAGCCAGCTCGCGAACCAGCCGCCGAAGAATGCGCCACTGGTGCCGAAGGTCAGCACCACGAGGCCGTAGACGTAGCCGGACTTGGGCGCGTCCCAACCGAAGCTGCGCGAGAAGAACGCCACCATCCAGGCGAAATTGCCGTACGCCACCAGCACGAGCAGGCTGTAGCTGGCGAAAAGGGTGAAGAACGTGCCGCGGTGATCCTTTACGAACTGGACGAACTCGGCCAACTGCTGCTTGCTGCCCGTCGCCGCCGCGGCGGTACGGCCGCGCCGCAGCGGCTCGCGCACCGTCAGCATCAGCAGCGCCAGCAGCAGGCCAGGTACGGCGGCGGCGAAGAAGGCCAGGTGCCACGGCGCCATCTCGCCCAGCGGGCCCAGCGTGATCGTGCCCATCTCGCGCAGCACCGCGATGAGCGCGCCGCCCAGCACCATGGCGATGCCCACGCCCATCAGGTTGCCCATGGTGAACACGGCCATGGCCATCGACAGCTTGTTCTTGGGGAAGTAGTCGCTGATGATCGAATAGGCCGACGGCCCCAGGGTCGCCTCGCCCACGCCGACGCCGATACGCGCCAGGAACAGGTGCCAGAAATTGCCGGCCAGGCCGCACGCCGCCGTCGCCATGCTCCAGAACGTCACGCCCGCGACGATGATGTTGCGCCGGCTGCGGGTGTCGGCGAGCAGCGCGATCGGCACCGACATCAGCGCGTAGAAAATGCCGAAGGGCGGCCCCTGCAGCAGGCCGATCTCGAAATCGGAAAGGCCCAGGTCGGCTTTGATGTCGGACACCAGCAGAGCGATGATCTGCCGGTCCAGGAACGACACCACCGCGGCGAAGAACAGGATAATCACCACGTACCAGGCGTAGGTCTGGTTCGGCCACGGCGCTTCGGCCGTCGGTGCCCTTGCCTGCTCGTGCATGAAACGCTTTCCCCGTAGAGGCAGCCCGGAAGGCGCCGTCCGCAACCATGTCGAAACCCCGCGCCAAACTAGAGCAGGGTCACCGAACCGGCAAGGATGACTTTAAACCTGAAGGCCGATCACCGCGCGGCCGCGCACCTCGCCCTTGAGGATCTTCTGCGCCAGAACGGGCACGTCTTCCAGCGCGGCGTCGAAGGTGGTGCTCTCGAGCTTGGCCAGCGGCAGGTCGGTACCCAGCCGCCGCCACGCTTCCTGTCGCGGCGCCATGGGCAGCATGACGGAATCGATGCCATAGACGGCGATGCCGCGCAGCAGGAACGGAAGGATGCTGGCCGGCAGTGTCAGGCCGCCCGCCAGGCCACAGACGGCCGCCGCCCCGCCATATTTCAGCATGGACAGCGCATGGCCGATGGTCGGCCCCGCCACCGTGTCGACGATGCCGGCGAACCGCTCGGGCAGCAGCGGCCGGTCCGGCGCCTCGGAGAGTTCCTTGCGCTCGATGACGTGATCCGCGCCCAGGCTCTTCAGGTAATCGGTTTCCGAAAGGCGCCCGGTCGAGGCCGTCACCTCGTAGCCGAGATGCTTCAGGATGGCGACGGCCACGCTGCCGACACCGCCCGCCGCGCCGGTCACAAGCACCTCGCCCATCCCGGGCGTGATGCCATGCTTCTCCAGCGCCAGCACGCAGAGCATCGACGTATAGCCCGCCGTGCCGATCGCCGCCGCGTGCCGCGTCGAGATGCTGGCCGGCAGCTTGACCAGGTGATCCGCTTTAACCCGCGCCCGGCTGGCATAGCCGCCCCAGAACAGCTCGCCCAGCCGGTAGCCGTTCAGGGTCACCTTGTCCCCCGGCGCGAACCGCGGATCGTCCGACGACGCCACCGTCCCCGCCAGGTCGATGCCGCCCACATGCGGCCAGGTCTTCACCAATCCGCCGCCGGTGGTGAGGATCATGCCGTCCTTGTAGTTGACGGTGGTGTATTCCACGTCGACCGTGACGTCGCCTTCCGGCAGCGCCGCGTCGTCCATTTCCACCACCTCGCTGATCACCTGCTTGTCGTCGCCCAGCCGCGACAGCAGCGCGCGCATCTTCGCCATGTGCCTGTTCCTTTCCAGAGTCCGGTTCGGCGACAGGCTGGCGCAGCGCGGCTCCATTGTCCACGCCCCAGCGGGTGGCTGGCCCTGCGCGCGGAACAATAAAGGGCATTCAGGTAAATTTGCAGGATTGCCCCAAGTTGAGCGATGGATGCACACACCGCCCGACGCTTTTGGTTGCATCCCGCACGCCATATTGCATACAATCCAGCATGCAAACTTCATCGGTTTGCGAGTGAGCCTCTGACTTCATCATCGGAAGCACACGTCCTTTGCATTACCCGACTCAAAGCCCCGCTGGCAACAAAGCGGGGCTTTTTTTCGCCACAGGGAAGGTTCACGGCACCCGTGGCACCGCTGGCGCTTCGAGGCGAGCGCTGCCCCCTTACCTGAGCTGGCTGTCCTTGCTGCCTCGCCGGTTGAAACCCTGGTTCGCCGGCATCTTGTCACGCGCCGCCTGACACTGGACGCACGTCTTCACGCCGGGCAGCGCCTGCCGCCGCTTTTCCGGAATTTCGTCGCCGCAGGCGATGCAGTGGGTCTCGCTCTCGCCGGACGGCAGGCGCGACCGCGCATGCGACAGGCCGTCCTTCACCGTATCGTCGATCTGATCCTGCACCGCGCCTTCGCGCGCCCAGCCGGTCGCCATGGAGATTTTTCCGCGGTCCTGGAAATTGTTTCTCAGATAGGGACGGGCGCAGGATTTTCCAGCACCGCGCACGCCAGTTTCGCTCCAAGGCTGCGGACATCGCCGCCAAGCCGCCTTATAGTGAAACAACCGTTGCAAGGAGCAGAACCATGTCGCAGTGCCCGTTCGCCAAGCCCCAGGACATCAACTTCATGGACCCGGTGGTTCAGGAGAACTGGTTCGAGGCCTACAAGGTCCTCCACCGCGACGCGCCGGTCTACCATATGGCCGAGCTGGGCATGTACATCGTCACGAAGTACGACGACCTGGACAAGGTGCTGAAGGACCCTGTCGGCTTCCCCAACGACTACTCGGCGGAAGCGCAGGAAACGCTGATCCAGCATCCGGAGGCGCAGAAGCTCTATCACACCGAGGGCTGGCCGCGGCTCATGCCGCTGTCGACCAACATGCCGGAACACCCGTCGTTCCGCGCGCTGATCGACGGCTATTTCACCGCCAGCGCGGTGAAAAAGCGCGAGGCGCTGGTGCAGGCCCGCGTCGACGAACTGATCGACAGCTGGATCGACAAGGGCGAGATCGAGTTCATCAAGGAGTTCGCCGAACCGCTACCCATGGCGATCATCGCCGAGGCGCTCGGCTTCCCGCGCGTCGACCTGCCCAGCCTGAAGCGCTGGTCCGCCGCGTGGGTGAAGCCATGGTCGCGCGGCCTGACGCTCGAGGAGGAGAAGGAGTGCGTCCGCACCCACATCGAGTTCCAGCATTACATCCACGAGACGGCGCAGAAGAAGCGCGCCAACCCCACCGACGACGTCATCAGCCACCTCGCCACCGCCGACTATGACGACCCGCTCACCAGCGAGACGCGCAAGCTGACCGACGCCGAGGTCATCGGCATCAGCGACCATCTGCTGACCGGCGGCAACGAAACCACGACCTTCGCCCTGGCCAGCGGCCTCTGGCTGCTGTTCCGCTACCCGGACGTCTACGAGGAACTCAAGGCCGACCGCTCGAAGGTCCGCGTCTTCGTCGAGGAGGCACTGCGCGTCGAGTCGCCGACCCAGGGGCTGATGCGGATCGCCGCCGAGGATACGACCCTGCGCGGCGTCGACATTCCCAAGGGCGCCATCGTCCACGTCCGCTACGGCGCCGGCAACCGCGACCCCGAGCGCTACCCGGACCCCGAGCGCCCGGACCTGAGCCGCCGCGCCTCGGCCGCCCACCTGGCATTCGGCATCGGCGAGCATATCTGCCCCGGCGCCGCGCTCAGCCGGTTCGAGCAGAATCTGGCCTGGAACACCCTGCTCGACCGTATCGACAACATCCGCCCGGTCCCGGAGAAGGACGACTACACCCACATCCCCGGTTTCTGGCTCCGCGCCCTGAAGCAGATCCACGTGACGTTCGACAAGGTCAGGTAGGCCGCCAGTTTTCGCGGTGCGGATCGGATTCCTGTCGCTGGATAGGGCAAAATTGTCGTGGCATATCAAGATCGCCGCCCCTGTTGGTCTCTAGTTTGTCCCTGATGTGATGACCGGCCTGATTGGAGAACGCTCATGAGCGACGGCGCCAAGCGCTATGCCGCCGATGAAGTCCGCGATGATTTCGTTCCCAAGGAGGCCTACTACGCGAAGGACTTCGCCGAGCTCGAGGCCGACCGGCTGTGGCCGTTCGTCTGGCAGGTCGCCTGCAGGCTGGAGGAGATTCCCAACGTCGGCGACTACGTCACCTACGACATCGTCGACGATTCCATCATCGTCGTCCGCGCGGCCGAGGACCGGATCAAGGCCTATCACAATGTCTGCCCACACCGTGCACGGCGCCTGCTGTCGGGCTGCGGCAACACGCGTCAGATCGCGTGCCCGTTCCACGGCTGGCGCTACGGGCTGGACGGCCGCAATATCAAGGTGATCGACAAGGCCGACTGGGGAAACTGCCTGGATCCCGACGATATCCGGCTGTCCGAGGTGCGCTGCGATCACTGGGGCGGCTTCGTCTTCATCAACATGGACGCCAATGCCGAGCCACTGATGGATTTCCTCGCGCCCATGACCGGGTATTGCGAGAAGTTCGAGTTCGAGAAGCTGCGCTACCGCTGGTACAAGACCGTGGTGATGCCGGCCAACTGGAAGACCGTGCTCGGCTTCTTCAACGAGTTCTACCATGTGCAGCAGGCCCATCCCCAGCTGCTGGAATTCACCAACGACTATTCCAAAAGCGGTGAGTTCGGCCGGCACGCGCAGATGTGGTTCGAGGCTGACGGCGCCATGCCGTTCAGCCGCTCGCCGCGCCTGCCGCCGCGTCCCGAGCCGCCCATGAAGGATCACATCGTCGCCTTCGCGGAACACTACAACGTGGCGCTCAAGGCCATGCTGTCCGAGCGCAACTACGCCGCCGCCATGCGGGTGCGCGACGAGGTGCCGGCCGAGACGCCGCCGCTGGACACCCTGGCCAAATGGGTGGAGTTCCAGGTCGAGGCCGCCGTGCAGGACGGCGCGGGCTGGCCGGCGGAGCTGACCCCCGAATACATCGAGAGCTCGGGCCTCGACTGGCATGTATTCCCCAACACCATCTTCCTGCACGGCCTGATCGACGGCGTGTTGTGGTACCGGGTGCGGCCCAACGGACGCGACCCGGAGAGCTGCATCTTCGACGTCTGGTCGCTGGTGCGCTACGCGCCGGGCAAGGAGCCGCCGCTGGAGCGCCAGTTCTTCACCGACTGGCGCGACGGCGACTGGGGCCTGATCTACGAACAGGATTTCGCCAACATCCCGGAGGTCCAGAAGGGCTACCGCTCGCGCGGCTTCAAGGGCGAGCGGACCAACCCGGTGCAGGAACGCGCCATCTCCAACTTCCACCGCGTGCTGCGCCGGTTCATGAAGGATCCCCACGACGCACCGCCGATCACCCGGCAACGCTGAGCCATGTACAGCGACTACCGGCACATCGCCGCGAGCCGGCGCGGGCGCATCCTCACCCTGACTCTGGACAACCCGCCGCTCAACGCCGTCAACCGGGCGCTGCATGACGAGCTGTCGTACATCTTCCAGGATGTCGCCCGCGACGATGGCTGCGACATCGTCGTCCTGACCGGCGCCGGCAGAGCGTTCTCGGCGGGCGCGGACCTGGAAGAGATGAAGCGCGCCACCGAGGACGCGGCGCTGCGCTCGGCGCTAATGTCCCGCGCGCCCCATATCGTCCACGCCATGCTGGCGCTCGACAAGCCGGTGATCGCCCGGCTCAACGGCCATGCCATGGGCCTCGGGGCCACGCTGGCGCTGCTGTGCGACGTGGTCATCGCCGCCGACACCGCGCGCATCGCCGACCCGCATGTGGGTATCGGCCTGTCGGCCGGCGACGGCGGCGCGCTGATCTGGCCGCATCTGATCGGCTATGCCCGCGCCCGTCACCACCTGCTGACCGGCGAGCCGCTGACCGCCACCGAGGCGGCCGCCATCGGTCTGATCCACAAGGCGGTCCCGCCCGATGCGCTGGACGACGCGGTGAACGCCTACGCCGACCGGCTCGCGGGCGGCGCGATCCTGGCGATCCGCGCCACCAAGCGGTCGATCAACATGGCGCTGTGCCGCGACGCAATCGCCAGCGCCGAGGCCCATATCGGGCTCGAGGCGCTAACCATGGCGTCGTCGGATCACCGCGAGGCGGTGATGGCCTTTCTGGAAAAGCGCCCGCCGGTGTTCACCGGCAGTTAGCCCTCCATGTAGCGGGCCAGGTGAAATTCCACATCGCCGAAAAGCCGCTCGGAGACGATGGCCCGGCGCAGATAGTGCCCGACCCGGTACTCGGTGGTGAAACCGATGGCGCCGTGCAGATGCACGGCCATGCCGGTGACCCGCTTGGCCGTCTCGAAGGTGTTGACCCAGCAGGCCGAGACCGCCTTCCGGCGCGCCGCCCTTTCGCCGCCGAATGCCGGGATCGCCCGCAGCAGGCTGGAGCGGACGCTGTCGGCGTCGATGAACAGGTCGGCCACGCTGTGCTGCAGCGCCTGGAAGGTCGCCAGCTTCTGGCCGAACTGGGTGCGGGTCTTCAAATACTCGGCGGTCATCTCGATGGCGCTGTCCATGCCGCCCAGCATGTCGGCGCACAGGCACAGCCGCGCCTCGTCGAGCGCGTCCTCCACCGCATCGAGCGCATTGCCGGACAGCAACCGGTCGGCCTCGACGGTGACGTCGAGGCGGAAATCGGCGCAATCCCGGCGGTCGACCGTCCTGTAGGCCCGGCCGTCGACACCGGCCTGCTCCCGGCCCACCAGGAAAAGCGCGACGCCGCCATCGAGCGCCGCCGTGACCAGCAGGTCGTCCGCCGCCGCGCCGTCCATCACCAGCACCTTGGTCCCAGACAGGCGGTAGCCGCCGCCGTCGCGCACCGCAGTGGTTTGCGGCGCGAGTTCGTAGCGGCGGCCCGGTTCATAGAGCGCGGCCGCCAGCCGCCGCGTGCCGGCGATCATCTCGCCCAGCAGCGCCTCACGGCTGTGGCCGACCACCAGCCGGTCGACCAGCCTCGTCGCCAGCACCGCGCCGTCGGCGAACGGCTCGGGCGCCAGCGCCCGGCCCAGTTCCTCGGCCAGGATCGCCAGGTCCGCCATCCCGCCGCCGAGCCCGCCCGCGTCCTCGGGCGCGGCGATGCCGAGCCAGCCCAGCTCGGCATAGCCCTGCCAGGATGCGCCGCCGGCCTGCGCCAGGTACCGCCGCGCGCTGTCGCGCAGCATGGTCTGTTCGCTGTTCAGGGTGAAATCCAACCGTGCCTCCGACATCCGCCTCAGCGGTACAGCGTGTTCCAGATGATGGTGCGCTGGACCTCGTCGGACCCGCCGAAGATGGTCGCCGCCCACCAGTACAGATATTGCGTCGTCCTGCCCGCGGCGGCCGGCGGCGCGAATGCCGGCATCGGAACGCCGTCTTCCGGGCGGAACGCCGGCGCCACCTGCGGCCCCAGGATCGCCATCTCGAGGTCCGCCGCGCGCAGCAGGCACTGGGCGCCGCGCACCGCCAGGGCCGAGGCCGCAGCGCCGAGCGCCGGTCCGGGCTGCCCAGCCAGCACCCGCAGCACCGACCATTCCAGCGCCTCCACGTCGATGGCCAGCCGGGCATGGCGGCGGCGATATTCGGTGGCCTGCGCCTCGGGCAACCCGTTGGCGCGTCCGACCTCGATCAGCGCCGGTATGCGCGCCACATAGCGGCACAGCATGCCGGCATAGGCGTTGTGGGTGCGCTCATGCTCCAGCAGGAACTTGGCCTGGGTCCAGCCGCTGTTCGGCTCGCCGATCAGGTTACCCGCCGGCACCCGCACATTGTCGAGGAACACCTCGTTGACGTGGTGGTCGCCATCCAGCGTCTCGATGGCCCGCACCGTGACGCCCGGCGCATCCATCGGCACGATGATCATCGACAACCCGGCCTGCGGCTTCACTTCCGTGTCGGTACGCGCCAGGCAGACCATGAAGTCGGCCATGTGGGCGTCGGTGGTCCAGATCTTCTGGCCGTTGATGACCCAGTCGCCGCCATCGCGCACCGCGCGCGTCCGCAGGCTGGCCAGGTCCGATCCGGCTTCGGGTTCGGAGAAGCCCTGGCAGAACCAGTAGTCGCCGCGCAGGATCGGCTGCAGGAACCGCTCGCGCAGCTCCGGTGAACCGAAGCGGCACAGCACCGGACCCACCATGGACAGGGCGATCAGGCAGATCTCCGGCACGTTGGCCAGGCCGCACTCCCGCTCGAAGATGTAGCGCTGCACCGGCGACCAGCCGGTGCCGCCGAATTCGACCGGCCAGCCCGGCGCCGTCCAGCCGCGCCGGTGCAGCGCGGTCTGCCAGGCGGTCACGGTCGCGCGGTCGTTGTGGAAGCCCATGGCCTCGCGCCGCGCCAGCGCGGGCGGCAGATTGGCGGCGATGAAGCCGCGCACTTCCTGCTGGAAAGCCTCGTCCTCGGCCGTGAACGCCATATTCATTGCGTCGCCTCCCGTTCCCGCGCCCGAGCCGCCGCCATCTCGCGCAGCCGGTCCTTGCGTACCTTGCCCGAGGCGGTCTTCGGCAACTCCTCTACCAGGATGACGTGTTCCGGCGTCTTTTGCCGGGCAAGCCCGGCGTCCCGCACCAGCGCCGCGACCGAGGCCAGGTCGACGGTTGCGCCCGCCGCCGGCACGACGAAGGCGCAGATCGCCTCGCCGGTCCGCGCGCTGGGCATGGAGACCACGGCGACCTCGGTGATCGCCGGGTCGCGGAACAGCACATCCTCGATCTCGCGGGCGCTGATGTTCTCGCCGGCCCGGATGATCAGGTCCTTCTTGCGGCCGGTGCACACCAGATGGTCGCCTTCGACCAGCTGGCCCAGATCGCCCATGCGGAAGAAGCCGTCGGCGTCATAGGCGTCCTGGTTGTCTTCCGGACGTGCATAGCCCAGCGCCATGCTCGGCTCGCGGGAGAGGATCTCGCCTTCATCGCCGTGCCCGGCCGGCGCGCCGGTCACCGGATCGACGATCCGCACCTCGCAGCGGTACAGCCGCCCGTCGGTCTCGGCCGCCAAAGTCAGGTCGTTCCGCGACGACGGCCCGCGCGTCATGGTCGGCGACTCCGTCGCGCCGAACACCCGGAACGGGATGCAGTTGGGAAAACACGCTGCCGCCTCGCGGATGAGGCTGGGCGGGACAGACGCGCCGCCGCAGAGGAAATAGCGCAGGCTGTCCAGCGTCTCGCCGCGCTCGCGCGCCACCGCGACCAGGTCCTGCATGAACGGCGTCGCGCCCAGCATGAACGAGCAGCCACGGCGCCGGATCGCGTCGAACGCCTCGGCGGCGTTCCAGACGTCGGTCATCACCACCGGCACGTCGCAGGTCCACGGCACGTTGAGCGCCCAGAGATAGCCGCTGATATGGGTGAGCGGCGACGGCGAGAACGTCCGGTCGTCGGGACCAAATCCCATCGCCGCCGTCATCTTCACCGAATCCGCGTTCAGCGTGTTGTGGGAGTGCAGCACGCCCTTGGGCCGCCCGGTCGTGCCCGAGGTGTACATCAGCAGCTTGACCGCGTCCGGGTCGACCTTGCGCGCCTCGGCGAGCGGCGCGCCGCCCAGCAGGTCGTCGAAGCACAGGAAGCCGTCGGCCCGGTCGCGCACCGTCACCAGAACCGGCGCCGCGTCGAACGACGGCGCCAGCCGCGCCAACATGGCCGCGTGGTCGAAATTGCGGAACGTGCGCGGCACGAACACCACGCGGGTGCGCGCCTCGTTCAGCATGTAGCCGACCTCGGCGTCGCGGTAGATCGGCACGATCGGATTGACCACCACGCCGGTCATCGCCGCCGCCAGGTTGATCACCGCCGCCTCCCACCAGTTGGGCAGCTGGAACGAGATCACCGCGCCTGGTTCGAGGCCGATGCCGTCGAACCACCCGGCCAGCCGCCTCGCCCGCTCGTAGAGCTGGCCGCGGGTCAGCGCCAGGTCGTTGTCGATCATCTGGATGCGGTCCGGCGCGGCGCGCGCCAGCGCCGCGGCATCGGCGGCGATGGTGCGGTTCAGCCAGTCGCCCGAGCGCACCCATCGCTCGGCCAGCGCCTCGTTCCAGCGCACCCTCCATCCGCCGGCATCAAGCCGTGATGTCTGCTTGTCCACCTGCCTCTGCTCCCCGCGACATGCAAGTTCCGGTACTGTGATCCTAGGGAGCCTGTCCGGCAATATCTTGATATTTGACGACAATCGCCGGATATTCGGCGGCAGGGCCGCGCTCGGGCGAGGTCGTTTTCGCGCTCGCCGCGTGGTTCCCAAAAGGATGCCCGGAAATCGGGACCAGCGGGGAGCTATACCGATGCCTACTGTCACACTGGATGACCGCAGAGCCGGTCTCGATGCCGCCGACACCGGCTCCAGGGCCGCCCTGGTCAGGATCGAATCGCTGAGGCTGTATCCCGAGGTGGTGCGCCGGCTGGGCGGCAACCCGGAGGAAATCCTGGCGCGCGAGCCGCTCGACATCGCGCTGCTCGACCAGCCCGGCACCATGATTCCCTACCGCAAGATGATCCGGCTGCTGCACCGCACGGCCATCGAGCTGGGGCGCCCCGACTTCGGGCTGGTGTTCGCGTCGCGCCAGGGCGGCGCGGCCGTGCTCGGTCCGCTCGAGGTGGCCATGGCCAACGCCGCGACCCTGGGCGACGCCTACCACTACTGCGCCCGGCACCTGAACGCCTACAGCTCGGTCGGCGACCTGAACATCGACATGGATGCCGACGGCCGCGTCGCCATCAGCTGGGGCATCCAGCTGGACCGGCTGCTGCATCACGAGCAGGCCATCGAGCACGGCATCGCGCTGATGCACCACGCCATCCTGACCATCTCGGGCGGCGCGGTCCGGGCGAAGGAGATCTGGTTCGCCCACGACCACATCTCGCCGCCGGAGCGCTATGCCGGCTATTTCGGCGCCCGCGTCGAGATGAACGCGCCGTTCAACGCCGTCTTCCTCAACCGCAGCGACCTGGCGGTGCCGATCGCCAACCGCAGCCAGCAGCTCTACGAGATGGCCACGTCGTTCATCGACACCCAGTTCCCCGACGCCGCCAAGCCGCTGTCGGCCAAGGTGCGGTCCATCGCCACCCGGCTGCTGCCCCATGGCGGCTGCCTGCATCTGGAAGTCGCCTCGGCGCTGGGCATGCACCCGCGTACCCTGCAGCGCCGGCTGCGCGACGAGGGCGTGAACTTCGAGGAGATCAAGGACGAGGTCCGCCGCGACGCCGCCATCCGCTATCTGGGCCAGCCGAGCATCCCGCTGACCCGCGTCGCCGCCATGCTGGGCTACAGCGAGCCGTCGGTGCTGACCCGCAGCTGCTACCGCTGGTTCGGCAGTTCGCCGCGCAAGTACCGCAAGGCCATCGCCGGCAACGAGTGAGGCTGCCTCACAGCTTGTCGAAGGCGATTTCCAGCCGGCTGGGCCCATAGGCGAAGAAGTGGGTCTGCCAGCTCACGCCGTCCTCGCCGCGCGCCAGCCGCAGATTGCCCATGCGCCGCAGGATGCCGGCGATCGCCACCCGCAACTCGCCGCGCGCCAGCTGGTTGCCGACGCAGAAATGCGCCCCGGTGCCGAAGGCGAAGTGCTTGCGGGCGTTGCCGCGGTTGACGTCGAGCGTGTCGGGATCGGGAAACACCTCCGGATCCCGGTTGCCGGCGCCGTAGCGCAGCACGATGATCCCGTCCTTCGGGATCGGTGTGCCGCCGATTTCCGTGTCGCGCGTCGCCCGCCGCCACAACCCCTGCACCGGCGCGTCGAGCCGCAGCACCTCCTCGACGAATTTCGGGATCAGCGCCGGATCGGCGCGCAGCCGCTGCTCCAGCCCGGGCGTGGTGACGATGCGGTACATGGCGCTGGCCAGCGCGCCCACCGTGGTGTCGCTGCCCGCCGGCAGCATCTGCTCGACGATCTGGATGATCTCCTCGATCGACAGCCGCCTGCCGTCGACCTCGGCGTGGACCAGGTCGCTGAGGATGCATTCGCGCGGCGCCGCCCGGTATTCCTCGGCGCGGGCGACGATGAAATGCTGCAGATCGCAGATGGTATTCGTCAGCTCGATCTGCCGCGCCTCGCCATTGTCCGGGTCCATCTCCTGCACGATGGCGTCGGCCCAGCGCTTGAAGTCGGCGAAGCGCTCGCGCGGCAGGCCGATCTGGTCCGACAGCACGTGGTTGGGGATCTTCACCGCCAGGTTGAAGTAGAACTCCACCTCGCCGTCGTCGATGATCTCGTCGATCATCTCGTCGACCACGCCTTCCAGATATTCCTCCATCTTGCGCACGCGGGTGATGGTGAACACCTTGTCGACGAGGGCGCGGTGGATGGTGTGGATCGGCGGATCGGACGCCACCAGCGCGGTCACCGGCATGTAGCCCTTCTCGCGGTAGATGGCGTCGATCTTGGCCTGGTAGGGCGCGTTTTTGACCATCAGCTGGCCGGTGACGTTGGAGAAGGTCGCCGGATCGGCCGCCGCCTTGCGGATCTCGTCATAGCCGGTGACGATGTAGAAGCCGCTGCGCGGGTCCAGATAGACCGGCCCCGCCTTGCGCACTTCCGCATAGGCTGCGAACGGGCAGCGCTGGATTTCCGGATCGCTGAAGCTGATCGGTGCCGATGACATCCCCGTCTCCCTGTAACCCATCAACCAGAAGTCATAATCGATCGTGACGCCGATTTCGCGCGGTACTTCACAGGACGCGCGAGGCCGCACGCTCAACGGCGATTCTCGGGCGTCCCGCAGATAATGGGTGGCGCGCCCACCGCGCGTCTTTATCTTTGACGACAATTATCCCGGCGGCAGGCGGCGGCAGGCCGGTTCGCCCACCGCCGGCCCTGTCGTTCCGAGCGCCTGTTTTGTCGCCGCCGGTCAAGATGCGCGCCGGGCCGCGTGATAGGCACGAACCACTGTCCGGGGAGGGACACGCCGATGCAGGACACGCTCAACGAGGTCATCGCCCACCACCGCATCCGCCAGGTCCTGGAGCGGTACTGCCGCGGCATCGACCGGCTCGACGCCGCCCTGATCGACAGCGTCTACTGGGACGACGCCACCGACAACCACGGCATCTATGTGGGCCCCGGCAAGGATTTCGCGGCGTTCATCGTGCCCATGCTGCGTGACGCGTTCACCGCCACCATGCACTTCATCGGCCAGTCCAACATCGCCGTCACCGGCGACCGCGCCGCGGCCGACACCTATTTCGTCGCCTACCACACCAGGAACGACGAGGGTGGCGCCGTGGTCGACGTCGCCGCCGGCCGCTATGCCGACATGCTCGAGCGCCGCGGCGACGAATGGCGCCTCAAGGACCGCACCGTGGTGATGGACTGGGTCGAAACCCGCCACGGCCTGGACCGCGCCGCGCTGGCCCTCGCCAGCTTCACGAATGGGACGCGGGACAGGGACGATCTGAGCTATGGCGCGTATGGTTGGGCGGCGGCCACTCCCTGATTTCCTCGTTATCTAATTTTCCTGTCATCCCCGCCTCTTGCGCGGGGATCCATATCCATGTCGGCCACGGCCTAAAACGCCACGCATCGCCTTGTGCACCGGATCGATCGGCAGCGTAGCTCGCGGAGAGATGGATCCCCGCGCAAGAGGCGGGGATGACAACATTGGGAAAGGCTTGCACACAACTTGCCCCCATCCCCACCGGCGCTATCTTGGAGAAAACCCAAGGAGCCGCCCGTGACCGATGCCCACACCCTGCGCCGCATGATCGACGAGGCAAGCCGCGTCGTCGTGTTCACCGGCGCCGGGATCAGCACGGAATCCGGCATCCCCGACTTCCGCAGCCCCGGCGGCTACTGGACGAAGAATAAGCCGATCCAGTTCCAGGACTACCTCGCCTCGCCGGAGATCCGGCGCGAGGCCTGGCGGCGCAAGTTCGACACCGACGGCACCTTCGAGAACGCCCGCCCCAACAAGGGCCACATGGCCATCGCCAAGCTGGTGCGCCAGGGCAAGGTAAGCCACGTCGTCACCCAGAACGTCGACAATCTGCACCAGGCCTCGGGCATCCCGCCCGAGAAGATCATCGAGCTGCACGGCAACGCCACCTATGCCCTGTGCCTGAGCTGCCGCACCCGCTTCGAGATCGACGATCTGCGCCGGGCGTATCTGGACGAGGGCGCCTATCCCGGCTGCGGCTGCGGCGGCGTGGTGAAGACCGCCACCATCTCGTTCGGCCAGTCCATGCCCGAGCATGAGATGCTGCGCGCCCGCGACGCCACCCTGGAGTGCGACCTGTTCCTGTCGATCGGCTCGTCGCTGGTGGTCTACCCGGCCGCCGGCTTCCCGATCATGGCCAGCCGCAACGGTGCCGCCCTGGTCATCCTCAACCGCGACCCCACCGACCTGGACGACCACGCCGACCTGGTCATCAACGACGAGATCGGCCCGGTGATGGCGGAGGTTGTGGGGCTGACGAATGCGGATATGGGGACGTAGACCCTAGTAGTGGTATCGGTGTGCCTGTCCGTCGTCAGAACATTTGGCGCAACTCGCGGCGTAGATTAGCGGAGTGCGGACCTCGTCTGGGGATTGATGTTAGGCGGCGAGCTTGCGGTGCTGCAAGCGCCGATGGTCGATGGTCTGTTGCTTGATCCTTTCACGCTGTTT
>CAMDTB010000062.1 GCA_945907245.1 Rhizobium sp. Q54
CCTGATCACCGTGGTGCCCAACCTGCTGGCGGCCGGGGTGCTGGTCGCTTGGGGACGCCGGTCGGACGTGTCGGGCGAGCGCATCCGCAACCTGGCGTGGCCCGCGCTGTTCGGCGGCGTGCTGTTCGCCGCCAGCGGCCAGCTGGCCAGCCGGCCGCTGCTGTCCTACGTGTTGTTCTGCGCCGGCTTCCTTGCCGCGTTCGCCGCCTTCCCGGTGTTCTGGACCTTACCCATGGCGGTGCTGCGGGGCTCGGCGGCGGCGGCCGGCATCGCGCTGATCAACTCGGTCGGGAACCTGGGCGGCTTCCTCGGTCCCTACATGATCGGCGAGGTCAAGGAGCGCACCGGCGATTACGGGATGGGCATCGTCGCGGTCGGTGCGTTCGTCGCCCTGTCGGGCGTGCTGACCCTGTTGCTCGCCCGCTTCTCGCCGGAAACCGGCAAGGCGCTGCGGCAGGCAGCGCTGGCCGGATCGGCGCCGCTTCATTAAGCTGGGGCCGCATGACCCCACCGAACGGCGACCAGCCCACCCTTCTGCGCACCATCGGCCCCTTCCAGCTGACACTGTACGGGTTGGGCAGCATGCTCGGCGCCGGCATCTACGGCCTGATCGGCACGGCGGCGGGCCAGCTGGGCAGCGCCATCTGGATGGCGTTCTTCGTCTCCATGGTGGCCGCGCTCCTCACCGGCCTGTCCTATGCCTCCATCGCCTCGCGCTATCCGAAGGCGGCCGGAGCGGCCTACGTCACCCAGCGCGCCTATGGCAAGCCGCTGCTGAGCTATCTGGTCGGGCTGGCGGTGGTGTGCTCGGGACTGACCTCGATCGCCACCCAGTCCAACGTGGTCGCCGCGAACGTGAAGGCGCTGTTCGGCTGGCAGGCGGTGCCGATCGAACTGCTGGCGCTCGGCTTCCTGCTGATGATCGGCGGCGTGCTGGTGCGCGGCATCCGCGAATCGCTGTGGTTCAACCTGGTCTGTACCGGGGTCGAGGCCGCGGGCCTGCTGCTGGTGATCGCCGTCGGCATCGACCACTGGGGCAGCGTGAGCCTGTTCGACGTGCCGCCCCATGACAGCTCGATGGCGCTGATCGTCATGCAGGGCGCGGTGCTGACCTTCTTCTCGTTCATCGGCTTCGAGGACATGCTGAACGTGTCCGAGGAGGTGAAGAACCCGCGGCGCAACATGCCGATCGCGCTGATCTCGGCCATGCTGATCGCCACCGCGATCTACATGGCGGTGGCGATCACGTCGGTCTCGGTGGTGCCGTGGCAGGAGCTGGCGGCCGCCGCAAGCCCGCTGACCGAGGTGATCGACCGCGCCGCGCCCTGGTTCCCCGCCATTGGCTTTACCCTCATTACCATCTTCGCAGTCGCCAACACCGCGCTGATCAACTACCTGATGGCATCGCGCATGCTTTACGGCCTGTCGCACCAGGGCTTGATGCCGAAGGCGCTGGGCAAGGTCCATGCGCGCCGGCAGACGCCGCATATGGCCATCGCCGCGCTGTTCGTCGTGGTCGCCGCGCTGGCCCTGGTGGGCGACATCAAGGAACTGGCGTCCGCCACCGTATTGCTGCTGCTGTGCGTGTTCGTGGTCGTCAACATGGCGCTGGTCGTGCTGAAGCGCCGTGCCGGAGAAGCACACGGCGCCTTCGAGGTGCCGATCCTGGTGCCCGTTTGCGGCTCGCTGATCTGCCTGGCGCTCATCGTGGTGCGGGTCAGCGAAGGCAACTGGCTGGCGCCGGCGATCGCCGCCGGCCTGCTGGCGCTGATCGGGGTGCTCTACCTGGTGACCGGCGCGGGCAAGGGCGACAGACTCGCCCAGTTCACCCAGGCCGACTAGCCAAGCCTGCGCCGCAGCGCATCCCAGGCCTTGATCGCAAGGTGCCGCGCCAGCAGCGGCGGCGGCATCCGCAGCCAGTGCGAACGGATGAACAGGAGCCACCGCGCCAGCGCCGCGCCCGGCGGAACGCGGTCGGGAAGGCTGGGGACGATCGCGGCCGGCACCAGCGTGTCCATCACCGCCAGCGCGACCCGACCGGGGCGCGGCGACAGGCCGCCGAGGAAGCGATCAGGCACCGGCGTTCCCAGCAGGCGGCGGGCGAAATGGAAGGCGTAGTACAGCGGCCGGCCGGCCTGGTGCAGTCGCGACCGCCCGGCCAGCGTGTCCCAGAAGGCGGTATCCGTAGCGGCGAATTCCCCCACCAACTCGTGCAGGTCCACCAGTTCGCGCAGCCGCTCGGCCAGGTCGCCGTCCTGAAACAGGTGCAGCGCGGCATGAATCACCATGTCGGCGGGCTGCAGCACAAACGCGGCGCGCCCCGTTACCTCGACCGGCACCGCGTCGCGCACCAGCGCTTGTGCGTCCGGCCTGATGCGGCCGCTGAGCGGCAGGATGGTGTGATGGACGTCCATCACCGTGGCGCGGTACTGGTGCTGCAGCGGCGGCAGCTCGTGCATCCATTCGCGGTAATAGCGCTGATCGTAGGCATCGAGCTTGACGCCCAACCATCCCGCGCCGCCCAGCGCGCTCTCCACCGCCGGCAGCCGGTCGCGCGGCACCAGGATGTCGACATCGGACGATACCCGGCCGCGCGCCACTTTCAGGTCCAGCAGCGCATAGGCCGCGCCCTTCAGGAACAACACCGGCGTGTCCACCTCGCGCAGGGCATGCAGCGTCAGGAACGCCTCGGCTTTCAGATGCTCGTCATTGTAGGCGCAAAGCCGGTCGACCGAGGCGAACTGGCGCTGCACGGCGGCAGGGAGCAAGCCTGTTACACCCGCCTCGGCGGCGCCCCGCGCCAGCTTGCCCAGCAGGGCGCGCGGCCGGGCGCGTTGCATCATTCCGGTCCAGTCCACCGCCGTCAGCGTCGCCATGGAGGCCGGATCGCGCAGGCTCCGGAGCAGCGGATCCGGCGTCATCCCACGACCTGTTCGAGCAGGGCGACCGCTGATTGCGTGTCCGGATAGGTGGCGCTGAGCACCGGGTTGCCGTCAACCAGCCGACCGATGGCGTCGAAGCCGGCCTGGCCGAATTCGCGGTAGTTCACCGAGCAGGCCGTCAGCGCGATGAACGCGGCGGCCTTGCCCATCGGGTCGAACGCCGGCCCCTGCGCCGGGTCGAAGCGCGGAAACACCACCGCGACGGGCACCACCGGCTCCGGCGCGGCCTCGACGGCGGCGCGGGACGGCCGCACGTAGCCGATCGTTCCCTTGGGCGTGCCCTCGTAGGCCGGTGACTGCGCCATATCCGGCGCCCAGGCCGCGACCACCGCGATCGACCGGTTCTTCAGCGAGATCGGTCGCGGATGGGCGGTGATCGCGAGGCTCGCCGGGTCCATCAGCGCGAATTCGTCCGAGATGTGCCGCCACCCGCGCGCCACCAGCGCCGCGCAGAGCGTGCTCTTGCCCTGTCCCGACTGGCCGGGGACGATCACCGCGCGCCCGTTCTTCGCCACGACGGCAGCGTGCAGGATCAGATGGGTGAAGGTGCGCGTCGCCACGCACCAGTTCAGCGCCTGCTCGAACATGATCGGCGCCATGCGCTCAGGCAGCGGCGTGTAGGGCGGCGGCGTGTCGATGAACGCCATCGCCTGGCGGCGAAAGAAGCGGTGCGGGCCGCCGGTGCCGGACACCCGGATGACGAAATCCGGCGCCTCGCCGTCGTCCAGCAGGTCGAACTCGCCGTACAGATTATGGAACGACTGCTGCAGTCCCCGCAGCGACGTCGTCACACGTACAACAAACGGAGGCACAGCCAGTTGCACGCCATCCGCCAAGCGGCGTGACAAGACCTGAAAGTCCATGTCACCGACTCGCTTCATTCTGCTTCCACCACCAGCGCCAAGGCGTCGAAGTTTCGGAGCGCCTTGATGATCTGCGCATCCATGTGGGCCGAACGCTCCAGCCCGAGCCCTGCAATGACCGTTGCAGTCAAGTCGTCCGCAGTCCGCGGAGCGGCTTCAATCAAACGCAGCAGGTAGCTCGTGAAATTGTCCAGATAGTGCGTCTGGCAGGTTGCCGCGTTGAATACGACGCAACCGTCGTCCCACACGCGCCATTCCAGAAAACCGGGCGCCGCCAAGCGGAGTGTGTGGCCGTCCATGGCGCGGCCTTCAGTCCTATTTGCAGACGGAAGGCGTGGTATCCGAGAAAATGGTCACGTTGCTAGTGCCCTTGATCGGACCGGCGCAATAGGACGTCCAGCACGACCCGTTGGTGACAATCAGGTGGATCATGTCACCGGTCTCGACCGAATCGCCCAGGCCGCTTGGATACGGCAATCCGCCGCTCGTACCGCTGAACCCCTTGACGATCGATTCGATATCGTTGGTGCCCGAGCCGGCCACCTTGTCCGGTATTCCGGTCAGGCTGGTAACCAGCTGCCGGTTCTGAAGCTGGGCGGCTGTCGGGCCGCCAGGGCCGGTGAAGCTGCCGAACTTGCTGATCAACTGCGCCTTGGTTGGACGATTGGTCGTGCCGGCACAACTCGATATGGCCCAGGCCGTGCCGCTCTGCAGCGAGATGATGACGGGCACGGCGACGGCGCCAGTCTTGATCAGCCGGCGGCGCAGCACGTCCGCGGCGAGGCCCGCTTCCACAGCGCCCTCCTCGCGGGCTTCGTGCGGTTCCTGCTCGGACATGGCCTTACCTCTCTGCCGCCCCCAAGGGCCTTTCGGCGCCGCAAGATGCGTCAGGCCGAATGGCTCATTTTAGAAGAGCTTAGCCGCCCGATCAATGGCGGCCGGCGGGTCGTCTACTCAGAGCGGGGCGGCGTGGCGCAGTACCTGCTCCGCGGCCTCGGTGTAGCTCCCATCCTCGGCATGCAGCACCAGTCCCGGCCACACCCGCGAGGGCGCCCGGCCGCCGCGGCGCGCCTGCAGGATCACCCGGCGGGCCTCGGCGCCCTGCTTCGGCCACAGCGGCAGCACCGTGAGGCCGCCAAGGCGTGGCTCCAGCACCGCCACGGCCCGCGACATCTCGCCCGCCGGCAACACCAGGCTCAGCGTGCCCTTGTCGCGGACCCGGGCGGCGCAGAACGCCAGCCAGGCCTCGAAGTCCGCGTCGCCGATGCTGTGCGCCGCGGCCTTAGCCGCATTCGGGCTCCGCTGGCCGCGCTCGGCCGAGCGATAGGGCGGATTGCTGATGACGTGGTCGAACTGCCGGCCCAGGATCGCGGCGGGCGGCGACAGGACATCGCCCTCGACCCATTCGGCAGCGACACCGCTCGCGTCGGCGCCGCGCCGGGCGAGCGCCAGCGCCTCCGTGTCGCGTTCGATGCCGGTCAGGGCGACGCCGGGCACCCGGGCAGCAAGGCACAGCGCCGCCGCGCCCGTGCCGCTGCCGACGTCGAGTACGCTCTGGCCCGCCCTCGCCGGCACGGCGGCGGCGAGCAGCACCGGGTCGATGGCGGCCCTGTAGCCATCCTTCGACTGGAACAGCCTGACCCTGCCGCCGAGCAGCGTGTCCTCGGTCAGGATCAGGTCATTCATCGATCTTCGAATCGGCGATGATGCCGCGCGCCTCGGCCTCGTCCTCGTCGATCACCATCAGCCGGCGCTGGATGGCGCCGATGCTGCCCTCTAGGATCGCGGTGTGGCCGTCGAATACCATGACCTCGATTCCAGCCTCCTTGAGCAGGCTCTGCGCCACGGAGATCAGCACCGGATCGTTGGTCCGCAGCACTTCCTTCATGTCGAGGTACCTACTCTGTATTGCGGGCAGTTTACTTGACCACTGATCTTACGCCCTTCTATCTTGGCCAGAACGTAGAAAAACAAGGAAGCGGCTGGTGGAAAACGTCGTCCGGATCGAAAGGGACAAGCGCGGGCAGCCGTCGCCTCTCGACGTACTGACCGAACTGACCAAGTCCGACATGCAGCGGGTCAACCAGGTGATCATGACCCGGATGCAGAGTCCGGTGGCGCTGATTCCGCAATTGGCCGGCCATCTGATCGCCTCCGGCGGCAAGCGGCTGCGGCCCATGCTGACCCTGGCGACTGCCGCGCTGTGCGGCTATTCCGGCGACCGCCACATCCCGCTCGCCGCCTGCATCGAGTTCCTGCACAGCGCCACCCTGCTGCACGACGACGTGGTCGACGAGAGCCGGCTGCGGCGCGGCAACGACACCGCGAACGTGCTGTGGGGTAACCAGGCCAGCGTGCTGGTCGGCGACTTCCTGTTCAGCCGCGCCTTCCAGGTGATGACCGACGACGGCTCGCTGGACGTGCTGCGCCTGCTGTCAGGCACGTCGGCCGTGCTTGCCGAGGGCGAGGTGCTGCAGCTGATCACCTCGAACGACGTCGACACCAGCGAGGACAGCTACCTGCAGGTGATTAGCGCCAAGACCGCCGTGCTGTTCGCCGCCGCCTGCCAGATCGGCGCCATCGTCGCCGCCCGGCCCAAGCCCGAGGAGGAAGCGCTGGAAAGCTTCGGCCGTAATTTGGGCATCGCCTTCCAGCTCGCCGACGACGCGCTCGACTACTCGGCCAAGCAGGCGACGCTGGGCAAGTCGGTGGGCGACGATTTCCGCGAGGGCAAGATCACCTTGCCGGTGATCCTGGCCTATCGCCGGTCAGATGCCGAGGAACGCAATTTCTGGCGCCGCACGCTGGAGCAGGTGGACAGGCAGGAGGACGGCGACCTGGAACGGGCCATCGGCCTGATGACCAAATACGACGCCCTTGCCGACACCCTGACCCGCGCCCGCCACTACGGCGCCATGGCCAAGGACGCCCTGCGCCTGTTCGCGCCGTCGCCCATGCGCGACGCGCTGACCGGTATCGTCGACTTCTCCATCGACAGAGCTTTCTAGATTCTTCGGGCCTTCTAGGTTTTCAGGGCTTTTTGGGATTTCGCTGCGAAGGCCGCTTGCAGGCGGCGCGGTGGGACGCTATACACGCCCCCGCCCCACCTAAGGGCCCGTCGGGGAGTAGCTCAGCCTGGTAGAGCACTGTGTTCGGGACGCAGGGGCCGGAGGTTCGAATCCTCTCTCCCCGACCAATTTTCCCGCTATTCGCTGAGCGTCGATCCTGCAACCGCAGGACGCCGTCTGGCACCTCAATCGCGGTCGGTTTGATGCCGGACCGCCAACGCGTCATATATGCGCGTCCAGGTGGTCAAGAGGTCTGCCATGGAGTCCGTTAAACTCACAGATGCGCAGGCTCGCCTGAGCGAACTCATCGATCGGATCGAGAAGGGCGAGACTTTCGAGATCCTGCGCCGGGGCAAGCCCGTGGCACGGCTCATCGCCGCCCCGCGTCTGCGCAAGCCGATTGACGTGGACGCGCTGAGGGCTCTGACCAATTCCATGAAAATGTCGGATGTTTCGTCGGCCGACCTGATCCGGGCGATGCGCGACGAAGGCTACTGATATCCTATCCGATCGCCCACTTATCGTGGCTGCACCCTTCAGGGACGTCGGATCGCGATACCGCTAGTCCGGTCTATTGCAATTAAATGCACTGTCACCGTAACTGAAACTCCACCGTAACTCCGTAACTCACCGTAACCGAACGCCGCCGCGCGGCAGCGCACATCCGTTATGACTTGAACGCCCGTCGCTGGGTCGCCACCTCCTCGAAAACCAGTGTTGGAGCGAGGACAGAGATGAAGCGGGTTGTTATCGGTGTCGTGGCGATCGTGGTCGCGGGTGCGCTGGCCTGGGCCTATGTGCCCGAGGTGCGAACCTGGTTCCAGCGGGCCGAGGTGGCGCGGCCACCGCTGGCGCTGGAGCAGCCGGGGAACGTGGTGCCGTCGATGCCGTCGCTCTATCCGGTGCTGACGCGGGTTTCGGGCGCCGTCGTCAACATCTCGGTCGAGGCGACGCAGGCAGGCGCCATGAACCCGCTGCTGCAGGACCCATTCTTTCGCCGCTTCTTCGGCGTGCCCGACGACCAGCCCATGCCCCAGCAAAAGTCCAATAGCGTCGGCTCGGGTGTGATCATCGACGCCACCAACGGCTATATCCTCACCAACCGCCACGTGGTCGCCGACGCCGACCGCATCTCGGTCACCCTGACCGACCGGCGCGAACTGGACGCCAAGCTCGTCGGCGCCGACCCGGAAATGGACATCGCCGTGTTGAAGGTCGACGCTGCGGACCTGACCGCCATGCCGGTCGGCGACTCTGGCAAGCTGAAGACCGGCGACTTCGTCGTCGCCATGGGCAACCCGTTCGGCCTGGGCCAGACGGCGACCCTCGGCATCGTCAGCGCGCTGGGCCGTTCGGGCCTGGGGATCGAAGGCTACGAAGACTTCATCCAGACCGACGCGTCGATCAACCCCGGCAATTCGGGCGGCGCGCTGGTCGACCTGTCCGGCAACCTGGTGGGCATCAACACGGCCATCCTGTCGCGCACCGGCGGCAACATCGGCATCGGCTTCGCGATTCCGGTCAACATGGCCATGCGCGGCGCCCAGCAGATCATCGAGCACGGCGAAGTCCAGCGCGGACAGATCGGCGTGAGCATCCAGGACATCACGCCCGAGTTGGCCGAGGCCATGCAAATCAAGGCATGGTCGGGCGCGCTGGTGTCCAACGTGATGCGCGGCTCGCCCGCCGAGCGGGCCGGGCTGCGCGCCGGCGACGTCATCAGCCGGGTCAACGATCACGCCATTTCCAGCGGCACCGAGCTGCGCAACCGCATCGGCATGATGCGGCCGGGCGAGGAAGTCCGGCTGCAGGTGCAGCGCGACGGCAAGCCCATCGACGTGACCCTGGCGCTCGCCGCCCGCGAGCTGGCCGCGGACGCCAGCGACCTGGGCGACCGCTTCGCCGGCATGAGCGTCACGCCGCTTCCCGACAGCCATCCGCTCGCCGGCCAGGTGCACGGCGTTTACGTGCAGGCGGTGAGGCCCGGCAGCAAGGCGGCGCGGGCCGGCATCCGGGACGGCGACGTCATTGTCGTGGTGGACCGGCGGCCCGTCGAGAGCCTCGACGACCTGCGCCGGGCGGAAGCGGCGGCGTCGGGTAGGCCCTTACTGGTGCATATCGTGCGCGGTTCGGGCAGCCTGTTCCTCGCCATGCCGTAAAATCCTCGACCTGCCTCTGCTTCGGCCAATATCATGGGGCGCACCAAACAGGGAGAGTCGCCATGAGCACTGTCGCGGAGAAGACCCTTTACCTTCAGCCCGCCTGGGAGGAGATCGTCAAGACCTTCGAGCAGGCCGGCACCTTCACCGTGCGAACCACCAGCGGCGGCGTGGCTATCGAGCAGACCGGCGTGATCGACGAGGTGTTTCTGCGCGGCGAAGGCGCGTTCGCCTCGGTCGTCCAGGACAACATGGACCTGCGCTTCCTGCTCAAGCGCCTGGCGCGCGGCGAGGTGCACCCGGCCCATACGACGATCGACATCTATAATGAATCCGGCGCGCTCGCGACGTCGTTCCACGGCGCCGACAAGGAGGGCAAGGCGACCATCGAGGAGATCGCCCAGCGTTTCGGCACCGACCACGCCGAGGCGCAGATCTCCAACGCCGGCAACCGCCGCGCGGGCCTGTCCGACAAGGACGTCGACGTCGAGGCCGTGCGCGCCGACTGGAAGGCCATGACCAACGTCCACCATTTCGAGGCACTGCTGGCCAAGCACCGGGTCGGACGGCTGCAGGCCTTCCGGCTGATGAACGGCGACTTCACCCACGAGCTGGCGGCGGGCGCGTTCCCCGACCTCCTCAAGAAGCTGGACGAGACCGGCGAGAAGGTGATGGTGTTCGTCGCCAACCGCGGCTTCGTGCAGATTTTCTCCGGCCCGGCCAAGGCGCCGAAGCGGGTCGGCCACGGCTGGGAGATCGTCCACGACCAGTCCAAGGTGTTCGTGCCGGATTCGGCGCTGAACCATTTGTGGCTGGTGAACAAGCCGACCGCCGCCGGCATCATCTCGTCGCTGGAGATCGTCAGCGAGGCCGAGGACCAGGCGCTGGCCAGCATCTTCGGCAAGCACCCGCACGGCGACCCGCAACCGGCGAGCTGGCTGGAGCTGCTGAACACGCTGCCGAGGAAATAGCCCGACCTTCACCCTTGCCGGTCGCGCGTCCCTCCCCTTACAGTCGGTGAAAATCGGGGAGAGATTTTCAATGAACATGGCGTTCAAGATCACCGACGACATCGGCGCCGCCGGGCGCGCGGTGCGGGAGAGCCTGAGCCGCAAGAACCAGCGCTCGCAGGAGCTGACCGGCCGTACCAAGGAGCTCATGAACATGGGCTCGGCCGCCAGTGTCGAGATGCCGTTCCCGGTGCTGATCGAAAAGGGCGAAGGCCCGTATATCATCGACGCCGACGGCAACCGCTACATCGATTTCCAGATCGGCTTCGGCTCGCTGATCCTGGGCCACCGCCATCCGGTGATCCAGCAGGCGATCATGGACCAGGTGGAGAACCGGGGCTGGCAGTTCGGGCTGCACAACCCCAACCAGGTACCGCTGGCCGAGCAGGTGATCAAGGCCGACAATTGCGTCGAGCGGCTGATCTTCTGCAACACCGGCACCGAATCGACCATGTACGCCATCCGTGCCGCGCGGGCCTTCACCGGCAAGCCGAAGATCGGCGTGTTCGACGGCTTCTATCACGGCGCCCACGACTACGGCATCGGCCTCGCCGACCCGACCAGCCCGCGCGAGGCGCCGGTCTACCGGCCGCTGGGCGCGGGCGTGCTGCCCGCCGTGGTCGAGAACCAGCTGATGCTGCCCTACCGCTCGGGCGCGGCCTTCGACCTGATCCGCAAGCACAAGGACGAGCTTGCCATGGTGATGATCGAGGCGGCGCAGAGCTCGAACCCGCACATGAACGACGAGATCCGCGAGTTCCTCCACGAGCTGCGCGCCGTGTGCACCCAGTCCGGTGTGCTGATGATGATGGACGAGGTGATCACCGGCTTCCGCTTCGCCTATGGCGGTGCCCAGGAGTTCTACGGGGTGAAGCCGGATCTAGCGACCTACGGCAAGGCGCTCGGCGGCGGCCTGCCGGTCGGCGCGGTGGGCGGAAGGGCCGACATCATGCGGCTGTTCAACGCGCTGCACGAAGGCGACCCCAAGGGTATCATGTCGGGCGGCACGTTCTCGGGCAATCCGCTGACCATGGCGGCGGGTTATGCGCAGGTGAAATATTTCGACGAGAACCGCGACACGGTCTATCCGCACATCAACGGCCAGGGCGAGCGGCTGGCGCGCATGGTCAACGAGTACGCCCATTCGAAGAACATGGCTGTGCAGGTGCTGAACGCCGGCTCCATGTTCCAGATCTACTTCAAGAAGGAACCGATCCGCTCGGCCCGCGACCTCAACATGAAGAAGCCGCAAGCCGAGACCGAGTTCTACCTGCACCTGCTCGACAACGGCGTGCTGGTGCCGGGGACGCGGCGCTCATTCGTGTCGTTCGTGCACTCGCCGGAGCTGATCGACGACGCCGTGGACCGCATCAAGCGTTCGCTCGACCTTGTGCGCGACGACGGGCTGATCTAAAGCGTTCGCCGGTATGGAGTTCCGCGCCCGGACGATCCTACGCTCGGCCGCAATGGGGGATAGCACCGTGAAGACAACCCTGAAATTCGTGCTGCCGCTGCTGGCCGCGACCATTCTCGCCGGCTGCGGCCAGGATACGGCCGACACTGCCGCCGAGAAGATCGCCAAGGCCCACGGCGTCGACGTGGACATCGACCGCGACGGCGACACCGCGACCTATACCATGGGCGGCCCGGACGGCGGCACGGTGCAGGTCGGCGGCGACCTGAAGGTGCCGGACGGGTTCCCGGACGACGTGGCGGTCTACCCGGACCTGAAGATCGTCGCCTCGAGCGCGGTGCCGCAGGGCTTCATGGTCCACGGCCAGACCGCCGACGGCGTCGACAAGGTCGCCAGCTTCTACGCCGACAAGATGGCGTCCGAAGGCTGGGAGAAGGAAGGCGAGTTCACCCAGGGCGACACCATGCGCACCCTGTCGTTCAAAAAGGAAAATCGCACCGCCGCGATCAACATGTTCAAGGGCGACGACGGCACCACGGTGCAGCTGACCGCGACGACCGGCAGCTAGACGATCCGGCTGTCCTTGTTACCCCAGTAGCGGTCGCGCAGCAGCCGCTTGTAGAGCTTGCCGGTCGGGTGGCGCGGCAGCTCCGGCTCGAAGTCGACGCTTTTCGGGCACTTCAGGTGCGCCAGGTGCTGGCGGCAGTAGCCGATGATGTCGGCCTCCAGCGCCGGTCCCGCGTCGGACCACACCATGGGCTGGACGACGGCCTTCACCTCTTCGCCGAACTCCTCGTTGGGCACGCCGAACACCGCGACATCGGCCACCTTGGGATGGCCGATCAGCAGGTTCTCGACCTCCTGCGGATAGATGTTCACCCCGCCAGAGATGATCATGAACGCCTTGCGGTCGGTCAGGTAGAGGAAGCCCTCCTCGTCCACGTACCCCACGTCGCCCAGCGTCGACCAGCCCTTGTCGTTGCGGGTCTGGGCGGTCTTCTCGGCGTCGTTGTGGTAGGTGAATTCGGGTCCGCCGGAGAAATAGATCGTGCCCGGCTCGCCCGGCGGCAGTTCCTCGCCGTCGTCACCGACGATGTGCAGCTTGGCGACCAGCGACCGGCCCACCGAGCCCGGATGCGTCAGCCAGTCCGCGGAATTGATGAAGGTGGAACCGTTGCCTTCGGTGCCGGCGTAGTATTCCATCAGGATCGGTCCCCACCAGTTGATCATCGCCCGCTTCACCTCGATCGGGCACGGCGCCGCGGCGTGGATCGCCACCTTCAGCGACGAGACGTCGTACTGCGCGCGCACCGCCTCGGGCAGTTTCAGCATGCGCACGAACATGGTGGGGACGAGCTGGCTGTGGGTGGCGCGGTATTTCTCGACGAGGCGCAGATACTCCTCGGCGTCGAAGTGTTCCATGATGACGCAGGTGCCGCCGACCCGCATGATCCACATGTTGAAGCGCAGCGGCGCCGCGTGATAGAGCGGCGCCGGCGACAGGTAGACGGTGTTCTCGTCGAAGCCGTAGAGCATGCGCGACGCCATGCCCTGGGGCGAGACATACTCGATGGGCTCGCCGGTCAGCGGCAGCTTGACGCCCTTGGGCCGGCCCGTGGTGCCCGACGAATAGAGCATGTCGACGCCCGAGGTCTCGTCGGCGATGGGCATGGCCGGCATGGCCGCCACCGCGTCCTCGTAACTGTCGAAGCCTGGCACGGTGCCGTCGGTCATCAGCAGCGTACCGACACCCGGCACCTGGCCGGGCAGGTCCGCGGCCACCTTGGCCATGGCGTGGGACGCGATCAGCATCTTCGCGCCGCAGTCCGTGACGATATAGGCCGCCTCCGGCGCCGTCAGGCGGGTGCTGATCGCGGTGAAGTAGAGGCCCGCGCGCTGCGCCGCCCAGCACACCTCGTAGAATCTTTTCTGGTTTTCCATCAGCAGCGCGATGTGGTCGCCGGGCTTCAGGCCCCGCGCGCGAAACACTTGCGCGAGCCGATTCGAGCGATCTTCAAGCTCTCCGAACGTCACAACCGCGCCCGATCCGGCGATGATATAGGCGGGTTTTTCGGGCGTGGTACGGGCGTGCACGGACGGGTGCATGAAACGCGGTCTCCCCTTTTGTTTGCGGCTATTTAACACCCTGCTTACCGGCCGGTAAACGGCAGAACCGTTTCGGAACCGAGACACCGGGTTCCTGCGTGACTGAAACTGACTATGCGGTCAATGCATAGCTGCACCGCAACATACTTGTATTTGCAACCACTGCCGTTGCTGGTTATATGCCCTCGGAGGAAGCCATGCTGCACTGCAACATGGCCGTAATACGGGGAGACTTGCGATGGCACACGGATACGGAAAGACCGCGCTGATCACCGGCGCGTCCAGCGGTATCGGCCGGGAACTGGCCTGCGTGTTCGCCGAGCATGGCTACAATCTGGTGGTCGTGGCGCGCAACGCCTGCGCGCTGCAGACCCTCGCCGAGGAGTTGTACGACGCGTACGGCACGACGGCCACCGTCCTGCCCAAGGATCTGGCGAAGGCATCGGCGCCCCAGCAAATTTTCAAGGCTCTGCAGGCCGACGGCATCCACATCGACGTACTCGTCAACAATGCCGGTTTCGGCGCGTTCCGCAATTTCGCCGACACGCCGCTGTCACGGGTGACCGGCATGATCGCCGTCAACGTGGCCGCGCTGACCGAACTTTGCCATCTGTTCGCCGGTCCGATGATCGAGCAGCGGGAGGGACGCATCCTGAACGTGGCGTCTGTCGCGTCGTTCAATCCCACGCCCAACGCCGCCGTCTACGGCGCGACCAAGGCGTTCGTGCTGTCGCTGAGCGAGGCGCTGAGCGAAGAGCTGAAGCCTCACGGCGTCACCGTCACCGCGCTGTGTCCCGGCCTGACCGAAACCGGCTTCTCCAAGGCCGCCACCGGCAAGACCGGCGCCAACCCGGCGGTGCCCGACTTCATGAAGCTGGACGCCAAGCAGGTCGCCCGCGAGGGCTTCGACGCACTGCATGCCGGCGAAGTCGTCAAGATCAACGGCATCGCCTACCAGCTGGGTGTCGAGTGGCTGCGCTACACCCCGCGTTTCGTCGCGCGAACGGTGGGCGGCATGTTCGGCAAGCAGCTTGAAGACGGCTTCTGAGGACGGAATCATGAGTACGCACATCGAAAAATTGTCCGGCATGGATGCCAGCTGGCTGCACTTCGAAAGCGAGGACGTGCCGCTGCACGTGGCGAGCTGCCCGATCTTCCAGCTTCCGGACGGCACCGATCCCGAGACCTTCTTCAGGCAAGTCAAGGAACTGGTGCGCCAGCGCGCCCCGGCGCTGAAGAACTACCGCATCCGCCGCGTCGACGTTCCCTTCGGGCTCGATCATCCGGTGTGGCACGACGACCTGGGCAACATCGATTTCGACTACCACATCCGCCGCGTGCGGCTTCCCAGGCCCGGCTCGCTGGAGCAGCTCGAGTCGGCCTGCTCGCGCATCGCCGCCGCGCCCATGGACATGAACCGGCCGCTGTGGGAGTACCACCTCATCGACGGCCTGCAGGGCAACCGCGTCTGCCTGGTGATCAAGATCCACCACGCGGTGATCGACGGCGAATCCGGCGTCATGCAGCTCGACATGATGATGGATCCCACGCCCGAGCCGCGGCAGGTGACGCCGCCGGTTGGAGTGCCCGAGGGCACCGAGGCGCCGCACATGTGGGAGTTGCTGAGCGACGCGTTCCTGCGCTTCATGCAGCAGCCGCTGACCATGCTGGAGGCTTTGCCGCGCATGGCCGACGCGGCGAACAACTATTCCACCGTGATGATGGACCGGCTGACCCAGGGCGAAGCGCTGTCGCGCGCGGCGCCGCCGACCCCGTTCAATCGCGCGGTCTCGCGCAGCCGCCGCTACGTCATGGCCTCGGTGTCGCTGACCGAGGCCAAGGCAATCAAGAACGCCATGAAGGTGACGCTCAACGACGTGGTGATGAGCGTCTCCGCCGGCGCCCTGCGCCGCTACCTGCAGCGCACCGGCAGTCCGCTGGGCGACGAGCTGCTCGCCATGGTGCCGGTTTCGCTGCGCCGCGGCGACGCGGCAACCGACCAGATGGGCACGCTGGTCACCGGCATGATCTGCGGCCTGGCCACGGACATCGAGAATCCGATCGACCGGCTGCGCGCCGTCAACAAGCGCAGCCGCGCCGCCAAGACCGAGGTCGAGGCGACCAAGGGCGCCATGATCCAGAACTACAACATCGCCGGCGCGCCGCTGCTGCTGCGGCTGGCGTCGCAGCTCTATGGCGGCCTGCGCCTCGCCGACTATGTCCAACCCACGTTCAACGTCACCATCTCGAACGTGGCCGGTCCCCGCGTGCCGCTGTACCTCAACGGCGCGCGCATGCTGCATTACCACCCGCTGTCGCTGGTGACCCACGGCCTGGGCCTGAACATCACCGTCCAGAGCTATTGCGACACGCTGGACTTCGGCCTGATCTCCTGCGCCAAGCTGCTGCCCGACCTGGCCGAGCTTCGCGACGATCTGCTGACCGCCTTCGAGGATCTGCGCCAGGCCGTCCTCGGCGACGCCGCAGAGGTCGACGCCCCGCCGCAGACGGTCCGCGACCTGTCCCATCGCCGCGCCGGCAAGACGGCGCCCGCCCGGGTGAAGTCCAGGCGCCTGGCAGTCCGCCGCCCGCCGTCCCAGCGAGCGCGCAAGTCTCCGGAGCACTCATGATCAACAATGGCATCCGGCAATTCCGGCTCGGCAGCGACATCCTCCTCGCAGGCTGCGAGTACATGGGCCAGTTCATGTTCGGCCCCCTGGCGCTGACGGTGGCGCCACGCGCCTCCGGCCGCCGGGCCGTCATCACCATTCCCGGCTTCAGCGGCAATGACGAGGCGGTCGCGCCGCTCAACGACGCCCTGTCGAACCTCGGTTATATCGCCGAGTCCTGGGGCCTCGGCATCAACAGCGGCGTACCCGGCCGGCACAAGTTCGAGCAGCAGATCAACGACATCGCCAAGCGCGCCTCGCGGCTGGCCGAAAGCACGGACGCGCGCGTTTCCCTCGTCGGCCACTCGCTGGCGGCATGTTCGCCCGCGAGATCGGCCGCCGCTATCCGCGGCTCATCGACCGGGTGGTGACCCTGGGCAGCCCGGCCCACCTGATGCGGTCCGATGAGGCACCCAGCACGGCCGGCGTGCGCGGCCGTCCGCTGGGCCGCCGGGACCGCGACCACCTGTTCAGCGATCAGCCCCCGCCGGGCATGCCGCTGGTGGCGATCTACAGCCGTCTCGACGCGATCGCGCCGGTGATGACGACGCAGATTCCGCCTGACCTCCTCAACGATCCCGACGGCGCGCCGCGCGAGAATGTCGAGGTGCTGTGCTCGCATCTGGGCATGGCGGTCAATCCACTGGTCCAGATCGTCATCGCCGACCGTCTGGCACACCCACTGCACGACTGGCGCCCATTCGACGCTTCCCGCTATTTCCCGCTGCCGATCCGGCTGGCCCACTCGGTCTTCTATCCGCCGGTCAACGACCAGGCTCCCGCATGAAACAGGATCCCGACATGCCTGCCACCTCGATTGCCCCCACCGATTCGACCCGGATCGATTCCATTTCCGACTTCAACCTGAACGACTATGTGCCCTTCCTGATCAACCGCGGCGCCACCCGCGTCGCCGCCGACTTCGGCTCGGGCCTGAAGCCCCACGGCGTCAACATCACCGTGTGGCGCCTGCTGGCCTCGCTGAACCAGCATTCGAGCCAGCGAATCGGGGAACTTTCGGATTTTACGGGAATCGAGATGTGGACCGTATCAAGGGTCGTGTCGCGCCTGGAGCAGGACGGCATGGTCGAGCGTCACCGAGGCGACGAAGATGCCCGTGGCGTGATCGTTTCCCTGACTCCGGCCGGCCGGACACTGGTGGAGGCCCTCATTCCCGAGGCGCAACGTTATGAAAGCGTGATCCTGGAAGGGTTTAGCAGTGAAGAGGCGCGTTGCTTGCGGACTCTCCTCGATCGACTGTTCGAAAACATGCGTCGTTGAGCGGGCGGCAATTTTTGCCTACGAAACTGAATCTTAACAGAGACTTATTCATCGAAGTTGTCTTTCACTATTTGCGGATGCAAGTCTTTGGAGGTACGATTTCGGTGATTGGATGCCGCAAGGCCTGCAATTGACGACATTGGGCATCGCGGCTGATCGTTACCGTATCGAAACGGTTTCCATCCTCAAGTTAGGGCGACTTGGAAGGAACCTTGGCCAACACGTTAGACAATAAGTGGTCGCACCTGGGCGCCACACTGTTCGAGGACCTGAGCGAAGGCGTGTTCGTCTTCGATGCGTCCATGACGGTTGTGTTCCGGAACCCGGCCCTCCAGCGGTTGCTTCGGCTGCCGGCGGCCTTGTTCGCCCAGCCGCTGACGGTGGGCGCCCTCATGCTGGCCTGCGCCCGTCGCGGCGACTTCGGTCCGGGTGACGCCGAGACCCTGGCCGGGGCAGCCGCCGACCACCTGACCGACGCTCACACCACCTTCCTCGCCTGGCCGTCGAACGGCCATGACGCGCTGCGCTTCAAGGCGCGCGACGCCGAGGACGGCATCCGCATCGTCTTCGTCACCGAGGAGGACGTCACCTCCAGGCCGCGCCCGGGGGCGAGCGCCCGCGCCGGGGGCGCCGGCATCGAATCGCGCAAGCTCGAGGCCATCATCCTCAGCCAGATCCGCGAGGGCTTCGTCGTCACCGACGTCAACGCCATCATCATCGACTGCAACCCGGCGGCGTGCGAGATTCTCGGCGTGCCGGAGGACAAGCTCCTCGGCATGTCGACCTTTTCGTTCCTGCCCGCCGACGAAGCCAGCAACACGGTCGAGAATACCATCCAGAGCACGCTGCACGACGAGCGCACCTGGACCGACGAGACCGAAATCGTGCGGCCCGACGGCACCCGGCGGATGGTCCAGTCGTCGATCACCCCCATGCGCGGCGCCGACGGCGCGATCATCGGCCGCATCGGCGTGATGCGCGACGTCACCGCGCGGCGGGACGCCGAACGCGGGGTGCGGGAGGCCGAGACCAAGTTCCGCAATCTGGTGGAAGGCTCGCTGCAGGGCGTGATGATCCACCGCGACACGAAGATCGTCTACGTCAACCAGTCCGCTGCCCGCATCTACGGCACCACGCCGGAGCGCATGGTCGGCCGTTCGGTGCTGGACTACTGCTCGGTCGAGGATCTGCGCCGCGGCGAGGAGAGCATCCGCAAGCCGGTGTCTCCGGCCTGGAAGCTGCGCGGCCGCCGCGAGGACGGGAGCACGGTCTGGGTCGAGGTGAACGCCCGCGCGGTCGACTGGGAAGGCGAGCCGGCGCGCCAGGTAACCATCGTCGACGTCAGCGAGAAGCAGCGCGCCGAGGAAGCCCTGCTGCACGCCCAGAAGCTTGAATCCCTGGGCCAGCTCACCGGCGGCATCGCCCACGACTTCAACAATCTGCTGGGCGTCATCTCTGGCAATCTGGAGTTGCTCCGCGAGCAGATGGATCCGCGGGGCGACCATGCCAGCTACATCGAGGCCAGCCTGCGCTCGGTGCGGCGCGGCGCCGAGCTGTCGAAGCGCCTGCTGGCCTTCGCCCGCAAGCAGTCGCTGAAGCCCGAGCCGACCAACCTCAACGATCTGGTCGAGTCGATGACCACGATCCTGCAGCGGACGCTGGGCGAGACCATCAACGTGGAGCCGAAGCTGACGGCCGATCCATGGCCGGCGCTGATCGATCCGGGTCAGATGGAGAACGTGCTGCTCAACCTGGCGCTCAACGCGCGCGACGCCATGCCGCATGGCGGCCGCCTGCTGCTCGAGACCGCCAACCTGTCGCTGGATCACGACCTGGTGAGGGATCCGACGGTGATCCCGGCGGGTGACTATCTGAAACTGACCGTCCGCGACACCGGCACCGGCATGACGCCCGAAGTGCTGGCCAAGGCGTTC
>CAMDTB010000063.1 GCA_945907245.1 Rhizobium sp. Q54
CACGCCCTCCGCTCCGCGCAACGCCAAGGGGCGCTGCGCTACGGGCGCGGGGCCCTCCTGTGGACTACGTGGATAAGCCCAATCCAGGAACCCCAGAGGGGTCACGATTGGACGCGAAAAGCGGGTCGCAATTGGAAGCGAATTGACACATAAGCACAATGCCCCCGTGCTGATCTCGGGTCAGTCATCCTATGGACGCAGGGGCTTCCGGGCGAGAGTTCGCCATCAGGCTCTCTTCCACCGCCACCCTGCGCCCTGACGGGCTTCGGGTGGCTGGCCACCCGAAGCCCGTCAGGGCGCAGGGTGATCTCCCGAAGCTGCGGAGCAGCGCAGGGAGACTGTTGCCGATTTCGCCATGCCTTTTCCAGACACTTCACAGTAACACCCATGTGGTATGTCTATTTTCTTGAGTTGAGCAATGGCGACATTTATGTCGGCTCAACCAATGACTTGAAGCGGCGGCTGTCATCGCATCAAACCGCGGACGTGTTATCGACCAGGGCCTATTTGCCGGTTGTCCTTAAATCATACGTTGCCGTTGAAACCGAGCAACACGCGCGCGAACTCGAGGCGTATTTCAAGTCTGGCTCCGGCAAGGCCATCGCGATGAAGCGCCTGGTCAGGAGAACGGGGCCTGTTCGCGAACCGGGGTGATTAGGGATTCAGGCCAGTCAGCCCTGACGGGCTTCGGGTGGCTGGCCACTACACTTCAGCCACTCAAGGCCGCACGGCCGGTGCTTCAATGGGCAGGCCAGACCCTCGCCTCGCCAGATATAGCTCCAGCGCCAGGTAGTCTTCCGACCCCAGCTGCTTTGGTTCCGCCCGCACCCCGGTATCGCAGTCGCGGAAGCGGCGATGCAGCGAGCCCATGGTCTGCCATTCCAGCCTGTAGGCGGGGAACCCGTTGCCATGGCCCTGGCTGATGGTGTCGCCGCGCAGCGCCCTGCCCCAGTTCCGGTCGTGGCAATGATGGCAGGCCAGGTTCAGCTGGCCGCGGCGCGTGAAGAAGTAGTCCCGGCCCTTCGCGTAGGCCGCGCCGAGACGCTCGTCGGGCTCGATGGCGACCGGCGCCCCGCGGGACAGGCGCGCGACATAGGCGGACAGCGCCAGCAGGTCGTCGCTCTCATGGGCAAGCGGTTCGGCGGCCTGGTGCCGGGTGCGGCAGTAATTGATCCGGCCTTCCAGGTTGGTCAGTTTGCCGGTCGCCTCGTCGATCCGGGGATAGCGCGCCGCTTTTCCCTCAAGCGGCTTCCCGCCAGCGCCGTGACAACTGGCGCAGCTTGCGCTCACCGCCTCGCCACTCTCGAAGAGTCCGGCGCCGCGGTCGACCCACAGGAAGCCCGGATTGAGGAAATCGTCGTCCTGCTGGGCCTGGGTCTCGGGTGTCAGGAAGGCATAGCCGGACACCGCGGCGGCCGGGTCCACATCGATGCGGCCGGGATCCGGCGCCGGGTCGCCGCAGGCCGAGGCGAGGAAAAGGATGCCGGCCAGCCAGCCGCGTCTCATGGCGCGACCGTCAGGTCCACCGCTTCCGCGAACACCGCGCCATGCTGGTCGGTCCAGCGGAACTCGATCCTGCCACTTTCGGTCGCCACGGTGTGGAAGGTGAGGAACGGGTTGGCCGAGACCGCCGGAAAGAACGTCGCGCCAAAAACCCGTTCGCCATTATAGAGGCACTCGAAGGCGACGATGATGTCGCGTGCGATGACCTCGCCGCTGGCGCCGCGCCGGAAGCCGCTCTCCATGGGGTGCCGGATCAGCGCCTTGAGCTCGATGATCTCGCCGCGTCTGGCGGTCTTGGGTGCGGCGATGCGGATCGTGTTCATGGGTGATGCTCCGCCTACTCGATGATGCAGGCGCCGACGGTCACCATGATGCCGGCCGACGCCGATCTCAGGGTGCCGTCGCTCAGTTCCGCCACGACCAGGACGTCCTGCGTCCGCGACAGCCGGATGCGAGTCGACACGCTGGCCTTTCCCGCCCGTGGCCCGAGCTCGAACTGGATGATGTTCGGCAACGGGTTGAGGGGGGAGAAGACGGCGATCCGCCGCACATGGTCGGCCTGGGTCATCGGGCTGTCGACGGTGATCGAGATCGGCACCGAGTTCCCGTTCTCGGCCAGCGGCGGGATCGTCAGGGAAATCCCGCCTTCCCGAAGCGGCCGGTCGCCGAACAGGCCGGCTATCGCCGCCTGCATGTCGGCTGGCGCGGCCAGGGAACCGACCGGCACGAGTACCGCGATCAGGCAGCCGACACCGCCCAGCAGCACGCCGCGGCGGGTAGCGCCGGCAACGCCGGTTCCGTTGCTTTCGCTCTCCTCAGCCATCCAGCGCCGCCAGGAATGCCACCAGATCCTCGATCTGCTGCGAGGATAGGACGGGTTTCCCCTCAAGGCCACGGGAGACCTGGTTGAGGCCGTCGACCCGGTGATAGGCGGGCATCACCGTATCCGGGTTGAGCCGCGACGGATCGACGATCCGCAGCCGGATCTGGCCGGGCGCGAGGCGTGCGCCGACATCCGACAGCGCCGGCCCGACATTGCCCTGGAAGGGCACGTCCAGACCGGCCACCACGTGGCACAGGACGCAGTGCCCGCCGTCACGCGCCGCGAAGATCGCGCGGCCCTTCGCGGGGTCGCCGGGCGCGCCGGTGAGAGGATTGGGGATGGCGTCGCCCGACACCTGAGCGGGTTCGACCAGCCGGTCTTCGCCGCAGCCGGTCCCCACGGCGGCCGTTCCCAGCAGCAGGAAGGCTGCGAAGGCGCGCATCAGCCGAAGCTTTCGCTGGTGATGGCGCGGAACCAGTCGAAGGCCTGCGCCGCCTCCGCCTTGCGGCTCTGCGGATCGGGCGCCGCCGGGCTGATGCCGCCGGCGCCGGGAACATCCGCCAGCACGCCGCCATCGTTGCGGTAAACCCCGGAAATCGAGATCGCGGCGCCCGGGGAGAGATAGGAATAGCAGGTGTTGATCAGCACCGTGGGCTCCGGACCCATGCCCCTAAGCAGGCGGACAACCTGCATCGCGCAGACCTTGGCCTGCAGATTGGCGGTGAACGCCGACTTCGGCATCGGCGCCGAGATCGTGGCATCGCCGATCACATGGATATCGGGCCGCAGCGTCGATTCGAACGCCACGGCATTGACCGGGCACCATCCGGTCGAATCGGCCACCCCTGCCCGCGCCGCGATCTCGCTCGCCTTCTGCGGCGGGATCACGTTGGCGACATCGGCGCGGATGCGTTCGAAATCGGTTTCCACAATCATGGCGCCGGCGTCGACCCGCGCCACCCGTCCGCCATCGGACGCGCCGCGCCATTCGACCATGTCGCCATAGCGCGCCGCCCATTCGGCCTGGAACAGCGACTGCTTCGAGAACTGGTCGTTGGCGTCGAGGATCAACACCTTGGAGCGGGGCTTGCTGCTCGTGAGATAGTGGGCGATCAGGCTGGCGCGCTCATAGGGGCCGGGCGGGCAGCGAAACGGCGCGCGCGGTACGGATATGACGACGAGGCCGCCATCCTCCATGGTCTCCAGCTGCCGTCGCAGCAGAAGCGTCTGTTCGCCGGCCTTCCACGCATGCGGCATGGTCTCGGCGGCGCGCGCCTCATATCCTTCGAGCGCGCCCCAATCCATATCGATTCCGGGCGACAGGATGAGCCGGTCGTACCGCAGGACCGCGCCACCGGCCACCGCGACCGTCCGGGCCACGGCGTCCACGTCCACGGCCCGGTCATGGACGACGTCGATGCCCTCGCGGACCACCGCCTGATAGCCGAACCGCTGGACGGCAAGATCGCGCGCCCCGGCAATCACCAGATTGCTGAGCGGACAGGACGTGAACGTCCTGCTCGGCTCGACCAGGGTAACGTTGACCTCGGGCGCCAGGCGCCGGACGAAACGGGCGGCCGTTGCGCCGCCAAAGCCCCCGCCGACCACCACCACACGCGCCGATTTTCCCGCGGCGAAACTCGGCATGGCGGCCAGACTCGCCAACCCTGCGATCACCGCGCGGCGATCGGGGCGCAGGGTCATGCTAGCGGCCCTCGCGCGCCGCCAGATGGGCGGCGATCAGCCGGATGTCCGCGTCGGAGTAGCCCCGCGCGATGCGATGCATGACCGACGCGCCGCCGGTCTCGGCGTGGTAGGCGGTGAGCGAAGCCTTGATCTCGTCGGCGCTCCTGCCGCCGAGGTCAGCGATCGCGGCTCCATCCTTGACGTGGCAACCGGTACACGCCGCCGCCAGCGTCGCCGCCCTGTCCAGATCCCTCGCGCCGGCAACGTCGGCCTCCGCTTTCGCGTCGGCCCCGCCGCAGGCGATCAGCACCGAGAACGCGGCCATGACGCCAACGATGCGGGCGACTGCGATCACAGCTCTCTCAGGTTCTGATCCTTGATCGGCAGGTGGCGCACCCGTTTGCCTGTGGCGGCGAAGATGGCGTTGAGAACCGCCGGCGCGGCGACGGCGATCGTCGGCTCGCCAACGCCGCCCCAGAATCCGCCGGACGGCATCACGATGGTCTCGACCAGCGGCATGTGCTCCAGCCGCATCGAGTTGTAGGTGTCGAAGTTGCGCTCCTGCACCTCGCCGCTCTTGAAGGTGACCTCCTGCAGCAGCATGGCCGAAAGACCATAGACGAACGATCCTTCGACCTGCGCCTCGATCTGTTGCGGGTTCACCGCCATGCCCGGGTCCGTCGCCGCGACGATGCGGGTGATCTTCAGCTTGCCGTCGTCGTCCACCGTCACCTCGGCGCAGGCCGCGGTGTACGAGCCGAACGAGTAGAAGGCGCTGAGCCCGCGGTGCACGCCGTCCTTCTTGCCCCAGCCGCTCTTTTCGGCCGCTGCCTTCAGGACCGCCTGCAATTCGGGGCAGTCCTTCATGTACGCCAGACGGAACTCGAGCTTGTCTCGGCCCGCGGCGTGGGCGAACTCGTCGAGCGCGCAGTCCAGATAGATCGCGTTCTGGTTCGCGCAGACGCCGCGCCAGAAGCCGGGCCGGACCGGCGGATTGCGCATGGCATGGTCGACGAGCAGGTTCGGGAAGGTATATTTCAGCGCCTGCGTCTCCATGCCCGGCGCGAGGTCGGCCGGCGCCAGCCCCTGCATCGTCACCATGTCGAGCCCATCCTTCAGCGCTTCGGGCCTGAGCGCGGCGAGGATCGACTGGCCCGCGATCCTGATGTGCAGGCCGGTCAGATTGCCCTCGGCGTCAAGCGCGCCGCGGATCAGCGCGCGCGACGTGGGGTGATAGAAGCCGTGCTGCATGTCCTCTTCCCGGCTCCACAGCAGCTTGACCGGCGTGCCGGGCATCGACATGGCGATCTTCACGGCCTGGCTGACATGGTCGCCGCTGCTGCTGCCGCGCCGGCCGAAGCCGCCGCCGAGATGCAACTTGTAGACCTCGCATTTCTCGACCGGCAGTTCCGCGGCTTCGGCGACAGAAGCGAGCGCCGACATACCGTCCTGGGTCGGCACCCACGCCTTGCAGGAATCCTTCGTCCAGACCACCGTCGCGTTCATCGGTTCCATGCAGGCATGGTTCTGATGCGGCACCCGGTACGTCGCCTCGACGACCTTCGCCGCCTTGGCGAAGGCGGCCTCGACGTCGCCCTGCCGGTTGCCGACGAACGCCTCGCGGGCGCGCAGGCCTTCCTCCAGCTGAGCCTCGAAGTCGGCGCTGTTGTAGGGCGTGCCGCCCTGCCACTCGATGGGCAACGCCTCGAGGGCCGAGTTTGCCTGCCACCAGGTGTCGGCGACGACGGCGACCGCGTCGTCATGGACCGCGAGCACCTTACGGACGCCGGGCATTTTCATGACCGCGGCCTGGTCGAAGCTCTTCAGCTTGCCGCCGCGCACCGGGCACGCCTTGATCGACGCGTTCAGCATGCCGTCGAGCTTCATGTCGGCGCCATAGATCTGGGCGCCGTTCAGCTTGTCGGCCGTGTCGAGACGTTTGACCGGCTTGCCGGCGATGGTCCACGTCGAGGGATCCTTGAGCGGCACCTCCATCGGTGGCGCCAGTTTGGCCGCATCCTCGGCGACGGCGCCGTAGGTGACGGTGCGGCCCGTGGGTCCATGGGTGATCACGCTGTCCTTGGCCGTGCACTCGCTCGCGGGCACCTTCCACCGGGCGGCGGCGGCTTCGATCAGCATGATGCGGGCCGCCGCACCGCCTTCGCGCACATATTGGTGGCTGTTGCGGATGCCGCGGCTGCCGCCGGTCAGCATTTCACCCCAGACATTGTCGCGCGCCAGATTCTGGCCCGGCGTCGGGTACTCGGTAACGACCTTGGACCAGTCGCACTGCAACTCCTCGGCGACCAGCTGGGCCAGCCCCGTCAGGGTGCCCTGGCCCATTTCCGAGCGGGCGATCCGGATCGTGACCACGTCGTCGCGGCCGATATGGACCCAGGCATTCACCTCGGGTGCCGTCCCGGCGTCCTGCGCCAGCGCCGGCCCGAAGCCGCCAAGGAAGCTGATCGTCAGCCCCGCGCCAGCAACACCCACGCCCACGCCGATCATGAAGCCGCGGCGGGAAAGGCTTGTCATCTGGTTCATGCCGGCTCTCCCGCGGAGGTCTTGGTCTTGGCCAGGTGGATGCCCTTGCGCACGCGCGCCAGGGTGCCGCAGCGGCAGATGTTGGTGATCTCCAGGTCGATGTCCTCGTCACTGGGATCGGGATTGTGGTTGAGCATGCCGGCGACCGCCATGATCATGCCAGGCTGGCAGTATCCGCATTGCGGAATGTCCAGTTCGGCCCAGGCCAGCTGGACCGGGTGACGGCTGTCCTTCGACAGTCCTTCGATGGTGACGATTTCATCCCCGTCGGCGACCGCGGACAACTGGACGGCGCAGGAGCGGACGGATCTGCCCGAGACATGCACGGTGCAGGCGCCGCATTGCGCCACGCCGCATCCATATTTCGTGCCGGTCAGGCCCAGCTGCTCGCGCAGCACCCACAGCAGCGGCGTGCTTTCGTCGGCGTCAACCTCGACAGCCTGCCCGTTCACCTTCAGCTTTTTCATCCATGCCCTCCGGTGAGTTCCCGCATCCATGATAACCGATCCCACCTGATCGCCAGAGTCCCATCCCCAACGTTCCGGCAATCAGAGTGTATAGGAGATGTCCCCGCACAGAAACGAGAACAGGAACGTGCCCAAATGTTCGCCAGAAGGTGCAGGCGCGGCCTAATGCCCGGAACAAATCGTACCACGGCGTGTTCGTGACGAGCGTCCGACGCGGCATTCCTTCCGGCCGTTGGGCGCCTGCCACATACATTCAAGCACAGGGGACGTCGATGCGATTGGGAAAGCTTATCCTGTTGGGTGCCATAGGCGGCGCACTGTGGCCCACGGTCAGGGAATGGTGCAAGCCTCGCGAGGCGGCCGACGGCCGTCCCGACGACATAGCCACCAGCGCCGCCGTCCACCACAGCGACCCAGCCTCGACGCTCGACGCCGGTACTTATGGCGCAACGCGCGACGCCGGGCCGGGGAGTATGCGGGACAACAGCGGCAAGCGCTGGGATGTCGTCGATGAAAGCTCGGATGAATCGTTCCCCGCCAGTGATCCTCCGTCATCCTATTGATGGCCGTCGACGGCGCGACGCCCCCCCCCCGCGTTCGGCCGGTCGGCGGAACGCCCTGCTGGGCTGATCACCAATGGAATCGCCAGCACGGCCAAGGCCGAAACTTTCAAACCCGAGAGGTTTGGGAGCCTTCGCTGATCGGCCGGCCTGCGGGCTAGCAATCAGTGCTGCATGTTCCGAATCTGCTCCTGCACGTTATTGATCTTGCGATCCCGTTCGGCGGCGTCACGCGACTTGTCCGTCGGGACGCCAGGCGGAGCATCGCCGGACGATGTGCCGCCGGACGATGCGCCGCCGGACTGGCACGCTGCCAGCAGAGTCGCTGCGATCATGATCGACAGATATTTCACGGGCTCCTCCCCTGCCGTTGACCCAACGATCATAGCGTGAACCCACGGACGTTGCGCGCCCGGCGGCAAAAAATTAGCATGGTCGCTGAACACGGCCGCCGGCGCGGCGCGAGGGAAAATCCGATGACCCGCACCATCTTCATCAACGCCAACCTGCTCGACGGCGAGAACCCTGCCCGCAAGGGCGCGGCCGCGGTCGTCGAGGACGGCCGCGTCGCCGCGACGGGACACGTGGCGCCGCGCGACGGCGATATCGTTGTCGACCTCGCGGGCCGCACCCTGATGCCCGGCATGGTCTCCGGCCACTACCACGCCGTTTACGGCCGGCCCGACGGCAAGTCCGGTTACACGCGTGACGCCGATCCCGTCCAGCATGCCTACTGGGCGCTGGGCAACGCGCAGGTTGCGCTGCGCGCCGGCGTGACCAGCGTCGTCGGCGCCGCGACATTCGACACCATCGACGCGACACTGGCCGCCGCCATCGAAGCGGGCGACGTGCTCGGCCCCCGCTTCGTGCCCGCCAGCCGGGCGCTGTCACCGACGGTGAAGGACGACAGTGGACAGATCATTTCGCATGTCCTCCAGTGCGACGGGGCGGATGCATTCCGCCGCGGCACGCTGCTCGAGATCGAGCGGGGCGCGAAGGTCATCAAGCTGTTCGCCGGCGAGGGCCACGGCCAGTTCGTCGGCCGCGATATGACCGAGGCCGAACTCCGTGCGGCCGTCGACACCGCGCATGAGCACGGCGTGCGCACCCGCGCCCACGTGGCCGGCCGCGACAACGTGCTGCGCTGCGCGCGGGTCGGCGTCGACATCCTCGATCACGCCGACGGCCTGGACGAAGCCTGCATCGACGCCATCGCCGAGGCCGGCGCCTTCATGGTGCCCAGCATCTATCTGCCGTTCGTGGTGCTCCGGAACGGCGGCACGGGCGGCTCGGGCTATTTCGACAGGGCGACGCTGGACCACACCTGCTCCATGCTGGCGCGCGCGATCGATGCCGGCGTCAAGCTGGTGCTGGGGGACGATTACGGCGCGGCAGAGCTGCCACACGGCTCCTACGCCCGGGAACTGGCGTGCTACGTGGACTATGCCGGGGTCGACCCGCTCGAGGTTATCCGCTGGGCAACGCGCAACGGCGGCGCCATGACAGGCCTCGCCAACCTGGGCACCATCGCGCCGGGTAAGCTCGCAGACATGCTGGTGGTGGACGGCGATCCGTCCGCCGACATCACCCTGCTGTCGCAACCCGAAAGACTGGTCGCGGTGATCAAGCACGGCGAGGTCGTCAGCGGCCACCTGCCGGCGCGCCAGCCGCAGTACGCCGCGGCCTGAAACACACCGCGGACGGAACAACATCCCCCAGCCGGCTGTTTGCTCCGATGCGGCGCAAAGCCCGCCGCGGACAGGGACGTTCATGGACAGGACACGGCACAGAAAGCCGGCGGCGGCGCCGCTGGACAGTCCGGGCATCGGCAGGTTCCGGACGGGCGGCAGTTATGTGATCGCCGACGGCCTCGCGCCATAGTCGGCTGGTCTTTGTCAAATGACCAATAATTTGCTGTCAGCAATTGCCGCAGCCGCCTAAAATGCGGCATGCCTTGAGGCGCAAGAGTAGCAGGAGACGATGATGGACGGACTAGACTCCCTGGAAACAGGCGAGCAGCAGCTCGGCCGGACGCTCGGCGTGGCGCTACGCGGCGACATGATCTCCAGCGAGGAATACACCTCCGTTGATTTCATGCAGCGCGAGATGGACATGGTCTGGGCCAAGGTCTGGAATGTGGGCGGGATCGCCGCCGAGATTCCGGAGCCCGGCGATTACGTCACCCATCAGCTTGGCCGCGAGTCCATCCTGATGGTCCGCCAGGACGACGGCGCGGTGAAGGCGTTCTTCAACGTCTGCCAGCACCGCGGCAACCGGCTGGTTTATGGCGACGCCGGATCGACCGAGACCTTCAGCTGCGTCTACCATGGCTGGACCTTCGCGCGGGACGGCGAACTGATCCAGCTGCAGGACCGCGAGGATTTCCGCCGCGGCGACCCCTGCGGCAAGCTGAACCTGGTCGAGATGCCGTGCGAGATCTGGGCCGGCTTCATCTGGTACAACATGGATGCGGACTGCGCGCCGCTTGACGTCTTCCTGGGCGACGTGAAGGCGGAACTGGACGGCTATCAGATCGACAAGATGACGCGGGTGTTCTACCGGGTGACGGAAGCGCCGTTCAACTACAAGTGCATCCACGACAATTTCTGCGAGTCCTATCACCTGCCCACGCTGCATCCGCAGATCGGCAGCTATGTGGACGACGACTACCGCAACACGCAGTTCATGATGTACCCGCAAGGCCACAATCTGATGAAGATGAAGGGGGCCCTGCCCTCCATGCGCGACGCCGGCGGCATCAGCGAGACCCTGGCCAACGAGATGCGGCAGTGGGACCTGGATCCCGCGGACTTCAAGGACAGCCCGCGCGACGTGCGCGCCGCGCTGCAGCGGCAGAAGCGCAAGCTGGGGCCGGAGCGCAATCTCGGCCATTTCCTCGACCTGGACGATGGCCAGCTCACCGATGCCCACCACTTCAACATTTTCCCCGGCACGACGATGACCATGCAGTCGCCGATGATGTTGGGCTTCCAGCGGGCCGAGCCGCATCCGACCGACCCCAACAAATGCATCTTCGAGCACTGGCGGTTTTCGCATGCGCCCCATGACGGCCGCGACATCGTGACGCCGATCGGCGTCTTCCCGTTCCGCGAGGCCGAGCGCGAGGTCATCCCGTTCGGCGAAGGCAGCATGGGCAGCGTGTCGGACCAGGATCTCTACGCCTGCTCCGGCCAGCAGTTGGGCTTCCACTCGCGGGGCTTCCGCAACGCATACCTGGCCGACCAGGAGGACCGGGTGCAGCAGTTCCACGAGATGCTGCACGACTACATGGACGGGAAGCTTCCCTAATCCCTCGCCAGGCGGGCGATGCCGGCGTCGAACATCAGCGCCATCTTCTTCGCCACCGTCTCCAGGTCCGACGCCTTGCACCGGCCGCCCGACAGGCGGTCGATGGAGCGGTTCTCCACCAGCACGTGGATGAACGCGGAATTGAGGATGTAGAATCCCCAGTAGACGTCCTCCTCCGCGGCGCCCGGCATCTTCGACCTGAGCATGACGAGGAAGTCCTCGACCAAATTGGCGTATTCACGAGCGAAGGTCCTGGTGTGAGGCTCGGCGCCCGGCGTGTTGGCCGCCAGCGACAGCAGCTTCACATAGGCCGCCCAGCCCGGGCCGCCATCCATGACGCGCCGTACCACGGGCATCACAAAGGCCATCACCATGTCGGCAATGGTCGCCGAGGTGCCGCGCTCGGCGACCTCCCGGAGCGACGCCGCGATGTCGGCCGCGTGCTCGGCCGACCGGCGCATGATCACCTCGGAGTACAGGTCACCCTTGGTGCCGAAATAGTAGCTCATCAGCCCCAGCGGCACACCGGCCTTCAGCGCAATCGCGCGCGTGGTCGTGCCCTCGTAGCCCTGCTGCGCGAACAGCATCTCGGCGGCATCGATGATCCGTTCCTTGGTGCTCTGGCCGCTTGCCGCCTGTGGATCAGCGGCGGCGCCGGCTTTGGATTTTCTGGCCAATGGTCGCGGTCCCGGATGTTACCGAAGGGGAACGGCGACAGATAGTAGCAGCGTCCCGCACGTCCGGCGCACTCATTTATGGGAGGCGCCCGTGCGCCCCGCGAACGCCGGACCGACCTAGTTGACGGGCGCGGCGTTCAACTCCAGTTCCTCGGCCTCGCGCAGATTGTTGGCGTAGTGCGGCCGCGCGTACCACAGCAGTCCCAGCCAGATCGGCGCGCACGCGCCCATCATCAGCATCAGCGAATAGCGCACGCCGTCGGCCTCCGGGAACAAATTGTCGCTGATCGCGCCGGTGAGGATCGGCCCCAGCCCGGTGCCGATGGCCGAGCCCATCATCAGGTACACCGCCGAGACCTGCGCGCGCAGACGATTGGGTACAATCACCGGCAACGCGCCGTAGGACATGCCGAACGGCACGTTGATGAAGAACATCAGCGGCGCGTACAGCACCCAGGCCAGCCACTCCCACGGCACGATGGGCGCAAGCAGGCCGAGCGGGATCATGGGCCAGGCCCAGATCAGGCTGCCGCGCATGGGCCAGTCCTTCCGCCCCTTGAGGTAGAGCCGCCCTCCCACCCAGGCGCCGAAATAGGTGCCGGCGGTGGCGAAGGTCAGGAAATAGAGGCCGTACCAGATGCCCGCCTCGCCCAGCGCCACGCCGTGGATGCGGTGGAAGAAGGTGGGCGTCCAGAACACGAACGAAAACCCGGCCAGCGCGACGGCGCCAAAGCCGATATGGTGGGCCAGCAGAGTGCGCCAGTTGCGCCTGTAGAAGGCAACCAGCGGTCCGGCGCCGCCGCTCGAGCCGGCATAGGCCTGAACCACGCTGCGGCGCTGGGGTTCTCGCACCATCAGCATCAGCAGCATGACCAGGGCGCCCGGCGCGCCAACGCAGATGAACACCATCTGCCACGGCTTGAGGATGCCGAAAACCCCCGCGTCGACGGGCGGAAGGGTGCCGATGTAGTGGACGATCAGGCCGCCCACCGTAAAGGCGATACCGGTGCCAAGGGTGCCGCTCAATTGAAACACGGCGACGGCCAGCGGGATCTTCTCGCGCGGGAAATAGTCGCCGATCAGCGAATGGGCGGCGGGCGTCAGGGTCGCCTCGCCGACGCCGACGCCGACCCGCGCGATCAACAGCGTCCAGAAGCCGCGGGCAAGGCCGCACCAGCAGGTCATGAGGCTCCATGTGAAGATGCCCGCCGCGATCAGCCACCGACGGTTGAAACGGTCGGCCATCCAGGCCAGCGGCAACCCCGCCACCGCGTAGAACAGGGCGAAGGCCGACGACAGCGAACCGATCTGGGTGTCGTTGATGCCCAGGTCCGCCTTCATCGGCGTGACCAGCAGCGCGATCACCTGGCGGTCGACGAAGCTGACAAGCGACGCCAGCACCAGCACGCCGACGACGAACCAGGCGTAACCGGATTTCGGATAGGCAAGCGTGCTCACAGGGCGGCGGCCCCGGACCAGCGCATCAGCATCCCGCCTTGTTCATCAGCACGGCGGAATAGCCGACGCTGCCCAACTCGGTGGTCTCGATCTCGGCGATGCACTCGCGAAGTCCTGGACCGTTACCCAGATGGTAGTCGGCGTTGTAGTGGACATCGAAGGCCGCCTTGTCGACGTAGGAGTGGAAGCCGATGAAGGTGTTGGGCTGGCGGGGGTCGCTGCGCAGCTCGAATACCAGGTTGCCCGGTTCCTTCCTGGTGTGCTCGGTGATCTCGCGCATGATGCCCAGGAACTTGTCCACCTTGCCCTCGTGGATCTTCATGCGGAACATCAGGGTGTATTCGGCCATCGGCTGCTCCTGGCGGCTATTTGCTGAAATCCGCGATGACGTCGCGGGCAACCCGCAGGCCGGTCACGCCCGTCGGCCACCCCGAATAGTGCGCGAGGTGAATCATCATCTCCTCGATGGCCTCGGGGCTGACGCCGACATGCAGCGCGCCGCGCAGGTGCAGGCGCAACTCGTGCTCCTTGCCCAGAGCCACCAGCGCCGCGCAGGTGATCAGCGACCGCTCGCGAAGCTCCAAGCCGGGCCGGCTCCAGACGTCGGCGAACACGTGATCGACCGCCATGGCGATCAGCGGATCGTCCAGGTCGGGCTCGGCTTCGAGCCCGAGCAACTCGCGCAGCCGCGCCAGGCCGCGTTCGCGCCGGTCGTCGGACATGGTGCTTCCCCTGTTGCGGCCGCAGCCTCCGCTTGCGCCGGCCCGGACGGGACGGCCGCGGCTTGGTTCGCTGCGCCGGTCTTGCTCCCTAGCGGTCCTTCTGCGCCTTGCCTTCGGCGATGTAGCGGTCGATGCCGTTATGGAACTGCTGGATGCGGTTTTCCTGGCCCGACAGATAGGCGCCCTTGAATCCGCGCGACTGGAAGCCCAGCTGCTGGCCGGTCGCCACCGCGAGATCCTGGTCGGCGGTGAAGCCCACGCTCTTGGTCCCGTAAGGAAACTCGTCGCGTTCGGCCTGCTTGAACGGCACCCAGCCGTCCGGGCTCGACACCATGCCGTCCTTGAGCGGCTTGATGGTCATGTGCCAGTGCTCGTAGATGCTGCGGTTCGGGTCGGTCGGATGCGGCTCGCAGCGCTGCAGCGACGCGCCGATCGACGACACGGTGATCGACGTGCCCGGAAACAGGTTGAAGTGATAGGCGTCGGTCAGCCAGCTGTCCTCGACCCGCAGCCAGTGCTCGAAACCGCGCTCCTCGGCGATGGTGCGCTTGTGCTTCTGCATGGCCTCGCGCACGTCCTGGGCGCGGCCCTCGAACGCCTTGGGGTCGAGGCCCCAGAGCTGCATCTCGGCGGCCAGGGTCTCGTTGACGACCGTCGGATCGCTGCCGCGGACCGACGGCATGCAGCCTTTCATCTTCATCAGGCTGTGATGGCCGTCGAACAACTCGAACGTGGTGTTCTGGTAGTCGTCGTCATAGTAGTCGGCGAGCTGCGGATGGGCTGTCGGCAGATGGTACGACTCGCAGAAATTGTCGTGCAGCGCCTTCCAGTTGAACGCGACCTCGGTGACCCGGAAGAACGTCCGCGTCATGTTCTCCAGCTGGTGGGTATCGAAATAGGCCTTCACCGGGCCGAGGAAGCTCTCCAATGACGGCGCGTGCTCGTCCATGTTGTACCAGATGAAGCCGGCGTAGTCCTCGCACGGGATCTGCGGCAGGTTCAGCCTGCCGCACGGATTGCCCTTCGGGAAATCCTCCTCGTCCTGGACCTTGATCAGCGTGCCGTCATGGCCGAACGTCCAGCCGTGATAGGAGCAGACGAACGCATCGACCGAGCCCTCGCGCGCCTGGGTCAGCCGGTTGCCGCGGTGTGGGCAGACATTGTGGAAGGCGCGGATCGTGCCGTCGTCCTGGCGCACCATGAGGATCGAGTCGCGCCCCAGCGGATGGACGACGAAGTCGCCCGGCTCGGGAATTTCCGCCGACCGGCCGCCGATGTTCCACACCCGCGCCCACATGTAATCCAGCTCGAGTTCCATGAACTCGCGCGATGTATAGCGGTCGCCGGTGATGCGGACCTCTTCCGGCACGATCCGGTTGGCGCCGCCTGAAATCGGCCTGTTGAGCGTGGTCGACATGGCATCCTCGTTCGTCGTTGAACTGCTTCGTCGTGTTTGCCACTTACATTAATCGGACGAGCGACCAAAGCAATGGAAATCCAGTAGCGGCAGGGTCACAACTCCGCCAGGCGGGTTATGCCGGCCTCGAACAATATAGCCATTTTCTCGGCCACCGTATCGAGGTCCGCCGCCGAGCAAAGGCCATCGGAAAGCTGCTCGAGGGTCTTGCTCTCGACCAGCATGTGGATGATCGCCGAACTCATCACATAATGCGCCCAGTAGATGTTCTCGGGCCGGGCCTTGGGGAACCGCTCCTTCAGCAGCCGGATGAACTCCAGCGGCACCGGATTGTATATTTTGCGGAAGGCGGCCACATGTGGATGGGTCGGCGACTCGTTGGCCGTACGCGACAGCAGCCTGATATAGGCGCGCCATCCGGGACCGCCGCTCATCGACTTCTCGACGATGGGACGGAAGAACGCCTCGACAAGCGCCCTGACATCGACCTCGCCGTCGCCGGCGCGCTGCCTGACCGCCGCCATGGCGGCGAGGATGTCGGCGACGTGCTGCTCGGCGCGGCGGCCGATGACTTCGGTGTAGAGATCGTCCTTGGTGCCGAAATGATAGCTCATCAGCCCCAGTGGCACGTCGGCCTCGCGTGCGATCTCGCGTGTCGTGGCGGCGTCGAAGCCCCGGATGGAGAAAACGCGCTCGGCTGCGTCGAGGATTTTTCCCCGGGTGCTCGCGGTCTCGTCCGCAATGCCTGGTCTTCGGCGTGCCATGCCATTCCAGCCAAAAAAATGCGCCTGAGGCTGTCTGCCGCCGGCGCCACAGATGCGCCCCTGGGGAGTAGGTTGGAACGCGGGAACCCAGAGCCGCCCGGCCCGCGCATGAGCGCGGGCCGGGACAGCATTCTAGTAGCGGTAGGTCAGTTCAAACTTCACCGTCCGCGGCGGCAGCGAGTAACCGGTCAGGTCCGACCGGAACGCGTTGTTGGTGCCGGTGTTGCCGCCAGTGCTCGCCGCGTCGCGGACACCGACCAGGACGTACTCGTTGGTGAGGTTCTTGCCGATCACCGCAAAGGTCCAGCGGCCATCCTCGGTGCCGATGCGGAACGCCGCGTCGAGCTGGGCATAACCCTTCTGGGTCGCATCGGGGATGAACTCGCTGAGCGAGTACTTCGACTTGAACTTCAGGTTGCCCGACAGACCCCAGACGAAGCCGTTGCCGAAGGGCATGTCATAGTTGAAGCCCACGTTGCCGGCCCACTTCGGTGCCAGGTTGCGCGGCGCGCCCGCCAGGTCCTGCTTCTTCAGCGGAAGGTTCAGGTCGATGTTGCAGCCTTCGGCGATCGACTGGCCGCCCGAGCACGGAGCCAGGAAACGGGTGTAGTGAGAGTCGTTGTAGGCGACCGCCGCATTGAGAGTCAGGCCCTCGACGCTCTCGGGCGCCCAGGTGGCCTGCAGTTCCGCGCCGGTCGTACGCATGTCGCCGTTCAGCGTCTGATAGGCGAAGATCGGCGCGTTGAAGAAGTTCAGCTGCAGGTCGTTGTACTTGTACATGAAGGCATCGAGCTCGAGGCTGACGGTGCCGCCCGCGAGCAGCGTCTTGATGCCGCCTTCGAAACCTTCGACGCTCTCCGGATCGAAGGTGATGTCGTCCAGAGGCGACGTATTCAGCGTGCTGTCGATGGTGCCGTTATCGAACCCGCCAGACTTGTAGCCTTGCTTGTAGGCGACGAAGATCGTCAGGTCGTTGCTGGGCTGCCAGGTCAGCGTCGCTTCCGGGATGATGTCGTCGAACTTCTGCTTCACGGCGAGGGTGCGGTCCTCGACGAACAGCCCCGCGAATGCCGGGTTCACATAAGGCTGGATGAAGTAGGAATCCTTGGTTTCCCAGATGTAGCGCGCGCCACCGGTCAGGGTCCACTGGTCGGTGATGGACCATTTCAGTTCGGCATAGGGCGACACCGTCTCGCCGTCGGTCTCCGAGTACTTGTCATACGCCGTGTAGCGTTCGTAGGCCGGCGCGGCCGAGTTCTCGGCGCCGGCGAAGTGCACGCTCTGCTCGAAGTAGCGGTGGGTCTGCTGGTAGTAGAAGCCGAACACCGCGTTGACCGGACCATCGAACTTGGTCGCCATGCGCGCTTCAGCGGAATAGTTGCTGAAGGTGTTGAACTCCTGGGCGAAGACCGAGGTATCGGCGCCGCCGTCGTTGTCGCCGACCCAGGCGTTCTTCTGCCGGTGATAGTTCAGCACCAGCTTGAGATCCGCCCAGTCCATGTCCCAGTCGGCGTCGCCGGAGATGATATACGACTTGTACATCTCGCCGAGTTGGCCGTTGCCAAACCGGTTCAGGCCGGGGCTGTCGGGGTTCGGGCCGCCGCCTGTGGCGGCGATGTCCGGCGGCTCGTTGTTGAAGCCTGTCTTTCGATCTTTGTTGCACTCGCCAGCCCCCGATAGAACCGGCACCTGGTTCGGCGCGACGCCGGTGACGCGGTGCGGCTGGCCATTGAGAGTGGGACACGACACCAACTCGAACAAGCCGGGCGCGTTGGTCAACACGTCGGCGTACGACGCCTTGAGACGCAGGGTAAGGTTGTCGGTCGGCGTCGCCTTGAGGGTCAGGCGGGTTTTCCAGGATTCCTCGCCCGGCAGCTTCTTGTCGGTCGGCGCCGGATTGAAGTGATTGGTCGGCGCGAAGCCGTTGGCGGCGTCCCGGGTCGTGTAGTTCGTATCGCCGGCGGTGTTCTCGAAGTAGCCGCCCCACATCTTGGTGCCGGCGGCCGCGATGCGGAAGCCCCACTTGTCGTTGACCGGGACGGAAATCATCGCCTCGCCGTCGAGCTGGTCGGCCCGTACTTCGTAACCGGCCCGGGCCATGGCCTCGAATTCGTTGCCGGGGTCGTTGGTGGTGATGGCCACCACGCCCGCCGTGGCGTTCTTGCCGAAATACAAGGCTTGCGGACCCTTCAGGATCGCGACCTGGCTGGAGTCGAACAGGCCTTCGTTGATCACGCGGCCCTGCGGAAAGTAGACGCCGTCGATGATCACCGACACCGACTGCTCGATGCCCAGGGAGCCGGCCGACGACGATACGCCGCGGATGCTGATCGAGGTGCCGGTGCCGCTGAGAATGCGCAGGATTTCCAGCGAGGGCGTCTGCGCCGCCACGTCGCTCAGGGACTGCATCGAGTATTGTCGCAGCGTCTTCTCGTCGACGGCGGTGATCGCCACCGGGATATCACGGACCGACTCCTCCTGACCGCGCGCTTCGACACGGACCTCTTCGATCTGCGCCTGCGCGACCAGCGGCAGGCCGGCGACCGCGAGGGCTGCCACGCCCTGCAACGCACGGCGGGCGACGCGCCGCGACGCCGTACGGTTACTGAACCAATTCATAGGGTTACTCCCCTCGTTAGCGGCACCGGCGCCCCCGTCTTCGCGGATTGACGCCTGCAGCCTGTTCCACCCGTGCGCCAGAAGGTTCTGGCTCCACTTTTCCCGAGTTTCCGGGAAATTTTATTGATTGTTCATTTGTCCTAATAATGCACTTAGAACGGCTTCGTCAACGCCCGATTGACGGAACGGTCAACAAAGCCTGTGAGAAGCTTCATGGGAGATTCGCCCATGAATCAGCGACCCCAGCCGAACGATGGTCTCGGGATCAGGCGCTTGAGTAACACCGGACCCGGACCGGCGACAAGCATTAATATACCACGATATAGTCAAGAGGCGGTTACCTGACCGGAATGCTCTTGCCCCATTCACGCTCATAGCGCGCGATGTCCTCGGGCAGCGGGTTGCGCCGCAAGGTCAGGCCGCCATTCACCTGCAGCGCCTCGCCGGTCATGAAGCACTCGTCACTCGCCAGCCAGACGCACGCTGCGGCCACATCCTCGCAGGTGCCGTACCGGCCCATCGGCGTCGCGTCGGCATAGGCCGCCTTGCGCCAGTCCTGCAGCGGCACCTTCTGCATCGGGGTATCGGTATGGCCGGCCGAGATGGTGTTCACCCGGATGCCCTTGCGACCGTAGAAATTGGCGACGGCCCGCACCACGTGGTCGATCCCCGCCTTGGTGCCCACATAGGCTTCATAGCCCTGGACCGTCCCGGTGCGCTGGGCGGTGGCGGAGCTGATCTGGATGATCGAGCCACCCTTGTCCATGGCGCCCA
>CAMDTB010000064.1 GCA_945907245.1 Rhizobium sp. Q54
CCCTATGATCTTTCCGTGTTTTCGTAGTCGACACGGGAGAGTCATTTTTGTATAAGCCGCCTCCTTGGTGAGGGCATGTAGCTCAGGTGGTAGAGCAGCTGACTCTTAATCAGCGGGTCCAAGGTTCGAGTCCTTGCATGCCCACCAAGTTTCCAACTCGCTCATTTTCGTTTTCCAACTGCGGCCTTCTTCCGATACGCCGAGAGGGCTGCAATCCCGATGCCGGCCATCTCCGAATCCCGCGGCAGATACGTCTCGATAATCGTTGCAATCGACTTCACGGTGTGGCCGGTGACGGCCGCGATTGTCTCCTGCGTTGCGCCGCCGCGCGCCATGTGAACGACGGTGGTTCGGCGCAGATCGCGGAACTGGATGGACGCGCGGATGCCGGCCTTGGCGCGGACCTCGGCGAACTTCTTGCGGAACAAATGCTCGGAGTAGGGCGCGCCGGTCGCCTCGCAGATCACCATCGTGTCGGCGCCGCCCCAGGTCTTGATCGCGCGCATGGCGTCGGGTGTCAGCGGGACATTCACCAGCGCGCCGGTCTTGCGCTGCTTGACCTCGATGCTGCGGACTTTCACCTGGCCGCTGCTGGCAACCAGGATGTCGCCTTCGCGCTGCCCGGTGCTTAACACCGCGAAGGTATAGCCGAGCGGTTCGCAAACCAATGCTCAAAGTACATTGCACGACGGCCAGGCACCGGCTGCAGTTGCGTGGTCAGGGTAAAGCGAGAAGAAACCGCCAAAGGCGGCAACTTACTCCGACCGCACGCAGCCGGCGAATGCCGCCAGGTGCTTGGCGATTAAGTCGCGGGTGCCCTGATCGGTCAATTCGCCGGTGGCCTCGTCGACCTTGTTCTGCACGGCGCCCACCATGACTTCGGGCACGTTGAAGGCACTGGCATCGAGGAACACCAGGCTCTGGCGCAACTGATACTGCATGCGGGCGCCGCCGAGGGTTCCCGGCGATGCGCTCTGGATCAGCATCGAGCGGGCCGGCCACGAGAGGCCGGATTGTGCGACGGCTATTTTGATGCAGTCTGGAACAGCGCGTTGACCCGGTTCCAGTTCACCACGCTCCACCACGCCTTGAGGTAGTCGGCGCGCTTGTTCTGGTACTTGAGGTAGTAGGCGTGCTCCCAGAGATCGTTCGCCAGGATCGGCGCGCCGCGGACATCGACAACTTCCATCAGCGGGTTGTCCTGGTTGGGCGTGGACGTAACGACCAGCCGTCCGTCGGTCCACACCAGCCATGCCCAGCCGGAGCCGAAGCGGGTGCGGCCGGCTTCCTCGAATGCCGCGGTGAAGGCATCCCAGGAGCCGAAATCCTTCGCCACCTGCTGCTTGAGCGCCGGTGACGGCTCGCCGCCGCTGCCGGGCGGCGCCATGAGGCTCCAGAACAGGGTGTGGTTGTAATGTCCGCCGCCATTGTTCCTCACTGCGGGAGGCAACTTCGAGATGCCGGCGAGAATCTCGTCCAGCGGCATGGTCCGCAGTTCGGGCAGCTTCTGGACCGCCTCATTGAGCGCCTTCACATAGGCGGCGTGATGGCGACCGTAGTGGATTTCCATCGTGGCCTTGTCGATCGCGGGTTCGAGCGCGTCGGCGGCATAGGGCAGCGGCTCCTGGACGAAGGGCGCTCCCTTGTCAGGATCGGCCGCGATGGCGGCGGGTGGCGTGGTGCCCAGCACCGCGACGGCGAGGGCGACGAAGCGCAATGTGCGCATGACGGTAGTCATTCCTTCTCTCCTTCTCGTTCCAGTATTTTCTAGAACGATTCTCGCGGGGGGAAAAGGAATGTGGCCGACAGGCCGCGCCGGTCGAAGATCCTAGGCCGCCTTACGCCAGCCCTGCACCTCGGGCAGCACTTTCTCGGCGAACAGCCGCATGCTGCTTTCGGCGTTCTCCAGGCTCATGCCGCCATAGCTGACCTGCACGGTGAGGTCGAAGTCGCCCAGCGCCTGCTGGCGCTTCTCGAGCTTGTCGAGGATCTGTTGCGGCGTGCCCCAGGTGTTGATGTCGACGAAGCCGTTGGCCGCGTCCGCCAGGCCGGTGTCCTTGAGGATCGCGGCGTTGGTGGCGTAGTCGCCATAACCCTTCATGTTCTTGAAGTGGTCGCCGGCCATGTCGTAGTGCTCCATGACCGTGAGGTAATAGTTGGCCATGTGCTCGCGGGCCAGTTCCTCGGCGCGTTCGCCGCTCTCGTCGCAGCACATGAAGTCGACACAGACGGGCGACGGCGCCGGGCGGCCGTGGAACTCCTGGAACAGGGAGCGGTAGGTGCCGAAATGGCCGGCCATCTGTTCCCACGGCTTCTGGGCGAAGCTCATCATCTTGCCGCCGAGACGGGCGCAGACCGGCACCGAGTCCGACGACATGGCGACGCAGTAGAAGCGGTCCTTGAAGGTGGCGTGCGGACGCGGCCGCACCTCGGTCCGCATCTGCTTGTAATAGGTGCCGTCGCCCTCGACGACGCCGCTCTCCAGGCTCCTCAGAATCAGTTCGGCGGCCTCGTCGAAGCGGTCGCGGGCCTCGTTCATGGAAATGCCGAAGCGGTCGTATTCGCGCTTGGCGAGCCCGCGGCCGATGCCGAACAGGGCGCGGCCGTTGCTGAGGTGATCGAGCATGATCATCTTCTCGACCACGCGCAGCGGATTGTTCCACGGCAGGATGACGGCGCCGGTGAGCAGGCCGATACGGCTGGTCCTGGCCGCCATGTAGCTCAGGAACTGCATGTTGTCCGGCGCCATGGCGTAGTTGAAGAAATGGTGTTCCACCGCGCCCAGCGTGTCGAAGCCGAGCGGTTCGGCGAGACTCGCCAGGTGAATGTCGCGCTCATAGACCTCATGGTCGGTTGCCCGGTCCATGAAGTTCTGGAAGACCATCAGCAGGCCTACTTCCATCGTCCGCTCCTTATTCCCGTTTTGCCTGCCCCTTCCCCAAGGGGCGCTGACAAACAGGCTAGGACGTTTGTTACGTTCTAGCAAATAGACTCCTGTTTGTGGTCTCATCCCGACAGCGATGGGGAGGACATGATGGGACGGCTTGACGGCAAGGTGGCGCTCGTATCGGGCGGCGCGAGCGGGATCGGCGCGGCGCATGTGCGGCTGTTCACGCGCGAGGGCGCCAAAGTGGTTTCCGGCGACATCCAGGAGGATCTGGGCGCGCGCGTCGCCGCCGAAGTTAACGAGGCGGGCGGCCAGGTGACGTTCGTGCGCCTCGACGTCACCAGTGCTGACAGCTGGGCGGCGGCGGTGGCCACGGCGGTATCGCGCTTCGGCGCGCTGACCACGCTGGTGAACAATGCCGGCATTTATCACCCCGGCGGCGTCACCGAGGAGACGGACGAAGGCTGGCAACGCATGATCGCGATCAACCAGACCGGCGTCTGGTACGGCATGCGGGCGGCGATGCCCGAGCTGGCGAAATCCGGCAACGGCGCGGTGGTCAACATCTCGTCGCTCTACGGGATGGTCGGCAGTCCCGGCTCGCTGTCCTACCACGCCACCAAGGCGGCGGTCCGGCTGATGTCCAAGTCGGCGGCGCTGGAGTTCGTCCAGCAGGGCGTCAGGGTGAACACCATCCTGCCGGGCCAGATCCGCACGCCGATCCTGGGCGATCTCACGCCGGAGATGGACGCGGCGATCAAGGCCGCCATCCCGATGGGCCGGATGGGCGACCCGGAAGATATCGCCTATGGGTCGGTCTATCTGTGCTCGGACGAGGCCAAGTATGTCACCGGCGCCGAACTGGTCATCGACGCCGGCTGGAGCATTCCCTGATGGCCTTTCTGGAGACCGAGCCGGGGCGCCGTATCTACTACGAATACTACCCGGGCGACAGGCTGCCGGTGGCGCTGATCCATGGCTGGGGCATGAGCTGCCGGCTGTGGGACACGGTGCTGCCGCTGCTGACCGGGGCAGGCCACGCGGTGCTGAGCTTCGACCAGCGCGGCTGCGGCAAGTCGGACAAGGATTTCGCCGACGTCTCGATCAACAGCGCGGCCGCGGACGTGGTATCGCTCGCCAACCATCTGCGGCTCGGGCGGCTCGCGGTCAATGGCTGGTCGCTCGGCGGCCCTGTCGCCGTCGCGGCGGCGGTGCGGCTGGGCGTCCGCTGTGTGGGCGTGGTCTCGACCGCGGGCGCGACGCCGCGCTACGTGCAGGCGCCCGACTTTCCCCATGGTGGCGCGCCCGGCTCGGTCGCCGAGACCGTCGCCGCGCTACGGCAGGACCGGGCGACCTTCCTGCACGGCCTGGCGCACGCCATCTGCGCCCGTCCGGTCAGCGACGCCGTGAAGACCTGGATGTGGTCGGTGTTCATGGAGAACGCGCCGTCGGCGGACCGGGCGCTGCTCGATCTCGACACACTCGACCAGCGCGGCGCGCTGCGCGGACTGGCCGTGCCGTTCCTGTCGGTGGTGGGCGGACAGGACGTCATCGCGCCGCCGGGCATCGGCCGGGCGGCCGCCGAGCTGGCGCCGCTGGGAAGGCTGGCGGAATTCCCTGAAAGCGGTCACGCTCCCTTCATTGAGGAAGCCGGGCGCTACGGGGAGGTGCTGCTCGGCTTCCTCGCCGAACTGACCTGACGGGGAGACGGGGCATGGTGAATTTCGGCCTTTGGTACGACTTCCGCAATCCGGCGCCCTGGGCGATGCCGTCCGAGCGCTTCCACGCCCAGGCGCTGGAGCAGATCGTCGCGGCCGAGGCGGCGGGCTGGGATTCGGTGTGGCTGACCGAGCATCATTTCATCGATGACGGCTACACGCCGTCGCCGCTGGTGATCGCCGCCGCCATCGGCGCGAAGACGACGCGGATGCGCATCGGCACCAACCTGATGGTGCTGCCGCTGCACGATCCGATCCGCATCGCCGAGGATGCGGCGACGGTGTCGCTGCTGACCGGCGGCCGGTTCGACCTGGGTGTCGGCGGCGGCTACCGCGAGTTGGAATTCAGGCAGTTCGGCCGCGACGTGCGCCACCGCCCAAGCCTGATGGAGGAGTCCGTCGCGGTGATCCGCCAGGCGTGGTCGGGCGAAAGGTTCGAATTCCACGGCAAGCGGTTCGACGTGAACAATCTGCGGGTGACGCCGGCGCCCGAGCATGCGCCGAAGCTGCTGATGGGCGGCCTGAGCCCTCCGGCCATGGCGCGTGCCGCGGTGATCGGCGACGGCTTTTTGTCCACCGGCGGGATCGGCCACGACGTCTATGTGGACGCGCGGAAGGCGCAGGGACGCGAGGACGGCGCGATCTATGCCGGCAACTGGGCCATCGTCGCCGACGATCCCGAGCGCGAGGCGGCCAAGGTCGCGCCGCACGTGCTCTACCAGACCAACGCCTATATCGGCTGGGGCGCGTTCGGCCCGCCCGAGACAACGCCGCTGTTCCCCGACGGCCGGGCGGCCATCGAGGGCGGTCTCTACGAGCTCTGGGATCCGGAAACGGCGGTGCGCGAGCTGACCGCCATGCTCAAGGCGTGGCCGCAGATCCGTGACGTGCATTTCTGGGCCAAGTTCCCCGGCGAAAGCTTCGAGAGCGGCTGGGCACGGGTGGAGTTGCTGATGAACAGGGTGTTGCCCAGGGTGAAGGCTGCGCTGGCTTAGTGCCGGTGTTCCTCGACCGCCGCGGCTTCATTGACGGCGACGACGGCCTGCTCATCCTCGGTGAGGTGGACATAACGCCAGTCGCCTTTCCAGTACCAGATCACCGTGATGGTGGTGATGGCGACATTGGCGATGGGGAACGCCCAGAAGATGCCCTCGGCCCCGAGCGCCGTGTGCTTTGACAGCACATAGGCCAGCGGGAACATCAGCACCCATTGGGACACCAGGGCGATGATCATGGTGGCCATCATGTTGCCGGCGGCGCGCAGCACGCCGACCAGGCAGAACTGCAGGCCGACGAAGCCCCAGATCAGGCTCTGGATGCGCACGAAAGTGGAACCGTCCGCGATGACGCCCGGGTCGCCGGGGATGAAGAAGCGGACGATGTGCGGCGCGAAGATGAATGCGATCACGCCCAGAATGGTGAGGGCGCCGAAGCCGAGCATGGCGCCGGTACGGGCGATCAGGGCGGCGCGCTGGGGATTGCGGGCGCCGATGTTCTGGCCCACCAGCACAGAGATCGCCATGGCAAGACCCATGGCCGGGATGATCACCACCTGCAGGATCGTGGTGCCGACGCCGTACGCCGCGATGGTGCGCGTGCCGAAGCTGGCGACCAGGAACGACAGGATGATGACGCCGAGTGCCCGGGTCGACATCTCGATCGACGACGGGAAGCCGAGCAGGAAGGCGCGCTTCATGTAGCTCATGTCGGGCTTGAAGTCGGACCACGACACCTTGATGCCGTGGCGGCCGCCGAACAGCACCAGCATGGCGATGACGGCGGCGACACCCTGGGTGACGAAGCTCGACATGGCCGCGCCGGTGACGCCGTGGCCGGGGATCGGTCCCCAGCCGAAGATCAGCAGCGGGCTGAGGCCGCCGTTCAGGACTACCGTGCCGAGAATCACGTACATGGGCAGCTTGGCCTCGCCGACGCCGCGCATCACCGCCTGGAACACGGCGAAGCTGAAGGCGAAGATCAGGCTGAGGAAGGCGATCCGCATATAGCTGAGCGCGCCGGGATAGACGTCGGCGGCGATGCCCATCGCCCGCAGATAGCCCGGCGCGATGGCGTAGCCGATCAGGCCCAGGATCAGCGATATGCAGGCCACCAGCAGCATGGTCTGCGCCGCCACCCGGTTGACCATGCCCTGGTTGCGGGCGCCCACATACTGGGCGATCAGTGTCGAACCGGCGATGGAGAAGCCGGCGCCCAGCGCGAACATCATGAAGGTAATCGGAAAGGTGATCTGCACGGCGGCAACGGCCGCGGCGCCCAGCCGGCCCACCCAGAACGCATCGAGCAGCTGATAGGCGGATTGCAGCATGTTGCCCGCCACGATCGGTATCGCGAGGGTCAGCAGCGCGGTGAGGATCGGGCCCTCATAGGCCGATCCCGTGCGCTGGCTGGGAAGACGGGTGTCCGGACCGGTCATCCCGTCACCGTCCATAGGGACGCAGCGGCAACAGTCCGGGATCCGGCGTCCAGGAACTGGCGCGCCATAAGATACCGTTCCAGTAAGAACAGAGCAGCAGTGTTCGGCGCGATCCCCGTGGCCGCGCCGGCGGTAACGGCATGAAGTTGCATGAGTGTTTCCCCTGCGGCCCAGACTCTAGCGCCATGCCGCCGACTTGGGAAGCGCTGCCGTCCCGGCCGCTAGGCGGCGACTGCGCGGTTGCGGCCTGCGTCCTTGGCGGCATAGAGCGCACGGTCGGCCTGCTTGAGCAGAGTATCCCAGGCCTGTTCGTCCGTCGCCGTTGCGATGCCGATGCTGACACTCAGGCTGCGGCGGAGGCCGGCTGGCGGCGTGATCGCTTCCACCGCGCGCAGCAGTCGTTCACTCAGATGCATGGCTTCGTCGGCGGTGGTGTCGGCGCAGACGATGCAGAACTCCTCGCCGCCATACCGGCCGATGATGTCGGTGCGCCGGCAGGCGGCGGAGAGGGTCGTGGCGACGGCAGAGAGCGCCAGGTCGCCGGCCTCGTGGCCCAGGGTGTCGTTCACCGATTTGAAGTGGTCGATGTCGATCAGCAGGATGGAGACGGCCCGGTTATGCCGGGCGGCGGCGGCCAGCGTCTGCATGCCCCGTTCGATGACGGCGCGGCGGTTGAACAGCCGGGTCAACTCGTCATGGTTGGCCAGGTAGTCCTTCTCGTCGATGGTCCGTTCGAAATACATCAGCAGCGTACCCACCGAGCTCAGCAGGCCGCCGGCCATGGGCAGCAGGTACAGCATCATGACGTTGAAGGTGCTGTCGGTCAGCGGCGTCATGCGGGTGCCGGAGCCGAGCAGGATCGCCGCCCTGACGATGATCGGCGCCAGGGTGACGGCATAGGCAAACACGACGAGGCGACGTGCGACGGTCAACGGCGTGCCGCTGCCGCGCCAGACCTCCAGCACGATCAGCGTGACCGCGATGGCCACGGCGACCGCGAAGATGATCACCCGAAACTGGGTTTCGGAGACGAACGCGAATATGCCGCCGAAAATGACGGCGTGCGCACCGATCAGCCACCAGCCGATGGCTTTCGGGGCGCGGCCGAAGAATACGCGCATGCCCCACCACATCCACACCAGTCCGGCGACGATCGCCGTGTTGCTGACAGCCATGGATGGCAGGCGCAGCGACGTACCGATGAAAGGGAATGGCGCGATGACGCCGATGGCGACGAGCGCGCTGGCGATGGCCCAATAGCGGGTACACGCGTCCCGGCGGGCCGCGATGTAGAGCCCGAGCATGAACAGTGCCACCGCGGTCTGCGTGACGGCGAACGCCACGCTGCCGGTCAGGGCCTGAAATTCCACCTGGCCTCCCCCACATAATGTCGACGTAGGATAGCTTGGGCGAGGCACCGCGTCACGAAATCCGCGACACAGGTGCCTTGGCAAGCGATATAGGATCGAAAAGCCGTCGGGATCGGCGCAGCAACCCCTGGAGGCCGCCACGTTCAAGGACATTTTCAAACTGGGGCGCCAGCTGCTGCCTGGCGACCGTATCGAACTCGGCGTGCTGGCGGCGATTTTCGTGTGCGCCGTGTCGGCGTTGTGCTTCGGCCTCGTGACGGCCGAGATGGTCGAGGGCGACACGCAAGCCTTCGATCGGACCGTGCTGCTGGCGTTGCGCGATTCCGCCGACCTGGCCGATCCTGTCGGCCCGCCCTGGCTCGCCGACGCGGTGCGCGACGTAACCAGCCTCGGCAGCACGGTCATGCTGACGCTGATCGTGATCGCCTCCGCGGGCTACCTGCTGCTGGACGGCAAGCGGTCCTCGGCCATGCTGCTGCTGGTGTCGGTCATCGGCGGCTCCGTCCTCAGCCAGGTGATGAAGGCGGCGTTCGGCCGGACCCGGCCCGACGTGGTGCCGCACCTGATGAGCGAGTCCTCGATGAGCTTCCCCAGCGGGCACGCCATGATGTCGGCCGTGCTTTACCTGACCATCGGCGCGCTGCTGGCGCGGGCCCAGGACGGACGCCGGCAGCAGATCTATGTGTTCGGCGTCGCCCTGTCGGTGGCGTTCATGGTGGGACTGAGCCGCATCTATCTGGGTGTGCACTGGCCCAGCGACGTGCTCGCCGGCTGGAGCGTGGGCGCGGCGTGGGCCACGGGCTGCGTGCTGGTAGCGGTCTGGCTCGAGCGCTGGCGCGCCGGACCGTTCCTCCCGTAAAGCGAAGGGAGGAACCATGGCCTTACTGGAGGGTTGTTCAGGCAGAGACGGCTTGGGGCGTCACTTGAATGGAAAGGATGGATCATGGCTGGGCAGCGTGATCAGGATCGGTGGAAGCCGAACCAGGAAAGCCAGTCGGACAGCGAACGCCGTCCATGGGAAGGATACCGACGCCAGGCTCGCCAGGCGCCCGATTACGGCAGCGCCGGCGGCCAATACACCAGCAGGGTCGGACCGGACCAGAATCCCTACACCGAAGACGAAGGCGCCTATGCAGGCGAGCGCAACCGGTCGTACAGCGGCCAGGGCAACTACAACCCGGGCATCGAGCGCGACTGGGAACGCGAGGGCCGGGGAAGCGCGGGTGGCTACGGACAGGTCGGCGGCCGGCGTCAGCAGGCCCGGGACGAGGGCGGTTACAGCCGGGGCAGCCGCCAGGACGGCGACCGCTTTTACGGCCAGGGCGGCCATGGCGAGGAGCGCGACTGGGGTCGCGACCGCGGCGACCACGACAATCCATCCGACGCACGCCAGTACGCCTATGGCCCCGGCAGCCAGAGCTACGGCCAGGCCGTTTCCGGCTATCAGGGCGACCAGGCCGGCGGGTCTGGCTCGTCCGCGCGCCACGATCCGGAATATCATGACTGGCGTCAGGAGCAGGTCCGAAAATATGACGAAGACTACCGCGCGTGGCGCGAGAGCCAGATGAAGCAGCACGACGACGACTACGCCAGGTGGCGCAAGGAGCGGAGCGACAAGTTCGGCAGCGACTTCTCCGACTGGTAGTCCGCCGCCGCGTCGGGCAAGACCGACAAGGCCCCATCCAACGCAGCCGCCTCGCGGGCGGATGACGAAAAGAAGCACTGACGCTCAGCCTGTGATTTGGCGCACCGCGAAAGGCCGTCCTTCGGGGCGGCCTTCTTGTTGTGACGGTCTGGCGCGCATGGGCCGTCCGGCGGTATACAGACGTCATGACGGGGACCAACACCCAGATTCGGAACAGAACCGGCCTTTTGCTGGCGGGCGGCGGCGCGCGCGGCGCCTATCAGGTCGGGGTGCTGAAGGCGATCGCCGAACTGTGGGGTGACGGTCCCAATCCGTTCCCGGTGATCTGCGGCGTCTCCGTCGGCTCGATCAACGCCGCCTACATGGCCAGCCGGGCCGACCGGTTCAGCGCCGGCGTGGCCGAACTCGAGCAGATGTGGCGGGAGCTGCGAACCCACAAGGTCTATCGCACCGACGTGCCCAGCGTGACCGCCACGGCGCTGCACTGGTTGGCGACGCTGACGGTCGGCGGCTTCGGCAAGGGCAACCCCCTGTCGCTGCTGCGCAACGCGCCGCTGACGGACCTGCTGATCCAGGGCATCGATTTCGGCCGCATCTATGGGTGCCTGACGTCCGGCGCGCTGGAGGCGGTGGCGATCACGGCGTCCAGCTATGCGAACGGCCGGGCGATGACGTTCTTCCAGGGTCCCGCGACGCTGCCCGACTGGCAGCGTGCCCGGCGTGATGGCATGCACTGCGAAATCACCGTCGAGCATGTGCTGGCGTCGGCGGCGCTGCCGGTGATCTTTCCGCCCCAGAAAGTCGGCGAGGAGTATTTCGGTGACGGCTCGCTGCGCCTCACCGCGCCGCTCAGCCCGGCGATCCATCTGGGCGCCGAGCGCATCCTGGTGGTCGGCACGCGCGACCGGAATGTGGAAACGGGCGAGGTGGAGATGCGCCGCCGGCGGGCGCCGACATTGGGAGACATCGCCGGCCACATGCTGGACCTGCTGTTCAACGACAATCTGAACGAGGACGTCGAGCGGCTGCGGCGCATCAACCACACGCTGTCGCTGCTGTCGCCGGAGAAGGCGTCCGAAAGCCCGCTCCGTAAGGTCGAGGTGCTGATCGTGCAGCCGTCGAAGGATATCGGCGGCATCGCCAGGCGCCACGCCAGGGAAATCCCCTGGACCATCCGCGGCCTGTTGCGCGGTGCCGGTGCCTGGGGCTCGGGCTGGCGGGTGCCCAGCTATCTGCTGTTCGAGCCCGGGTTTTGCGGAGAATTGATCGAACTGGGCTATCAGGACGCCATGATGCGCAAGGGTGAGATCGCCGAGTTCCTGGGGGTTACCGTGGCGGTCTAGGCCCGGCCAAGGAAGCCCGGACCCGTCGGCTTCAGCAGGGGCGCCAGCGCATGGCCCAGGTCGCGGATGCCGGCGATCTTTGCTCGAAGGGCCGACCAGTCGTCTGTTTCGGCGATCGGCGTCCAGGTGGCTTCCATCTCGTCGATCAGGATGGTGCAGGGCGCATCACCGCTGAAATAGGAATGCGACATTGTGTCGGCGACATTTGGCGCGGGCGTCGCGGCGCGCAGCGTTGCGATGACGCCGGACCATGGCTCGCCCGCATAGGTCTCCCGGTGCGGGCTGGCGGCGATGCGGTCCGGCAGCGCGCCGCCGACCAGGTCGAAGAAGGCGCGTTCGTAGGGGACCTGGCTCTTGTGCAGGACATCGTAGAATCCCTGCGCCAGTTCGCGGGCGCCATCGCCGGGGACGAGGCCCAGCTTGGCGTGGGTTCGGGCTTCGAGGCGGTTCCAGAAGGCGGGTTGGAAGGCCTCCAGTCCCTTGACCAGTTCGGCCTGGCTCGAGAGGTCGAGCAGGCAGCCGGCTAGACGCTCGCAGTTCCAGAACAGCTGCGGCGCCTGCCGGCCGAAAGCGTAGAGGCTGGAATGGTCGAAATAGGCGGCGGTGAAGGCTGGATCGAGCGTCGGCAGGAAGCGCCACGGGCCATAGTCGAAGCTTTCGCCGGTGATGGTGGTGTTGTCGGTGTTGAGCACGCCGTGGACGAAGCCGGCGACCCACCAGTCGGCGCCCATGCGGGCGATGGCCTGGGTGGCGAGGGTGAAGAAGGCCGCGATCGGATCCGCGGCGCCGGCGGCCTGCGGCCAATACTGCTCGATGCAGTAGTCGACGAGACGTCTCAGGTCGTCCTTCTGATCCAACGCGGAGAGGCGCTGGAAGGTGCCGATGCGGACATGGCTGTGGCTGAGGCGCACCATCACCGCCGAGCGCGTCGGCGACGGTTCGTCGTGGCGGACCAGGTCCTCGCCGGTCTCGATCAGGCTAAAGGTCTTCGAGGTGTAGACACCCTGCGCCTCGAGCATCTCGGTGGCGAGAATCTCGCGTACGCCGCCCTTCAGGGTGAGGCGGCCGTCGGCGGTGCGCGACCAGGGCGTCCTGCCCGAACCCTTGGTGCCGAGGTCCAGCAGGCGGCCGTCGACCGCGTCGCGCATCTGGGCGAACAGGAAGCCGCGGCCGTCGCCCAGGTCAGGGTTGTAGCTGCGGAACTGGTGGCCGTGATAGCGCAGGGCGAGCGGCTGGGGGATGTTGCCGGGCAGCGGCTCGAACCGGGCGAAATGGGCGACCCATTCATCGTCGGTCAGGGTGTCGAGGCCGACACGCGCGGCCCAACGGTCGTTGCGAAATCGCAGGATCGCGTCGGGGAAGTCGGCAGGCGCGACCACGTCGTAAAACTCTTCACCCAGGGACGGATGGCGCGGATCGGCTTGGTAGGCGTTCGAGACCGGCACGGCGGCTCCTTTCAATGCACGTCCTGTGTGGCGGACGCGGTGTGGTGCTGTCAACGTTGTGCGGCCGCTCCGGTCTAACTAGGCTTGGACGCAGGGCCATGGGGCGTGCGGATGGGCAGATATTCGGGTTTGCGAGGCGGATTGCGCTGGGCGCTGGACGTGATGGCCATGGACCGCCTGGAAATTCGCATGTACGGCGACGACGCGGCGTGGGCCATGTTCCGGGACGTGACGGCGCGGCATCCGAGGCTGAAGGTGTCCATTGGATCCTACGGTCCGTCGCTGGTCCGGCTGTCGGGTTGGGACGGCGGCTACCTCCAGGGCGGCGACTTCGCCGACGCGCGGCGCAAGGCGCGTCGGGCGGCAAAGGCCGGCTATACCGTTCGCCCGATCAACGCGGACGGGTATCGCGGCGAATTGCTGGAGATCCATCGTTCTACGCCGGCCCGGCAGGGCATTCCCATGAAACCGGACGTCCTCACCGAGGAAGGCGTAGCGCGCGCCTTCGGCAATCGGCAGGGCAACGGCGTGTTCGACGCCGGGGGGCGGCTGCGCGGCTATATGCTGTGGATCGACGCCGGCGAGGTGATCGTGCTGCGCGGTGTCATGGGCCACGCGGAGTTCCTGCGCGACGGGATCATGTATCTGCTGTTCAGCGAGACCATCCGCGAGGCGATCGAAAAGTGCGAGCGCGGCGGCGCCGCCTGGCTGCAATACACCTGGCATCACCGGCAGGGCGACGGCATGCGCCGCTTCAAGCACGAACTGGGTTTCCGGCCATATCGGGTCGCGTGGCGCTGGGATCGCAGCAGGGCGCGCTGAGCGCCAGGGCGAAGCGAAAAGTTCACGCGACCGACCCTCGCAGGCCAACACGTGCAGTCTATATCCTTCGAAGTACCCGATCGGTTCAACCGGCACAGGGAGTGGTGGAATGACGACGCTCTATCATCTCACGGCGCGGAGGAATGTGCGCCGCATCCTCAGCGAAGGCTTTCGCGACAGCGTTGCCGGCGGCCGCACGAGGTCGGGCTATGCGGGCGTGCGCTTCTGCGACCGCCCGGTGACGGACGATGTGGACGGACCCTTCGCCGCGGTCGAGATCGAGGTCATTCTGAGCGAGCAGGAATTGAGCGACTTCGAGGGGGCGAGCGCCGGCGCGAGCTGTCGCGAATTCTTCATTCCCGCCAACCGGGTCAATGACCACTGCCTGCTGCACGTGATCAGCGACGCCGAATTTCGCGCGCTGGCAGTCCGCGCTTCCCGCTGAAATCGGGCGGTCAGGGCGCGGTCACCCGCGCGCCGCTGTCGAACTTTTCCGGCGATGGCGACGCCGCCCTCATGTTCACGCCTTCCTGCGGCGCCGTGCCCGTGATCGGCGCGTCGCCGTCCCGTGGCGGCGCGACTGTCCGAGGTTTCCCCGAGTCAGCGGAGAGGCTATCCGTCCGCTTCTTCCTCGACAGGCCAACGGCGACAGCGATGCCCGTCAGGGCGGCGAGTAGACCGAGTTTCATGTGGGTTCCCCATGCTTGGATGTCTGGGGGAAGAACCGCTGCAGCGACCAATGGTTCCCTACTCGGCGGCGACGGCCGTCACGTGGTGATCGGCCTGCAGCTTGAGCACGATCGGGTGATGATCCGAGGATCCCCGGTCCAGGATCGATCCCTGCAGGCAGCGGACGCCGCGCGCCAGGCAGCGGTCGAGGCGCAAGGGGATCATGGTGCCGCACATGTGGGTGCGTCCGCGGGGGCCGATGTCGCGAAAGCCGGGCAGCATGGTGGGGCCGACGGCGTTGTAGTCCCCGATCACGGCGGCCGGGCCGTGCAGCGTGCTGGCGAGGCGCATGAGCTGCCAGCGGTTCAGCCACTGGCCGTGCGACAGATGGACGTTGGCGAAGGTGATCTCACCCACGTGCAGCAACTGGGCGACGCGCGGCGGGAGCCGGCCCGGCATGCGCGAGACGGGCAAGGTCATCGCCTCGCGCGGAGAAACCTCGTGCGGGCTCCATGCCGCCAGGCCGTAGAGTCGCGACGGCATCGGCTCGTGAAACAGCGTGCCGCCGACCATGTCGGGCAGGTTCTCGACATCGCGGAACGCTTCCTGAAGCAGGACGAGATCGGGCTTCTGCTCCTCGATCATCTCGGCGATATGCTTGACTGTTGCGCCCCCCTGATCGAGGCGCAGGAGATTCCAGCTGATAACCTTCACGATGGATTCCTTAAGGCGGGACCTGCATAGAGTAAGGGCAAATGGGGAGAAATGCGAGGTGACGGGATATGACAAAGATATGGCAGGCATCCTTGGTGATTCTGGCGGCAGCGGGGATCCAGATGCAATCGGCTCACGCCGCCGACATGCCCACCGCGCCTTCCGTCGAGATGCAGGGATTGTCCGACGTGGACGTGGCGATTGGCCGGGGCAATACCCCGCAAGCCACATCGTTCGGACTGAAGCTGTTCACCCAGCCGCTCCCCGGGGCGACCGAGCGGGACGACTTCGGCAGCAGGGAGCGGGCCCTGGTGCGGCAGGAGGCTTCATTCCTGGACGAAGCCGACGATGAAACCCTCATCGACGTCGTAGCCGCCGTCCGGAGCGACCCTGATCAGCCGACCGAGCGCGACGACGCGGGCGAGACGGTGGACACCTGGACGGACATGCTCGATGAGGGTGGGGCTCCCAGCGCCCTGACGCCGCCCCGTGTGAAGCAGGCGCCACGCGATGCCGCCGGGCGTTCCCCCAGCGGCATGGGCTCCCAGATCATTCCCTGACAGCTCCAGAAGCTTCCCGCGGGCCTATACGTCCGTATCGAAGCCGTGGTTGAGCGCCCAGATGGCGGCCTCGGTCCGGTTGCGCGCCCGGATTTTCTTGAACACCGCCTTGATGTGGACCTTCACGGTGCCTTCGGTGATGTTGAGTTCGTTGGCGATGACCTTGTTCGGATGGCCGTGTGCCAGACAGCGCAGGATCAGCTTTTCGCGGGGCGACAGGTCCGCTGCGATAGCCTCGCCATTGTTGGGGATGCGCAGTTCGCATCCGTCGACCAGGATGCTGACCAGGTCCGTCGGCAGCACTTTCTCCCCCAGCAAGACCAGCAGCAGCGACTGCTTCAGCGCATCCGGCGTGATGTCGCGCAGCAAGTAACCGCGGGCGCCGGCTTTCATCGCCGCCTTGAGCTGGCTGACCGACATGGCATCCGACAGGACCACCACGGGCGTATCGCCCCAACTTCGACAGAGATGGACGAGGCCGACTTCCTCCTCGCTGCCAGGCGTTAGCGGCGTCTGGACCGCTACCAGGACCAGGGCGGGCTTTTCGCGGCGGTCGGTGTTCTCGTCGATCAGTGTCAGGTATGGCACTTCGTAGGTGACCTCGAATGGCGAGTCGCTCAGCAGCATCTTCAAGCCTTCCCTGAAGAGCTTGCTGCGATCGACCACCCAGATGTGGTGGCTTTCCATGGCGTCGGTTCCTCCCAAGTAGCCAGAATTCATATAAATATTTACCGGTTCATCCAAAGCCACTTCATTAAAGTGTTCTCGTAAGAATGTTTTTATGGTGGCGCCCAAAAATTCGTTTCTCCCGATATGGGCGGGAATTGTGCCGCAATTGAGGCGGAATATCGAGTCGATTTAGGCGGATCGCCCGTATTGGAATATTGAGGTATTATAAAACTTCAAACAAATGCAAATATACAATTGATATGTAAAAAAGGAGATACCTCTTTTGTGTAAATTCGGGCAGTAATATCCAATGGAGATATTATCTATGTATTTAGGGGTTTATGCGCAATCGCGTTGCGTCGGAGATTACGGATGTCCCCAAATTAGGGAATATTATTTGATCCGGGACACTAGTAATGGCGTAGAAGTCACAGTGCTAAGTAATTCCCGAGGCAAAAAATGGCTTACACCTCTCTCTCCCACGCAGATGGAATGCTTGAGGTTATTGATAAACACTCAGAATCTTGATCAGATCGCCTCTGCGCTTGGCATGTCCACGCCTCATGTCGAGCAGCAACTCGATGCTGCCTGCATACGCCTTGGAGTCCAAACACCGCTCGAGGCTGCCGTGGTCGCTAAGGAATTAGGGCTGATCTCCCCTCCATAGGCAGGCGAACTTGCTCCTCATCGATCGAAGAAGCGAGGCTTGGCTTTGCCCGTCCCGGGATCGTAGAACGGTTCGATAAGGTCGGCGCGGTACTTGTCGAGCCAGGCACCTTTCAGCCCCCATTTTCCCAGATGATCGCGCATGGCGGTGTACCAGGGGCTGGTGAAGAAGGCGGCGAGGCTCTCCTCGGACTCCCACTGCATAAAGACGTAAGCGCAACCGGGATTGAACGGGTCGAGGGAGAATGCGTATGCGAGGCAGCCGTCCAGGGTATAGGCCGCCCTCGATAGTCGGGCGCGAGGCGTGGATGCACGCGTGAGCGTCGGCGGGATCGAAATCCAGCGTGCCGGCGACGATCACGGTCATGTCGTTCCCTCCCTTCACAACCGTGGGTGGTTTAGCATCACTCGGCAATCAGGACGACCCTGGGGTTGCAGCCGTCGGAGCGATCAGCCGTGGCGCGCGCCCCGGCGGCCAGTCTCGGCGTGGATCCTCATCTCGCCGCGGAGCGGTCCCTGCCTGACCCCCGGCATGCCGATTTTCAGGCAAAGCAGGATGACGCCGAGCACGAGGAAAATCATGCCAAGCGGCGAACCCGCGGCGATCAATACGAGTGCGCCGGCAAAGAGGGCGATGATGGGGAAGAGAGGCATCGTCGTTGTCTCGGGAGGGGAAATATTCATGCCGTCAACTCGAAGCGACTCCGAGAGTTCCCAGGG
>CAMDTB010000065.1 GCA_945907245.1 Rhizobium sp. Q54
TCAACGGCTCCGGGGACGGCTTCTTGCCGCCCCCGGGTGCTTTGCGAGCGGTGTGGCGGCGAGCGATACAACGGCTGAAAAGCCTTTAGGAGTGTAGCTCAATTGGTAGAGCACCGGTCTCCAAAACCGGGGGCTGGGGGTTCGAGCCCCTCCACTCCTGCCAATACTTACGCCAACGCCACGGCGGGATAGACAGACGGGTACGCTGAGGGAAGATGGCCAGGACGAATCCAGCGCAGTTCATGCGGCAGGTCAAACAGGAAGTCTCGAAGGTGGTCACGCCTTCGTGGAAGGAAACCTGGGTGACCTCGCTGATGGTGTTCATCATGGTGCTTGCCGCCTCGGTGTTCTTCCTCCTCGTCGACATGGGCTTCGCCCAGGCCGTCAAACTCATCCTGCCGAACCACGGCTGAGCGAAACGGAACCGACATGACCGCCAGGTGGTACATCATCCAGACCTATTCCAATTTCGAGAAGAAGGTCGCCGAATCGATCAGGGAGCAGGCTGCCCTCCAGGGCATGACCGATCTGTTCGAGCAGGTGATCGTCCCGATGGAAGAGGTCGTGGAGATCCGGCGGGGCCAGAAGGTCAACGCCGAGCGCAAGTTCTTCCCTGGCTACGTGCTGGCGAAGATGGACATGACCGACGAGACCTATCACCTGGTGAAGAACATCCAGAAGGTCTCCGGCTTCCTCGGCTCGGGCAACAAGCCGATGCCGATCACCGACAACGAGGCGGCGCGCATCCTCAGCCAGGTCCAGGAAGGCGTCGACCGGCCGAAGCCGTCGATCCGCTTCGAGATCGGCGAGCAGGTGCGGGTCACCGACGGTCCGTTCACCTCGTTCAACGGCCTGGTCGAGGACGTCGACGAAGAGCGCGCCCGCCTGAAGGTGTCGGTTTCGATCTTCGGCCGCGCCACGCCGGTCGAGCTGGAATACGCCCAGGTCGAGAAGACCTGAGACCATCGATTCTACGGGCGCTCCGGCGCCCAAACGTGCGGGAGGTTGCCATGACCGGACCGCGCATCCCTGGGTAGCCTCGAAAGCGGCGCCCGCTTGTACTGAAAGGAAGGGAAGTCCATGGCGAAGAAGATTACCGGTTACATCAACCTGCAGGTGAAGGCCGGCAGCGCCACGCCGTCGCCGCCGATTGGCCCGGCGCTGGGTCAGCGCGGCGTGAACATCATGGAATTCTGCAAGGCGTTCAATGCCGCCACGCAGGAGATCGAGAAGGGGACGCCGATCCCCGTCGTCATCACCGTGTATGCCGACCGCAGCTTCACCTACATCACCAAGACGCCGCCCGCCTCGCACTTCCTGAAGCAGGCCGCCAAGATCAATTCGGGCTCCAAGACCCCGGGCAAGGCCGTCGCCGGTTTCGTGACGCGCGCCGACATCCGGAACATCGCCGAATCGAAGATGAAGAATCTCAACGCCAACGATGTCGACGCGGCGATGAAGATGATCGAAGGCTCCGCCCGGTCGATGGGCATCGAGGTCAGGGAGTAGTCCGATGGCGAAACTGTCGAAGCGTCAGAAGGACGAGCGCAAGATCGTCGATTCCAACAAGACCTATTCGCTGGACGAGGCGGTCGGCATCCTGAAGCAGAATGCCAAGGCCAAGTTCGACGAGACCATCGAGGTCGCCATGAACCTGGGCGTCGATCCGCGCCATTCGGACCAGATGGTCCGCGGCGTGGTGTTGCTGCCCAACGGCACCGGCAAGACCGTCCGGGTCGCCGTGTTCGCCAAGGACAAGAAGGCCGATGAGGCCCGCGCCGCGGGCGCCGATATCGTCGGCGCCGACGACCTGGCCGAGCAGATCCAGGCCGGTGTGATGAATTTCGACCGCGTGATCGCGACCCCCGACATGATGGCCCTGGTCGGCCGTCTGGGCAAGGTGCTCGGCCCGCGCGGCCTGATGCCGAACCCGAAGCTGGGCACCGTGACGCCGGACGTGGCGGGCGCGGTCAAGGCGGCCAAGGGCGGCCAGGTCGAGTTCCGCGCCGAGAAGGCCGGCATCGTCCATGGCGGTATCGGCAAGGCCAGCTTCACCCAGGAAGCGCTCGCCCAGAACATCCGGGCGTTCGCCGACGCGGTGATCAAGGCCAAGCCGACCGGCGCCAAGGGCACCTATGTGAAGAAGGTGTCGCTCACCTCGACCATGGGCCTGGGCGTCAAGATCGACGTGGCGAGTTTGAGCGCTCAGTAATGGGCGCTCAGTAAAGCGAGATTTTCCGGATGCTTCGGCATCCGGGGACAGGGCGGCACGTTCGCCGCCCGCCTGTCCAAGACCGTAGGCGCCGCGCAAGCGGCTTAATCGGATGCACCGGCCTGCACAGACGGGGAAACGAGACTTGAAGCTTTTCGGTCCGGGCACCATATCCCGGGCCGCTCCTGGCAGGGAGGCCTTCGGGCGGGCATCGGGTTCACGGCCCTGGGACAGGGTAACCAGGTCCGGTCGGCGGTTCGCCGCAGTCCGGACTTCAATGTGGCCGCGCGGCAGGGACTGTCCCCGTCGCGCTTACACTGGAGAGTGAAAGTGGACCGAGCCCAAAAGGCGGAACTGGTCACCGAACTCAAAGGCGTCTTCGACAAGACGGGCCTCGTGGTAGTGGCACACTACTCCGGGCTCACCGTTGCCGAAATGACGGCTTTGCGTGTGCAGATGCACGGTGTCGGTGCGCAGTTCCGTGTGACGAAGAACAGGCTGACCAAGCTTGCTCTCGAGGGCACCAAGTGCGAGTCCATATCCCATCTGTTCACCGGGCCTACGGCGATTGCCTACTCGGATGACCCCGTGGCGGCAGCCAAGGTGTCGATTGAATTTGCCAAGAAGAACGAGAAGCTGATCGTTCTGGGCGGCGTGATGGGCAAGACGGAACTGGATGCGAACGGCGTAAAGGCCCTCGCGTCGCTGCCGTCTCTGGACGAGTTGCGAGCCAAGATCCTCGGCGTGCTCAACGCGCCGGCGACCAAGGTGGCGGGCGTGCTTCAGGCACCGGCCGGCCAGCTGGCTCGCGTATTTGCTGCCTATGGGAATAGCGAGGCCGCCTGATCGGTTGAACCCGACATGGCCTTAATCTTTGGAGATACAAAATGGCTGACCTGCAGAAACTTGTAGACGAACTCTCGACCCTGACCGTGATCGAAGCCGCCGAGCTGTCGAAGCTTCTCGAAGAGAAGTGGGGCGTCTCGGCCGCCGCGCCGGTTGCCGTCGCCGCCGTTGGCGGTGCCGCCGCCCCGGTGGAAGCCGTCGAGGAGAAGGACTCCTTCGACGTCATCCTGACCGGTTCGGGCGACAAGAAGATCAACGTGATCAAGGAAGTCCGTGCGATTACGGGCCTCGGCCTGAAAGAGGCCAAGGACCTGGTCGAAGGCGCGCCGAAGCCTGTGAAGGAAGGTGTGAACAAGACCGAAGCGGCTGACATCAAGAAGAAGCTTGAAGAAGCCGGCGCCACGGTCGAAGTGAAGTAGTCTTCGCTACGGAATTGGACAGGCTCTCCTCTTCGGGGGGAGCCTGTCCGTTTTGGTTATTTACGCACCAAATCGCCGATTTTTTCGTCGGCTTGAGACAGAGCGGTCAGAGAAGGATCAAGGATGGCAAACTCGTTCACCGGTCGTAAGCGGGTCCGCAAGTTCTACGGCAATATCAGAGAAGTTGCCTCGATGCCGAATCTGATCGAGGTGCAGAAGAACTCCTACGACCAGTTCCTGCAGAAGGATTCGGCGCCGGACCAGCGTGACGATTCCGGCCTTCAGGGCGTGTTCAAGTCGGTATTCCCGATCTCCGACTTCGGCGAGACCGCCTCGCTGGAGTTCGTCCGCTATGAGTTCGAGCAGCCGAAATACGACACCGAGGAGTGCCAGCAGCGCGACATGACGTACGCGGCGCCGCTCAAGGCGACGCTGCGCCTCATCGTGTTCGAAGTCGACGAGGATACCGGCGCCAAGTCCGTGCTCGATATCAAGGAGCAGGAAGTCTACATGGGCGACATGCCGCTCATGACTTCGAACGGCACCTTCATCATCAACGGCACCGAGCGGGTCATCGTCTCGCAGATGCACCGGTCGCCGGGCGTGTTCTTCGACCACGACCGCGGCAAGACCCATTCCTCGGGCAAGTTCCTGTTCGCCGCGCGGATCATTCCGTACCGCGGCTCTTGGCTCGACTTCGAATTCGACGCCAAGGACATCGTCCACGCCCGCATCGATCGCCGCCGCAAGCTGCCGGTGACCACGCTGCTCTATGCGCTGGGCATGTCGAGCGAGGACATTCTCGGCTACTTCTACAAGCACGTCACCTATACCCGCGCCAAGGACGGCTGGAAGCGCCCGTTCGACGCCCGCACCATGCGCGGCGCCAAGCTGCCCTATCCGATCGCCAACGCCGATACCGGCGAGATCATCCTGCAGGCCGACGAAAAGCTGACCCCGCGCGCCGCGCGCCAGCTCGAGAAGCAGGGCCTGACGGAAGTCCTGGTTCCGGCGAAGGATCTGGTCACCCGCTATCTCGCCACCGATCTGGTCAACGAGCAGACCGGCAAGATCTACCTGGAAGCCGGCGAAGAGATCACCGAGGCGCACATCGCGATCTTCGAGGACGCCGGCATCGTCGAGGTGCCGACCCTCGACATCGACCACATCAATGTGGGCGCGCACATGCGCAACACCATGCTGGCCGACAAGGTCGAGAGCGCCGAGCACGCGCTGGTCGAGATCTACCGCGTCATGCGCCCCGGCGAGCCGCCGACCAAGGAGACCGCCGAGTCGCTGTTCGACGGCCTGTTCTTCGATCCGGAACGCTACGACCTGTCTTCGGTCGGCCGCGTGAAGATGAACATGCGCCTGGGCCTGGAGGTCGAGGACACCGTCCGCACCCTGCGCAAGGACGACATCCTGGCGGTCATCAAGACCCTGGTCGAACTGAAGGACGGCAAGGGCGAGATCGACGACATCGATCACCTCGGCAACCGCCGTGTGCGTTCGGTCGGCGAACTCATGGAGAACCAGTACCGCATCGGCCTGCTGCGCATGGAGCGGGCGATCAAGGAGCGCATGAGCTCGGTCGAGATCGACACGGTCATGCCGCATGACCTGATCAACGCCAAGCCGGCCGCCGCCGCGGTGCGCGAGTTCTTCGGCTCGAGCCAGCTCAGCCAGTTCATGGACCAGACCAACCCGCTGTCGGAAGTCACCCACAAGCGCCGTCTGTCGGCGCTTGGCCCGGGCGGTCTTACCCGCGAGCGCGCCGGCTTCGAGGTTCGCGACGTGCACCCGACCCATTACGGCCGCATCTGCCCGATCGAGACGCCGGAAGGCCCGAACATCGGCCTGATTAATTCGCTCGCCACCTTCGCGCGGGTGAACAAGTACGGCTTCATCGAATCGCCCTACCGCAAGATCATCGACGGCAAGGTCAGCGACGAAGTCGTCTACCTGTCGGCCATGGAAGAGGGCAAGTTCACCATCGCCCAGGCCAATGCCGGACTGGACGCCGAAGGCCACTTCACCAGCGATCTGGTGTCGTGCCGCGAGGCCGGTGAATTCGTCATGGTGGCGCCGGAAGAGATCACCGCCATGGACGTGTCGCCCAAGCAGCTGGTGTCGGTCGCCGCGGCGCTCATCCCGTTCCTCGAGAACGATGACGCCAACCGCGCGCTGATGGGTTCGAACATGCAGCGCCAGGCGGTGCCGCTGGTCCGCGCCGAGGCGCCGCTCGTCGGCACTGGCATGGAAGAGGTCGTGGCGCGTGACTCCGGCGTGACCGTGGTTGCCAAGCGCGACGGCATCATCGACCAGGTGGACTCGACCCGCATTGTCGTGCGCGCCACGTCGGAAGTGGATCCGGGCTCGTCGGGCGTCGACATCTACAACCTGGTGAAGTTCCAGCGTTCGAACCAGAACACCTGCATCACCCAGCGTCCGCTAGTCCGAGTCGGTGACCTGGTCAAGAAGGGCGACATCATTGGCGACGGTCCGTCGACCGATCTGGGCGAACTGGCGCTGGGCCGGAACGTCCTCGTCGCGTTCATGCCCTGGAACGGCTACAACTTCGAGGACTCGATCCTGATCTCCGAGCGGATGGTCAGCGAGGACGTCTTCACCTCGATCCACATCGAGGAATACGAAGTGATGGCCCGCGACACCAAGCTGGGTCCCGAGGAAATCACCCGCGACATCCCGAACGTCGGCGAGGAAAGCCTGTCCCACCTGGACGAGGCCGGCATCGTCTATATCGGCGCCGAGGTGAAGGCGGGTGACATCCTGGTCGGCAAGGTGACGCCGAAGGGCGAATCGCCGATGACCCCGGAAGAGAAGCTGCTGCGCGCCATCTTCGGCGAGAAGGCCTCCGACGTGCGTGATACGTCGCTGCGCGTTCCGCCGGGAGACTCCGGCACGGTCGTCGAGGTGCGTGTGTTCAACCGGCACGGCGTCGAGAAGGACGAGCGCGCCCGGACCATCGAGCGCGAGGAAATCGAACGTCTCGCCAAGGACCGCGACGACGAGCTGGCGATCCTGGAGCGCAGCTCCTACGCCCGTCTCGAGGATCTGCTGATCGGCCAGTCGGTCGCCAAGGGCCCGAAGGGCCTCAAGACCGGCGCCGAGGTGAACAAGGAAATGCTCAAGGAACTGACCAAGGGTCAGTGGTGGCAGGTCGCGGTAAAGGACGAGGCGCGCCAGGCCGACATCGAGGCGCTGCGCAAGCAGTTCGACGACGCCAAGGACCGGCTGCAGAAGCGGTTCGAGGAGAAGGTCGAGAAGCTGCAGCGCGGCGACGAGCTGCTCCCCGGCGTGATGAAGATGGTCAAGGTGTTCGTCGCGGTGAAGCGCAAGCTGCAGCCCGGCGACAAGATGGCCGGCCGTCACGGCAACAAGGGCGTGATCTCGCGCATCGCGGCCATGGAAGACATGCCGTTCCTCGCGGACGGCACCGTCGCCGACATCGTGCTGAACCCGCTGGGCGTGCCGTCGCGCATGAACGTCGGTCAGATCCTCGAGACCCATCTGGGCTGGGCGTCGGCCGGCCTTGGCCGGCAGGTCGCCAAGCTGCTCGAGGATGTGCAGGCCGCAGGGTCGAGCGCCGCCTTGCGTTCGCACCTGAACAAGCTCTATGGCGATGCGCAGTACAACGACGTCATCCGTGACCTCGACGAGGAGCAGATCCGCGAGCTGGCCAAGAACCTCAGCAAGGGCATTCCGTTCGCCACGCCGGTGTTCGACGGCGCCAAGGAGCCCGATATCGTCGACGCGCTGGTCGCGGCGGGTCTCGACGGGTCGGGTCAGGTCGTGCTTTATGACGGCCGTACCGGCGAGCCGTTCGACCGCAAGGTCACTGTCGGCTACATCTACATGCTGAAGCTGCACCATCTGGTGGACGACAAGATCCACGCCCGTTCCATCGGCCCGTACAGCCTCGTCACCCAGCAGCCGCTGGGCGGCAAGGCCCAGTTCGGCGGCCAGCGCTTCGGCGAGATGGAGGTCTGGGCGCTGCAGGCTTACGGTGCGGCCTACACGCTGCAGGAGATGCTGACGGTGAAGTCGGACGATGTCGCTGGCCGTACCGGAGTCTACGAGGCGATCGTCAAGGGTGACGACACCTTCGAGGCCGGCATTCCGGAGTCCTTCAACGTGCTGGTGAAGGAAATGCGGTCGCTGGCGCTCAACGTCGAACTGGTCACCATCGAAGACTGACCCGCTTGACACGGCTGGTACACTAGGTCGCGAACATATCTTACCGAGCAGGATCCCTTCCGGATCCAGTCGAGGAGCAGAACATGAACCAAGAGGTCACTAACCTCTTCAGTCCGCAAAACAAGGCCCAGAACTTCAACTCGATCAAGATTTCGATCGCGTCGCCGGATCGTATCCGGTCCTGGTCCTTCGGTGAGATCAAGAAGCCCGAGACCATCAACTACCGGACGTTCAAGCCGGAACGCGATGGCCTGTTCTGCGCCCGCATCTTCGGTCCGATCAAGGACTACGAGTGCCTGTGCGGCAAGTACAAGCGCATGAAGTATCGCGGCATTGTCTGCGAGAAGTGCGGCGTGGAAGTGACCCTGTCCAAGGTCCGCCGCGAGCGCATGGGCCACATCGAGCTGGCTGCGCCGGTCGCGCATATCTGGTTCCTGAAGAGCCTGCCGTCGCGCATCGGCCTGCTGCTCGACATGACCCTGAAGGATCTCGAGCGTATCCTGTACTTCGAATCCTACGTGGTCATCGAGCCCGGCCTGTCGGCGCTGAAGAAGGGCCAGCTGCTCAACGAGGAAGAGTACCGCGACGCCCAGGACAGCTATGGCGACGACGCCTTCACCGCCGGCATCGGCGCCGAGGCGATCCGCAACATGCTGGAAGGCCTCGATCTGGCCGTCATCCGTGAGGATATCCGCGTCGAGCTCTCCGAGACCAAGTCCGAGCTCAAGCCGAAGAAGCTGATCAAGCGGCTCAAGGTCGTCGAGGCGTTCATCGAGTCCGGCAACCGCCCGGAATGGATGATCCTGACCGTCGTGCCGGTCATTCCGCCGGAGTTGCGTCCGCTGGTCCCGCTGGACGGCGGCCGCTTCGCCACGTCCGACCTGAACGACCTCTACCGCCGCGTCATCAACCGCAACAACCGCCTGAAGCGGCTGATCGAGCTGCGCGCGCCGGACATCATCGTGCGCAACGAAAAGCGCATGCTGCAGGAGTCCGTCGACGCCCTGTTCGACAACGGCCGCCGCGGCCGGACGATCACCGGCGCCAACAAGCGTCCGCTCAAGTCGCTGTCCGACATGCTGAAGGGCAAGCAGGGCCGGTTCCGCCAGAACCTGCTCGGCAAGCGCGTCGACTATTCCGGACGTTCGGTGATCGTCGTCGGTCCCGAGCTGAAACTGCACCAGTGCGGCCTGCCGAAGAAGATGGCGCTCGAGTTGTTCAAGCCGTTCATCTATTCGCGGCTGGATCAGAAGGGCTTGTCGACCACCATCAAGCAGGCCAAGAAGATGGTCGAGAACCAGCGTCCCGAGGTGTGGGACATCCTGGACGAGGTCATCCGCGAGCATCCGGTCATGCTGAACCGGGCGCCGACGCTGCATCGCCTGGGCATCCAGGCGTTCGAGCCGGTGCTGATCGAAGGCAAGGCGATCCAGCTTCATCCGCTGGTCTGCTCGGCGTTCAACGCCGACTTCGACGGTGACCAGATGGCGGTGCACGTGCCGCTGTCGCTGGAAGCGCAGCTCGAGGCCCGCGCGCTGATGATGTCGACCAACAACATCCTCAGCCCGGCCAACGGCAAGCCGATCATCGTGCCGAGCCAGGACATCGTGCTGGGTCTCTACTACGCGACCCTGCAATACGATCACGAACCCGGCGAGGGCATGACCTTCGCGAACGTCAGCGAAATCCGCCAGGCGCTCGACAACAAGGTTCTGTCGCTGCACGCCAAGATCAACTGCCGCTACGACACGGTGGACGACGAGGGCAACCCGATCACCGTCCGCGTGGAATCCACGCCGGGCCGGATGATGCTCGCCCAGCACCTGCCGAAGCACCCGAAGGTGAAGTTCGACGTCATCAACCGGACGCTCGGCAAGAAGCAGATCTCGGAAGTGATCGACATCGTCTACCGCCATTGCGGCCAGAAGGAGACGGTGCTGTTCGCAGATGCGATCATGGGCCTGGGCTTCCGTCAGGCGGCGCTTGCCGGCATCTCTTTCGGCAAGGACGACATGGTGATTCCGGAAACCAAGACCGCCGAGGTCGACAAGACCCGCGCGCTGGTGAAGGAATATGAGCAGCAATACGCCGAGGGCCTGATCACCCAGGGCGAGAAGTACAACAAGGTCATCGACGCCTGGGCCCAGTGCACCGATCGCGTCGCCGACCAGATGATCCAGCGCATCTCGTCGATCCAGGTCGACGAGGAGACCAAGCGCACGAAGCCGATCAACTCGATCTATATGATGTCGCACTCGGGCGCACGTGGCTCGCCCGCGCAGATGAAGCAGCTCGCCGGCATGCGCGGCCTGATGGCCAAGCCGTCGGGCGAGATCATCGAGACGCCGATCATCTCGAACTTCAAGGAAGGCCTCACCGTGCTCGAGTACTTCAACTCGACCCACGGCGCCCGCAAGGGTCTGGCCGACACGGCGCTGAAGACGGCGAACTCGGGTTACCTGACCCGGCGTCTGGTCGACGTGGCGCAGGACTGCATCATCATCGAGCGGAACTGCGGCACCACCAGGGGCCTGACCATGTCCGAGGTGATGGAAGGCGGTGAGGTCATCGAGCCGCTTGCCGAGCGCATCCTGGGCCGTTCGTCGGCCGAGGACATCCTGGACCCGGTGACGGGTGAGGTGCTGATCGGCGCCGGCGAGACGCTGGACGAAATCGCCGTCGACAAGGTCGAGCGCGCGGGCATCTCCACGCTCAAGATCCGCTCGGTGCTGACCTGCGAGTCCGCCGGCGGCGTCTGCGGCGCGTGCTATGGCCGTGACCTGGCCCGCGGCACCAAGGTCAACATCGGCGAGGCGGTCGGCGTCATCGCGGCGCAGTCGATCGGCGAGCCGGGCACCCAGCTTACGATGCGTACCTTCCACATCGGCGGCGCGGCGCAGTTCGCCGAGCAGTCGTCGGTGGAAGCCACCAGCGACGGCACCATCACCCTCGAGAACCGCAACGTGGTCGAGGATTCGCAGAAGCGCCTCATCTCCATGAGCCGCAATTGCGAGGTCGTCGTGTCCGACGCCACCGGGCGGCAGCGCGCCCGCTACAAGGTGCCGTACGGCTCGCATCTGCTCGTCGACGACGGCAGCCCGGTCAAGCGCGGCACCAAGCTGGCCGAATGGGATCCCTACACCATCCCGATCATCGTCGAGCGCGGTGGCATCGCCCGCTACGTCGATCTGGTCGACGGCGTCTCGATCCGTGAAGTGCTGGACGAAACCACCGGCATCTCGCAGCGCGTCGTCATCGACTGGCGGTCGCAGCCCAAGGGCGTCGACTTGCGTCCCCGCATCACCCTGCGGGACAAGGCGGGCGAGATCGTCCACCTGTCGAACGGCCTCGAGGCCCGCTACCTGCTGTCGGTGGACGCGATCCTGACGGTCAATGACGGCGCCGACCTGCATGCCGGCGACGTGGTCGCCCGTATCCCGCGTGAAGCGGCGCGTACCCGCGACATCACCGGCGGTCTGCCGCGCGTGGCCGAACTGTTCGAGGCCCGCAGGCCCAAGGATCACGGCATCATCGCCGAGAACTCGGGCTATGTGGAGTTCGGCAAGGACTACAAGAACAAGCAGCGGATCGTCATCAAGCCGAAGGACGGCGACGGCGAGCCGGTGGAGTACCTGATCCCCAAGGGTAAGCACATCAGCGTGCGCGAGGGCGATTACATCGAAAGCGGCGAGTACGTGCTGGAAGGCAACCCGGTGCCGCACGACATCCTGCGCGTGCAGGGCGTCGAGGCGCTGGCCAACTACCTGGTGAACGAGATCCAGGAGGTCTACCGGCTGCAGGGCGTGAAGATCAACGACAAGCACATCGAGGTGATCGTTCGCCAGATGCTGCAGAAGGTCGAGATCCTCACCCCGGGCGACACGACCTTCCTGAAGGGCGAACAGGTCGACCGGGTCGAGTTCGACGAACTCAACGAGAAGACCCTTAAGGAGGGCGGCAAGATCGCCACCTCTGAGCCGGTCCTTCTCGGCATCACCAAGGCGTCGCTGCAGACCCGCTCGTTCATCTCGGCGGCCTCGTTCCAGGAGACCACCCGCGTCCTCACCGAGGCGGCGGTCAACGGCAAGATCGATCGGCTGTACGGCCTGAAGGAGAACGTCATTGTCGGCGGCCTGATCCCGGCCGGTACCGGCAACATGATGAACCGTCTTCGCCAGGTCGCGCATCGCAGGGACCGCGAGTATCTCGACGCCCAGCAGGCCGAGCAGCCCGAAGTGGCCGGGATGATCCCGGGCACCGAGGCAGGCCCGGCGGCCCCGGCGGCCGAGTAAGCCATCCGCGCATGGCGCTTGGGAAAGCGCGCGGCTCCGAAAGGGGCCGCGCGCTTTTCGTTTCAGGGCTTCGCGGTGAGGTAGGTGTTGAGCTCGCCGACCAGCGTCGCCAGGGTCTCGTCGCCATAGCCCACATGGACCGACGCGACCTTGCCCTGCTTGTCGATGATGAACATGTGGGGGATGCCCTTCACGCCGAACGACCTGGCCGCCCGGTTGCGAGGGTCATAGGCGAAGGTGAGGGTCCAGTCCGGCGTCTTCTCCAGGATCTTCTTGTAGATCTTCCTGCCCTGGCCGTAGTTGACCGCAACGATCGCCAGCCGGTCTTCGCCCACCTGGTCGCGGATGCCCTGCAGCACCGGCAACTCGCGCAGGCAGGGACCGCACCAGGTAGCCCAGAAAGTCACCACCACGACCTTGCCGCGCTGTCTGGTGGCGAGGATATCGTCGCCGTTCTCGTCCTGGCCGAGATAGTCGGGCGGCACGTCGCCGACGCTGACCTTGGCCTTGTCGTCTGATCTGGCCTCTGCGGGCGTCGCCAGCAGCAGGATCGCGGCAATGGTGAAGGTCAAGAATCGTAACATGACATTGCCCCCAATGAACGGTGGTCCGGCTGGACCTAACAAGCCGCCACTCTACCGCGTCCCGTCGATCTCCCCAACATCGAGTTCATGGTCGCCGGAGCCGAATCCCTGGGGGTATTTCGGCAGGCGGTCATGGATCGCGTACCAGTCTGCCTTCGACTCGGTCCAGACATGGCCGGTGATCTCGACCCCTTCCGGCCGCTCCAGGCCACCCAGTCTGATTCGCACGTGTCCGGGGTCGCGCGCCAGCCTGGCGAAGACCGGGCCTGTTGCGCGCCGGCACATGTGGCAGTGGCAATACCGCACCTCACCAAGCGGTCCGGTGACCCTGTACTGCGGGCTTCCGCACAGGCATTGTCCCGTCGTTGTCGACATCGCGCCCTCCCTCGTGGATCATGCGCAGCATAGCTGCGTGGCGGCGCGCGGATTTAGTCAGGATTTCCGCCATATTCGCGGTTCCGGCGCGACGCGGACAATATGCGATCTAACGCTTGACGGAGGGGCAGGTCGCTCGTATGTTCCGCGCCTCTCGAGGGTGCAGGCTGTAGGCCAATTCCTAGACGCTGCGCTGTGACAGTCCCAGTAGTGGATGTCAGCCTCTTCCGATCACCCCGAGAACAAATCAGCGGCAGCCGCTAAAGCGGTGGCAGGCCGTTGGTTTTTTGCTAGTTGAACGCGGCCGGTGCCGCGCCTGTTGAAGATGGACGCCAAAGGGTTCACATGCCGACGATTAACCAGTTGATCCGCAAGCCGCGCCAGCAGCCGGTGAAACGTAACAAGGTTCCGGCGCTCGAAGCTTGTCCGCAGAAGCGCGGCGTATGCACGCGCGTCTACACGACGACCCCGAAGAAGCCGAACTCGGCGCTCCGCAAGGTCGCCCGTGTGCGCCTCACCAACGGCTTCGAGGTCACCAGCTACATCCCGGGCGAAGGCCACAACCTGCAGGAGCACTCGGTGGTGCTGATCCGCGGCGGCCGCGTGAAGGATCTTCCCGGTGTCCGCTATCACATCCTGCGCGGCGTGCTCGACACGCAGGGCGTCAAGGACCGTCGTCAACGCCGTTCGAAGTACGGCGCGAAGCGTCCGAAGTAAGGAGAGCCCGTATGTCGCGCCGTCGCGCCGCTGAAAAACGTGAAGTCCTCCCCGACGCCAAGTATGGCGACGTGGTGGTGTCCAAGTTCATCAACAACCTGATGTTCCACGGGAAGAAGTCCGCCGCCGAAGACATCGTCTACGGCGCCTTCACCCGCATCGAGAAGGTCGGCAAGAACGAGCCGATCCGCGTTTTCCACGACGCACTCGACAACGTCCGCCCGCAGATCGAGGTCCGGTCGCGCCGTGTCGGTGGCGCCACCTACCAGGTGCCGGTCGAGGTGCGCTCCGAGCGCGCACAGGCGCTGGCGATCCGCTGGCTGATCGACGCCGCACGCAAGCGGTCCGAGAATACGATGGAAGAGCGCCTGTTCAAGGAGCTCATGGAAGCCAGCGACAACCGCGGCTCCTCCGTCAAGAAGCGCGAAGACACGCACCGCATGGCCGAGGCCAATCGCGCGTTCTCGCATTATCGCTGGTAATCGGCAAACCCGAAGGTTCGACGACAATGGCCCGCACTACCTCGCTCGACATGTATCGTAACATCGGCATCATGGCGCACATCGATGCCGGCAAGACGACCACGACCGAGCGTATCCTTTATTATACCGGCCGCAGCCACAAGATCGGCGAAGTCCATGATGGCGCCGCCACCATGGATTGGATGGAGCAGGAGCAGGAGCGCGGCATCACGATCACGTCGGCCGCGACCACGTGCTTCTGGCGCGACCACCGAATCAACATCATCGACACGCCCGGCCACGTGGACTTCACCATCGAGGTCGAGCGTAGCCTGCGCGTGCTCGACGGCGCCGTCGCCGTGTTCGACAGCGTCGCCGGTGTCGAGCCCCAGTCCGAGACCGTGTGGCGCCAGGCCGACAAGTATCACGTGCCGCGGATGTGCTTCATCAACAAGATGGACCGCACGGGCGCCAACTTCGAGCGTACGCTCAGCATGATCCGCGACCGCCTCGGCGCGACCGCGCTGGTGATCCAGCTGCCGATCGGTTCGGAGAGCGACTACAAGGGCCTGATCGACCTGGTGAAGAACAAGGCGATCATCTGGCGCGACGAATCGCTGGGCGCCGAGTTCGACTATCTGGACATTCCCGCCGACCTGGCCGATGCCGCCGCGACCGCGCGTCTCGAGATGCTTGAGCTGGCCGTCGAGCAGGACGAAGAGGCGCTGGAGCAGTATCTGGACGGCAACGAGCCGGACGAAGAGACGCTGAAGCGCTGCATCCGCAAGGGCACCATCGGCGGTGCGTTCGTACCGGTGCTGAACGGCACCGCGTTCAAGAACAAGGGTGTGCAGCCGCTGCTCGACGCCGTCGTCGATTTCCTGCCGTCGCCCCTCGACGTGAAGCCCTATGTGGGTCTGCTGCCCGAGAGCGATGAGACCACCGAGCGCAGCGCCGACGATTCGCAGCCCTTCGCCGGCCTGGCCTTCAAGATCATGAACGATCCGTTCGTCGGCTCGCTGACCTTCGTGCGCGTCTATTCGGGCGTGGTCGAGAGCGGCACCCAGGTGCTGAACTCGGTGAAGGGCAAGCGCGAGCGCGTCGGCCGCATGCTGCAGATGCACGCGAACCACCGTGAGGACGTCAAGGAAGCCCGCGCCGGCGATATCATCGCCTTCTGCGGCCTGAAGGAATCGACCACGGGCGACACGCTGTGCGATCCCGTGAAGCCGGTGATCCTGGAGCGCATGGAGTTCCCGAATCCGGTCATCGAAGTGGCCGTCGAGCCGAAGACCAAGGCCGACCAGGAGAAGATGGGCGTCGCCCTGCATCGCCTGGCCCAGGAAGATCCCTCGTTCCGCGTGTCGGTCGACCACGAAAGCGGTCAGACCATCATCAAGGGCATGGGCGAGCTTCACCTGGAAATCATCGTCGACCGCATGAAGCGCGAGTTCAAGGTCGAGGCGAACGTGGGCGCGCCGCAGGTGGCGTACCGCGAGACCCTGACCCGCCGCGCCGAGGTGGACTACACCCACAAGAAGCAGACCGGCGGTTCGGGCCAGTTCGCCCGCGTGAAGATCGTCATGGAGCCGGGTGAACCCGGTACGGGCGGTGTCTTCGAATCGCTGATCGTCGGCGGCTCGGTGCCGCGCGAATACATCCCCGGTGTTGAGAAGGGCGTCCACAGCGTCGCCGACACCGGCGTGCTCGCGGGCTTCCCGGTCATCGACTACAAGGTGTCGCTGATCGACGGCGCGTACCACGATGTGGACTCCAGCGTGCTGGCGTTCGAGATCGCCGGCCGCGCGGCGTTCCGCGAGGGTGCACAGAAGGCGGGCATCCAGCTCCTCGAGCCGATCATGGCCGTCGAGGTGGTGACGCCTGAGGATTATGTCGGCGACGTGATGGGCGACCTGAACAGCCGCCGGGGTCTCGTCGAAGGCACCGACATGCGCGGCAACGCCAATGCCATCAAGGCGTCGGTCCCGCTCGCCAACATGTTCGGCTACGTCAATACGCTGCGGTCCATGACCCAGGGCCGCGCCCAGTACACCATGCAGTTCTCGCACTACGCGCCTGTTCCCAAGGCCGTCAGTGACGAGGTTGTCGCGAAACGCGCGTAAGTAACGCAGAGAGAAGGAATAATCCCATGGCTAAGGGAAAGTTTGAGCGGACGAAGCCGCATTGCAACGTTGGCACGATCGGCCATGTCGATCATGGCAAGACGTCGCTGACGGCAGCGATCACGAAGGTTCTGGCGGAGACGGGCGGCGCGACGTTCCAGGCGTACGACCAGAT
>CAMDTB010000066.1 GCA_945907245.1 Rhizobium sp. Q54
TTCGATGTCACCTCCGCCGACAGGTCGTCGAAAATCTGCAGCTCGCGGGCGAGCGCCTGGTCGGCGGCGCGGCTGATCTTCGAATCCAGCTCGGCCAGCTCGGTGGTGTTGAAGCGCACCGCGCCCGCCATGGTCTGGCGGTGGATGTAGACCTCGTTGAGCGGTGGACGAAGCATCCGCTCGCCGTGGTTCTGCGGCACCTCGATGTAATAGCCGAGCACGTTGTTGTGCTTGACCTTCAGGCTGGCGACCCCGGTGTGCTCCTTGTAGCGCCCCTGCAGCCCGGCGATGAGCTGGCGCGACTGGTCGCGCAGGGTCAGCAGCTCGTCGAGCTGGCCGTCATGGCCATGGGCGACGAAGCCGCCGTCGCGGGCGATCAGCGGCGGCTCCTCGACCAGCGCCCGGGTGAGCAGCGCGACCAGCGCGCCGTGGCTGCCCAGGTCCTCGGCGGCGGTCTTCACCGCCCTGGGCAGCGGGCCGAGCGGGTCGGTCTCGGCGGCCTTGCCGATCAGCTGCCTGATCCCGGCGGCCTGCCCGAGCGCCTGGGCGATCGCCAGCAGGTCGCGCGGTCCGCCGCGCCCGATCGACAACCGCGACAAGGCGCGCTCCATGTCGGGACACGCCCGCAGCGCCTCGCGCAGCCGGCCGCCGACCGCCGGCCGCTCCATGAACCAGGCGATGGCGTCGAGCCGTTGGTTGATGGCGCCGGGATCGGTCAACGGCGCCGACAGCCGCTCGGCGAGCAGGCGCGCGCCGGCGCCGGTCACCGTCCGGTCGATGCACGACAGCAGCGTGCCCGTCCGCTCGCCCTGCTGGTTGCGGGTGAGCTCCAGGCTGCGGCGCGTCGCCGCGTCGATCGCCATGGTGGCATGCGCCTCGATGCGCTGCGGCGGGCGCAGCCGGGGCAGCCCGCCCTTCTGGGTGTCGTCGAGATAGGCGACCAGCGCGCCGGCCGCCGCCAGCTCGGCGCGCGAGAACGCGCCGAAGCCGTCCAGGCTGGCGACGGCGAACTGGCGCTTCAGCACTTCCTCGCCGCGCTGGGAGTTGAACCGGGCCGACGACAGCGGCGTCAGCGCCGTGTGCCAGTCATCGAGCGCCTCGCGCACCTCGGCCACGGCGCCCAGCGTCTCGGGCACCAGGAGCTCGCCGGGCTGGAGCCGCGCGAGGTCGGCCTCCAGGTCGGCGGCGGTGGTTGGACCGGTGCAGAAATCGCCCGTCGACATGTCGAGCCAGGCCAGCGCCAGCGCGCCCTCGGCCCGCCCCAGCGCCGCCAGATAGTTGTGGCTGCGCGCGTCGAGCAGCGCCTCCTCGGTGAGCGTGCCGGCGGTGACGAGGCGCACCACGTCGCGCTTGACCACCGACTTGGAACCGCGCTTCCTGGCCTCGGCCGGGTCCTCGATCTGCTCGCACACCGCGACCCGGAACCCCTTGCGGATCAGCCGCGCCAGATAGCCGTCGGCGGCGTGCACCGGCACGCCGCACATCGGGATGTCGTCGCCCTGGTGCTTGCCGCGTTTGGTCAAGGTGATGTCGAGCGCTTCCGACGCCTTCACCGCGTCGGCGAAGAACAGCTCGTAGAAGTCGCCCATCCGGTAGAACAGCAGGCAGTCGGGGTACTGCCCCTTGATCTCCAGGTACTGGGACATCATCGGCGTCGCGTCGGGCGGCGCCGTATTCGGGGTTGCGTTCTCGGAAGAGCGTGCTAAAGACATAAAATAACGCAAATGACCGCCGACACCTAACGAACCATCATCCGGGGCGCCCGAAAACGGAATAAAATTTCACGAATGCGCAATTGAGGCATGTCGGTTTCCGTAATGGAAGGTGACAGAAGGTCGCGGTCATGCTAACGCCCGCCTCAACCGAAAACCAGCCCGCCCCCAACCCCGCAAGAAGTTTCATGGCCGAACCGAAAGTCACCGATCGCGAAGCGTTGCTGTTCCACTGCATGGGGCGGCCCGGAAAAATCGAAATCGTCGCCACCAAGCCGATGGCGACCCAGCGCGACCTGTCGCTGGCCTACTCGCCCGGCGTCGCCGTGCCGGTGCGCGCCATCGCCGAGGACCCCTCCTGCGCCTACGACTACACGTCGAAGGGCAATCTGGTCGCGGTGATCTCCAACGGCACCGCCATCCTGGGCCTGGGCAATCTGGGCGCGCTGGCGTCGAAGCCGGTGATGGAGGGCAAGGCGGTGCTGTTCAAGCGCTTCGCCGACGTCGATTCCATCGATCTGGAAGTCGACACCGAGAACGTCGAGGACTTCATCAATTGCGTGCGCCTGCTGGAGCCCAGCTTCGGCGGCATCAACCTGGAAGACATCAAGGCGCCCGAGTGCTTCATCATCGAGCAGCGGCTGCGCGAGCTGATGAACATTCCGGTGTTCCATGACGACCAGCACGGCACCGCGATCATCGCCGCCGCCGGCCTGATCAACGCGCTGGACCTGACCGGCCGCGACATCCGCGACTGCAAGGTGGTGGTGAACGGCGCCGGCGCCGCCTCGATCGCCTGCGTCGAGCTGATCAAGGCGATGGGCGTGCCGCACAACAACGTCATCGTCTGCGACACCAAGGGCGTGCTCTATCAGGGCCGTACCGAAGGCATGAACCAGTGGAAGTCGGCCCACGCCGTGATCACCGATCACCGCACCCTGGCCGAAGCCATGGCCGGCGCCGACGTGGCCATGGGCCTGTCGGCGCAGGGCGCCTACTCCGGCGACATGATCGCCAGCATGGCCGCCAAGCCGATCATCTTCGCCATGGCCAACCCCGACCCGGAAATCACCCCGGAAGAGGTCGCGGACATCCGCAGCGACGCCATCGTCGCCACCGGCCGGTCGGACTATCCGAACCAGGTCAACAACGTGCTGGGCTTCCCCTACATCTTCCGCGGCGCCCTCGACGTGCGCGCGACCACCATCAACGAGGAGATGAAGATCGCCGCCGCCCACGCGCTGGCCGAACTGGCCCGCGAGGACGTGCCGGACGAGGTCGCCGCCGCCTATGCCGGCGAACGTCCGTCCTACGGCCCCGGCTACATCATCCCGGCGCCGTTCGATCCGCGCCTGATCAGCCGCATTCCGTCCGCCGTGGCGCAGGCCGCCATGGATTCGGGCGTGGCGCGCCGGCCGATCATGGACATGGACGCCTACCGCGCCCGGCTGAACGGCCGCCTCAATCCCACCGCCAACTTCCTGCAGAACATCTACACCTCGGTGAAGTCCAAGCCGAAGCGGGTGGTATTCGCCGAGGGCGAGGAGGAGAAAGTAATCCGTGCGGCGTTCGCGTTCCGTGCGGCCGGCTACGGCACGCCGCTGCTGGTGGGCCGCGAGGAGGTCATCCACGCCACCATGCATGCCATGGGCATCGACGACGACGGCGGCGTGGAGGTGCACAACGCGCGCGACAGCCGCAACAACGACGCCTATGCAGACTTCCTCTACAAGCGCCTGCAGCGCAACGGCTCGCTCTACCGCGACAGCCTGCGCATGGTGAACAACGACCGCAACGTGTTCGCCGCCTGCATGCTGGCGTTCGGCCACGCCGACGCCATGGTCACCGGCCTGACGCGCAGCTACTTCACCACCTATGACGAAATCCGCCGGGTCATCGACCCGTTGCCGAACCACACGGTGTACGGCCTGTCGATGATCGTCACCCGCGACCGCACCGTGTTCATGTCGGACACGCAGGTCAACGAACTGCCGACCGCCGAGCAGCTTGCCCAGATCGCCAAGGGTGCCGCTGCGACCGCTCGCCGCTTCGGCCACGAGCCCAGGGTCGCGCTGCTGTCCTACGCCAATTTCGGCCATCCGGAAGGCTTCCGCAGCGACCACATCCGCGAGGCGCGTCGCATGCTGGCCGAGCAGAAGCCCGACTTCGAGTTCGACGGCGAGATGTCGGCCGACGTGGCGCTGAACCCCGAGTTGCAGAAGCTTTATCCGTTCATGGGCCTGTCCGGCCCGGCCAACGTGCTGGTCATGCCGGCGCTGCACTCGGCCAATCTGTCGTCCAAGCTGCTGCAGGAGCTGGGCGCGGGCACGGTGATCGGGCCGCTGCTGAGCGGGCTGGAGCGGTCGGTGCAGATCGTGCCGATGAACGCCGGCGCCTCGGACCTGGTCAACATGGCGGCGCTCGCCGCCTTCGGGTCCGACCTGATCTAGGACCGGACGATGGCACGGATGTTCTTCACCCAGCATCTGCGCCGCCTCGTTCCCCACGAGCCCATCGAGGTCGGCGGCGCCACCCTGCGCGCGGCGCTCGACGACCTGTTCCGCCAGCTTCCGGCGCTGCGCTCCTATGTGCTCGACGATCAGGGCCGGCTGCGGCAGCATGTCTGCGTGTTCGTCGACGGCGAGCGCATTGATTTCTCCGGGACCCTCGATTGCAAGGTCTCCCCGGAGTCCGAAATCTATGTTATGCAGGCATTGTCGGGAGGAAGCATATGGCCAATCGCATTATCGCCGGCACCAGGAAAGGCCTCTTTGTCCTGAAGCCCGACGGCAAGGGCTGGACCGTCGAGCGCACCGCGTTCCTCGGCAGCCCGGTGCCCACCGTGCTCCACGACAAGCGCGACGGCACGCTCTACGCGTCGCTCGATCTCGGCCATTTCGGCGGCAAGCTGCACCGGTCCGACGATTTCGGCGAAAGCTGGCAGGAAGTGGCCGCGCCTGCCTATCCCAAGGCGGACGAGGGCGCGGACGGCGAGTCCCTCAAGCTGCTGTGGACCCTGGCGTCCGGCGGTCCCGGCCAGAACGGCATGCTGTGGGCGGGCACCATTCCCGGCGGCCTTTTCGCGTCTCACGACCGCGGCGAGACCTGGGCGCTGAACGAGCCGCTGTGGACCATGCCGGAGCGCGCCCGGTGGTTCGGCGGGGGCTACGACAAGCCAGGCATTCACTCGGTGCTGGTCGACCCGCGCGACGAGAACCGCATCACCGTCGGCGTCTCCTGTGGCGGCGTCTGGCTGACCGAGGACGGCGGCAAGAGCTGGGAAATCCGCACCAGGGGCATGAGCGCCGCCTACATGCCGCCCGAGCTGGCCAAGGACGGCGCGATCCAGGACCCGCACCTGGTGGTGCAGTGCCCCGGCAGGCCGGAAGGCTACTGGATCCAGCATCACAGCGGCATCTTCCGATCGACCGACGATCTGGAGAGCTGGCAGGACATCCCGAGCATGGGACCGTCCATCTTCGGCTTCGCCGTGGCGGTCCATCCGAAGGATCCGGACACGGCGTGGTTCGCTCCGGCCATCAAGGACGAGTTCCGCTATCCGGTCGACGGCAAGTTTGTCGTCACCCGCACCCGCGACGGCGGCCGCACCGCCGAGGTGCTGGACAACGGCCTGCCGCAGGCGACTTCGTACGACCTCGTGTACCGGCACGGCCTCGACGTGGACGAGACTGGCGACGGGCTCGCCATGGGATCGACCTCGGGTGGCCTGTGGACCAGCGCCAATGGCGGCGACAGCTGGACCCTGCTGCCCGACCGCCTGCCGCCGGTCTACACGGTGCGGTTCACGTCGATCTAGCGATCAGGCGCAGGACGATGCTCAGGCCGGGCGGGCGCGCCTGGCCAGGTGGGCGAAATACTTGTCGGGGACGCGGGCGATGGACTGCAGGATGAACACGTCGGTGGTGCCGAACTGCCTGTCGACCACGGCGCCGTCGCCGATATAGCAGCCGCAGCGCAGGTAGCCCTTGATCAGCGGCGGCAATTCCTTGACCACGTCGCGCTCACGGATCTGGTCGGCGGCCATCATGTTCATCTCCACGTGGCGCGACGGCACCGCGTAGACGCACAGCTCCTCGGGCGCGCGGAAGTGATGGTAGAGGTAGGACAGCGCCTCGGCATGCTCGGCCACATTCGTGCCGGGCAGGCTGGCGCAGCCGAACAGGTACGACACCCGGTGCTGGTAGCAGTATTCGGCGATGCCCTTCCAGAGGAACTGGATGGTGGCGTTCGAGCGGTACTCGGTGCGGACGCAGGAACGGCCGAGTTCGAGGAACTGGCCGTGCTGGCGCGCCATGGTCTCGTCGCGGCCCATGAACAGCGGGCTGAGGTCGTACTCGGACGCCGAGTAGAAGCCGTCATTGGCGAGGGCGACCTCCTCGCGCAGCAGGCGATAGGTGCCTACCACCGCCTCTTCCGCCGGCAGCGAATGGTCGATAACCAGCAGGTGGTCGCAGACCGGATCGAACTCGTCGATATCCAGCTTGTCGCGTGCCATCGCGGGACTCGCGGCCGCCCCGAGTTCCTCGTAGAAGACCCGGTAGCGGAGATGCTGGGCGGCGGTGATTTCGGCTTCGTCCTGGGCGAGACGCACTTCCAGTTGAGCCGGCCTGGTGGCGAGAACAGCGATGACAACACCTATGTTGTTGTGGCTTCCCCAGAGTGTTCCGGGGACCATATCACAAGACAGCGAGGCCCGGCATGAACTTTCAATTAAGCGCCGGAGGCGGCTTGGTAACCGTTCCGAACCGCCGTGTCACCCACCAAAGCAGGAGGAGTCCGGGGACGGCGGCCACTGCCGTGATGCTGAAAAACACCGGCCAGCTGACCTCTTCGGCGAGGAAACCGGACGGCGCCGACAGCAGGGTGCGGCCCACATTCATCAGCGAGGTAAGCAATGCGTACTGCGTCACCGTGTAGGCCACGTTGCACAGCCCCGACATGTAGGCGATGAAGGCCGTGATGCCCATGCCGCTGGCGAAGTTCTCGACGGCGATCACCCCGCCCAGCGCCCAGGGGTCGTTGCCCGCCCAAGCCAGCAGCACGTAGGTGAAGTTGGAGAACAGCTGCGCGATGCCGCCGATCCACAGGCTTTTCATCACGCCCAGCCTGTTGACCATGATGCCGCCGAGTACCGCCCCCACGATGGTGGCGACGAGGCCGACGGGCTTGCTGATCAGCCCGACCTGCTCCAGCGAGAAGCCAAGCTCCAGGTAAAACGGGCCGGTCATCATGGACGCCAGCGTGTCGCCAAGCTTGTAGAACAGCACCAGCGCCAGGATGACCATCGAGAACACGCCGAAACGCCGGAAGAACTCGAGGAACGGCGAGGCCACCGCGGTGTAGAACCAGGCGGCGAGGCCCGCCAGCGCCGGCGGCAGGCCGCCCTGGCGCTCGAGGAAATCCTCCGCCGCCTTCTCCTCGCGCTCGATATCGGCCGTGTCGACCGCCGGCTCGGGCGTGGCGAGGGTGGCGCCTATGCCGACCAGCATCAGCACGGCGACGCCGGCATAGGCGATCTCCCAGCCGACCAGCCCGGCGACGATCAGGATGCCGCTGGCGGTGATCAGCATGGCAATGCGGTAGCCGGTGGTGTAGGCGGCGACGCCGGCGCCTTGCTGACGCTCGTCAAGCAGCTCGATCCGGAGGCCGTCGATGACGATGTCCTGGCTGGCCGAGAAGAACGCCACCAGCACCGCGGCGACGGCGGTCAGCATCAGGTGACCGGGGCCCGGATTGGACGATGCCATCAGCAGGATGGCGCCGATCAGGCAGAGCTGGATGGCGAGCAGCCAGCCGCGCCGCCGGCCCAGCATGCGGGTCAGCGCCGGGAACGGCAGCCGGTCGATGATCGGCGCCCAGACGAACTTGAAGGCGAACGGCAGGGTGACGAGCGTGAACAGGCCGATCTCGCCCTTGTGGGTGCCGGCCGCGGTCAGCCAGTAGGTCAGCGTGCCGAACGGCAGCACGAACGGCAGGCCCGAGGCGAAGCCCAGGAAGAAGAACAGGAACACCCGGTGCTCGAAGAACACCGCCGATCCGGGCATCCGGTCGATCCAGGGTCGGGGCAGGACATAGGCGGCAGGTTCGGTCATTCGTCGGCACTCTAGATCATCCAGGCACACAGGGGAATCCTGCGTCACCTGCTGGCGGCCTTTCGCGGATTGGCGTAGCGTGGCGGCTGCAACAAGGAGAGGCCGATGAGGGGAATACTGTCATGCGCGGGACTGGTGGTCGCAGCCGTCCTGCTGCTGGCGTCCGCCGCCGGCGCCCAGCCGCAGGACCCGCCCGACGTGCCGGTGCTGCTGGGCGAGTTCAAGGGGACCCTGCCCTGCGCCGACTGTCAGGGCGTGGAGACCTCGCTGACACTGATCCAGAAGGACGAGGGGACCGCCGAAGGCAGCTACGTGCTGATCGAGACCTTCGTAGGCAAGTCGCCCGACCCTGTGGTGGCCGAGGGCACCTGGACCACGCTGCGCGGCAGCGCGGCCGATCCGGACGACACCGTCTACCAGCTCAATCCGGACAGCCTGGAGTTCCAGCGCCGCGCCTTCCTGAAGGTGAACGACTATGTGATCCGGCAGCTCGGACCCGACCTGGCCGAGCGCACCGACGGCGTCGCCACCCTGACCAGCCCGCCCGACCCGTTCTACGGCATGCCCAACCCGGCCGCCATCAACTGCGTCAAGATCGGCGGCACCCCCGCAATCAATACCGGCACGACCGCCGGGAACCAGGGCGTCTGCCGGCTGGCCGACGGCCGGGAATGCGAGGAGTTCGGCGTGCTCCGCGAGCATCGTTGCTTCGATCCGGCCAAGCCGCGCCCGCAACGCCGGCCGCCGCCGAAGGAGGACACCGCCCCGAACTTCTGATCGCGGCGACGCCCCGTCAGATCTCGATCTGCGATCCCAGCTCGACCACCCGGTTGGCGGGGATCTCGAAGAAGTCCATGGCGCTCGTCGCGTTGCGGGTCATCCAGGCGAACAGGGCTTCGCGCCACATGGCCATGCCTGGCCGCACACTGGGGATGATGGTCTCGCGCCCCAGGAAGAACGACGTCTGCATCATGTTGCACTTCAGCCCGCGCACGCCGGCGAGGCGCAGCGCGCGTGGCACGTCCGGATCCTGCAGGAAGCCGTAGTGATAGACGACGCGATAGAAGCCCTCGCTGAGCTCGGTCACCTCGAGCGCTTCCTCGTTGTTGAGGCGAGGCACTTCCTCGATCTGCATGGTCATGAACACATTCAACTCATGCAGCACCTTGTTGTGCTTCAGGTTGTGCAGCAGCGCGTGCGGCACGCCCTGGGAATTGCCCGACATGTACACTGCGGCCCCCTGCACCCGGGTGATCTTGGGCGACAGCGACGACAGGAAGGTCTCCACCGGGATGGCGTCGCGGGCCTGGCCGTCGCGCACCAGTTGGCGGCCGCGCTTCCAGGTGGTCAGCAGCACGAACAGGCCAAGGCCGGCGAACAGCGGGAACCATCCGCCGTCGGGAATCTTGGTCAGGTTGGCGCCGAGGAACGATATGTCGACGATCAGGAACACGACCAGTATGGCGATGCCCTGCCAGCGCGGGATCTTCCAGGCCAGCAGCACGACGAACGACAGCAGCAGGGTGTCGATGAACATGGTGCCGGTGACGGCAACGCCATAGGCTGCGGCCAGGTTGGTGGACGAGCCGAAGCCCAGCACCAGCAGGATCACCGCGACCAGCAGCGCCCAGTTGACGAACGGCACGTAGATCTGGCCGATCTCGGCCTCGGACGTGTGCAGCACCTTGAGCCGGGGCAGGTAGCCGAGCTGCACCGCCTGCCGGGTCACCGAGAACGCACCCGAGATCACCGCCTGCGACGCGATGATGGTCGCCAGCGTCGCCAGTCCCAGCACTGGCCACAGCGCCCAGTCGGGCGCCAGCCGGTAGAACGGATTGTCGATGGCCGAGGGCTCGCTGATCAGCAGCGCGCCCTGGCCGAAATAGTTGAGCATGAGCGCCGGCAGGACCACGAAGAACCAGGCGCGCCGGATCGGCGGACGTCCGAAGTGGCCCATGTCGGCGTATAGCGCCTCGGCGCCGGTCAGCGCCAGCACGACCGAGCCGAGGGCGAGGAACGCCAGCCACTGGTCGGTCAGAAAGAACTTCACCGCGTACATGGGATTGAGCGCCCAGAGAATCTCGGGATGCTCGACGATGCTGGCGATGCCCAGCGCGGCGAGGGTGAGGAACCAGACCAGCGTGACTGGCCCGAACAGCCGGCCCATGGCCGCGGTGCCGTGCTTCTGGACCAGGAACAGCCCGATCAGAATGACGACGGTGATCGGCACGATGTAATCGTCCAGCCCGGGAGCGACCACTTCGAGACCCTCGACCGCGCTCAACACCGAGATGGCAGGCGTGATCATGCTGTCGCCGTAGAACAGCGCCGCGGCAAAGATACCCAGCAGCGCCACGATGGGCACAAAGCGCGTTCCCTGTACCAGATTGCTCACCAGGGTCAGCAGCGCCAGGCTGCCGCCCTCGCCCTTGTTGTCGGCCCGCATCATCAGCGTGACGTATTTGAACGACACGATCAGCATCACCGACCAGAAGATCAGCGATACCACCCCGTAGACATGCAGGGCGTCGAGGGCCAGCGGGTGCGGCCCGGCGAAGCTTTCCTTCATGGTGTAGAGCGGGCTGGTGCCGATGTCGCCGAACACGACGCCGATCGCGCCGAGCATCAGCCGCACGAGCGGTGGCTTCTGGGATGCTGTCGTCACCCGGGGATATCCTGTGAGTTCGCTGTTGGCGCGAGCTTGCTGCCTGTCAGCAGCAGCGGTTCATTTTTCCGTGGCCACCATAACGGCTTTCCTGCCGCTCTCGGAAGAATTCCTCGCGGGTCATGAACGGCTCGTTGGGATGATGAATCCTGCGGTGCAGGACATAGAGATCGTAGTCCGGCAGGCCGACCATCAGCCGCGCCGCGCGCGCCAGGAAGCTGCTGTAACTCCGATAATCACGCATAGGTCCCCTCCAGGCTTTCGCGCGCGCTCGGCTTCGGGTCCGCCAGTGCCCGGCGGATGGTGACCGCCCCCGCGATCACCATGGCCAGCACGACCGCCATGAACAGGCCGCACAGGCTCGCATTGATCATATCATTCAAGACGATCCGGTTCATCTGCTCCAGCGACTTGGCTGGTGCGAGGATTTCGCCTGCCGCGAGCGCGTCCGAGAACTTGCGCGCGTGGGCGAGGAAGCCGATGGCCGGATTGTCGTGGAACATCTTCTGCCAGCCCGCCGTCAGCGTGCAGACCAGCAGCCACAGGCAGGGCGCGGCGGTGACCCAGGCATAGCGCTCGCGCTTCATCTTCACCAGCACCACGGTGCACAGGATAAGCGCGATGGCCGCCAGCATCTGGTTGGCGATGCCGAACAGCGGCCATAGCGTGTTGATGCCGCCCAGCGGATCGACCACGCCCTGATAGAGGAAATAGCCCCACGCGGCGACGGCTATGCCGGTCGCCAGCAGGTTGCCGGTCCACGACTTGGTGTCCTTCAGCGCCGGGACCGCCGTGCCCATCATGTCCTGCAGCAGGAAGCGGCAGACGCGGGTGCCGGCGTCGATGGTGGTCAGGATGAACAGCGCCTCGAACAGGATGGCGAAGTGGTACCAGAACGCCATCAGCGCCTTGCCGCCGATCGCCGCCGACAGGATGTGCGCCATGCCGACGGCCAGCGTCGGGGCGCCGCCCGCCCGGGACAGGATGGTGCTTTCGCCGATGTCCTGGGCCATCTGGGTGAGTGTCTCGGGCGTGACCAGGAAGCCCCAGCCCGAAATGGTCGCCGCGACCGCCTCGGGCGTGGTGCCGATCAGCGCCGCCGGGCTGTTCATGGCGAAATAGATGCCGGGATCGAGCACGCAGGCGGCGATCAACGCCATCACCGCGACGAAGGATTCGGCCAGCATGGCGCCGTAGCCGATGAACCGGGCCTGGGTTTCGTTCTCGAGCATCTTGGGCGTGGTGCCCGAGGCGACGAGCGCGTGAAAGCCAGACACCGCGCCGCAGGCGATGGTGATGAACAGGAACGGGAACAGGCCGCCCGAGAATACCGGCCCGGTGCCGTCGACGAAGCGGCTGACCGCCGGCATCTTCAGATCCGGCATGACGAAGCAGATGCCGACAGCGAGTGCCAGGATGGTGCCGATCTTGAGAAAGGTCGACAGATAGTCGCGCGGCGCTAGCAGCAGCCAAACCGGCAGCACCGAGGCGACGAAGCCATACCCCATCAGCGCCAGCGCCAGGGTTTCGCCCGACCAGGTGAACAGCGGCGCCAGAAGCGGGCTTTCGGCGACGTGCTGGCCATAGACGATGGACGCCATCAGCAGCACGAAGCCGATCAGCGACATCTCGCCGATCCGGCCGGGGCGGATGTAGCGGCCATAGATGCCCATCAGCACGGCGATGGGGATGGTGGCGACAACGGTGAAGGTGCCCCACGGGCTGATCGCCAGCGCCTTGACCACGACCAGCGCCAGCACGGCGAGCAGGATGATCAGGATCATCAGCACGCCGAACATGGCGATGATGCCGGGAATCGTGCCCACCTCGGACTTGATCATGTCGCCCAGCGACCTGCCGTCGCGGCGCACCGACAGGAACAGCACCACGAAGTCCTGCACCGCGCCGGCGAACACCACGCCGGCCAGGATCCACAGCATGCCGGGCAAATAGCCCATCTGCGCCGCGAGCACCGGCCCGACCAGCGGCCCGGCGCCGGCGATGGCGGCGAAGTGGTGGCCGAACAGCACGTATTTGTTGACCGGCACGTAATCGAGCGCGTCGTTGTGCAGCACCGCCGGCGTGTGCCGGTTGCGGTCGAGACGCAGCACCTTGGTGGCGATGAACAGGCCGTAGAAGCGGTAGGCGATCAGGTAGACGCAGGCGGCGGCGATCACCAGCCACATGGCGTTGACGTGCTCGCCGCGGCTGAGCGCCACGATGCCCAGCGCGCCCGCGCCCAGCAGCGCGACGAGGACCCAGACCAGCTTGTCGGCGGCGGCTTTCATGGCGTCACGCGACGTATCGGATGAGGCCGAAGCCAAGGACGATTAGAACGAAAAGTCCGATGCTCAGCCATTCCAGGTGCTTTTCGATGAACGTCCTGATCGGGTCGCCGAAGAGATAGATGAGGCCCGCTACCGCGAAGAACCGGGCACCGCGGCCGATGAGCGAGCACAGCATGAACAGTGGGAAGTTGTACAGGGCGAACCCCGACGCGATGGTGATCAGCTTGTAGGGGATCGGCGTCACCGCTGCGATGAGAACGATCCAAATGCCCCACTCGGCATAGAGGGCGCGGAAATCGCCGACCTTGTCCTGATAGCCATAGAGATTGATGAGCCACGAGCCCACGGATTCGAACAGGAAGGCGCCGATCATGTAGCCAAACGCCCCACCGAGAACCGACGCGAGGGTACACCATGCCGCGAGCAGGAGCGCGCGCTTCCTGTCGGCCAGCGCCATGGGGATAAGCATGACGTCGGGCGGGATCGGAAAGAACGAGCTTTCGGCGAAGGAGACGCCTCCAAGGCTGAGCCAGGCATGCCGGCCCTGCGCGTTCCGGATGGTCCATGCGTACAGGCGCCTCAGTGGCCTGCGTCGGTCGGCATCGTCCAGCTCTTCAGGGTTCTGCATCGACGGCGCCTATTTGGCGTAGACGTATTTGCCGTCCTTCCAGACGTAGAACACGTAGCCGGGCGCCGAATTGTCGCCCTTGTCGTTGAAGTCGATGGTGCCCAGCACGGTCTTGAACTGACCCTTGCGCAAGGCGTCGGAGACCTTTCTGACGTCGGTCGACTTGGCGACGGCCGCCGCCTGCGCCCAGACCTGGATCGAGGCGTAGGTGTAGAGCGTATAGGCCTCGGGCTCGTACTTGGCGTCGCGGAACGCCTTGACCAGCGCGGCGTTGGCCGGGTCGAGGCGCGGATCCGGGCCGAAGGTCATCAGCGTGCCGGCGCCGGCAGGGCCGGTGATCGACCAGAACTCCTCGGTGACCAGCGCGTCGCCACCGATCAGGACGGTGGTCAGGCCGGCGCCGCGCATCTGGCGCACGATCAGGCCGGCCTCGGTCTTGTAGCCGCCGAAGAACACGTAGTCGGCCCTGGCCTGCTTCAGCTTGGTGACGAGGGCGTTGTAGTCCTTCTCGCCGGCGGTGATCGCCTCGTTCATGACGATGGCGACGCCCTGCTTCTTCGCCGAGGCCTCGAACTGGTCGGCAAGACCCTTGCCATAGGTCGACTTGTCGTTGACCACGGCGACCCGCTTGCCGGGAAAGTTCTTCGCCACGTAGCCGGCGGCGGTCGGGCCCTGGGCGTCATCGCGGCCGCAGACGCGAAACACGTTCTTCAGGCCGCGTTCGGTGAAGGTGGGATTGGTCGAGGCCGGGGTGATCTGGACGATGCCAGAATCGGCGTAGACGTCCGAGGCCGGGATCGAGGCGCTGGAGCAGTAGTGGCCGGCCACGAACACCACGCCCTCGTCGGCGAAATTGTTGGCCACGCTCACCGCCTCCTTGGGGTCGCACCGGTCGTCGCCGATGGTCAGCTTGATCTTCTGGCCCAGCACGCCGCCCTTGGCGTTGATGTCGGCCACGGCCCTTTCGGCGCCCTTGCGCATCTGCTCGCCGATCGAGGCTTCCGAGCCGGTCATCGGGCCGGCGACGCCGATCTGGATATCGGCCCAGGCGCTGCCGCCGCACAGAACGCCGGCCGCGGTAACGGCGAGGAGAATCGTCTTGAACCGGTTCATGAAAGCGACCCGCCTGATTGGACACTGATGGAAACCCGCGCAGAGCATACCCCACGCGACTCAGAGTTCAAGGAATGTGGGGCCGGCGCCACTATGCTTTGCGCCGCCAGCCGAAGAACAGCACCCGCTCGTACATCCACGGGTACTGGCTGACCATGCGGCCGGCCCTGGTCGCCTGGTGCGACGCCAGCGCGATGACCAGCAGGATCAGGGTATGGGCGACGAAGCCGCCGGCCGACAGCAGCTCGCCGTCGAACAGGGCGTAGATCAGGAACCGGTCGGCGAGGCCCAGCAGCAGCGCGTAGGGAACCACCTGCCAGGCCGGTCGCCAGGTGTTGGCGAGGCCGCGCCCGGTCATCAGCGCGCAGCCGCCCATGAAGATGACGGTCAGGAAGATCGTCACCGCCGGCGAGGTGCCGAACAGGCCCGGATCAGGCAGGACGGCGGGATCGAGCGCATCCTGTGGCATCACGCGGCGCCTTCCAGATAGGCGGCCTGCACCGCCGGATCGGCCAGCAGCTCGGCGCCGGTGCCGCGCAGGGTGATCGCGCCGTTCACCATGATGCAGGCACGGTCGGCCAGCTTCAGCGCCTGGTAGGCGTTCTGCTCGATCAGCAGAACGGTCAGCTTCTCGTCGCGGTTGATGGCGAGGATGGCCTGGAACAGCTGCAGCGCCATCAGCGGCGCCAGACCCAGCGACGGCTCGTCGAGCAGCAGCATGCGCGGCCGGCCGATCAGCGCCCGGCCGATGGCCAGCATCTGCTGCTCGCCGCCCGACAGGGTGCCGCCGCGCTGGCCGAGGCGCTGCTTCAGCTGGGGAAACAGGGTGAGAACCTTCTCCAGGTCGGACGGGAAGTTCCTCGGATCGGCCGCATAGCCGCCCATGCGCAGGTTCTCCAGCACGGTCATGCGCGGAAAGATGCGCCGTCCCTCGGGCACGTGGCACAGTCCGCGCCGGACGATCTCGAACATCGGCAGGCCGGTGATGTCCTCGCCGTCGAACACAACCCGGCCGGCGGTGCGCAGCGGCGCGCCGCTGATCGTCATCAGCAGCGTGGTCTTGCCGGCGCCGTTGGCGCCAACGAGCGACATGATCTCGCCGGCCCTGACCTCGAGGTCGATGCCCCGCAGCGCCTCGATGCGCCCGTAGCCGGCGAACAGGCCCTCGACCGCCAGCATCAGCCGTTCCTCCTGGTGAGGGCGATGGCCTCGTCCTCGGGCGTGCCCAGATAGGCGCTGATCACCGCCGGGTCGGACCGCACCTTTTCCGGCGGGCCGTGGCAGATGCAGGCGCCGTGGTCGAGCACCACCACATGGTCGGAGATTTCCATCACCAGCGCCATGTCGTGCTCGATCAGCAGGATCGACAGGCCGTGCTCCCGGCGGATGTCCCTGAGCAGGTCGCTGAGCGCGTCGGTCTCGCGGGTGTTAAGGCCGGCGGCCGGTTCGTCGAGGCACAGCAGGACCGGGCCGGCGCACATGGCGCGCGCGATCTCGAGCCGCCGCTGGGAGCCGTAGGACAGGCTGCCCGCCGGCTGGTCGGCTGCGGCGGTCAGCCCCATCTTGTCCAGCCAGTAGCGCGCCTTCTCGACCGCGCGGCGCTCGGCCTTGCGATAGACCGGCAGGTGCAGGAGTCCCGCGACCGCATAGCCCGAGGCGCGGGTCAGCGCC
>CAMDTB010000067.1 GCA_945907245.1 Rhizobium sp. Q54
GATCTCGCCGATCTGGATGGTCTTGCCGGGGAACAGCTTCTGGGTGTCCTCGATGATGCGGCGCGAATGTGCCTGCACCTGATCGATGCTCACCGGATGAGGATCGTCCCAATAGGGCAGCACATGGACCGTGACCAGGTCGACGGCGTCGGCCAGGATCGGATTGCGCCGCCAGAACTCATAGATGTCGGCATAGGTCACGGGAAAGGTCGTGCGTGCCTTCACCGACCGGATGATGCCGGCCAGCCGCTCCGGCGTCATCTCGCGGCGCAGCATGACCTCGTTGCCGACGACGATGGAACGGACGTTCTCGGGGTACATGTTGGCGAGCCGCAGCGCCTCGCTGATCTCTGCCTCGTTGCGCGCGTCGTCGGCGCCAATCCAGATGCCGACCATGACCTTGATGCCGGCTTCGTGCGCGGCCTTCATGGCTTTGCCCTGATCTCCCAGCATGGAGTAGGTGCGGATGCAGTCGGTGTAGTTGGACAGGATTTTCAGGTCACGCTCGACCATGCCGTCGGGAACGTGGAACAGGCCGTCCTTGGCGTTGAGCGGGGAATGCTCCTCGCTCGCCGGCGAATAGGACAGGCACTGCAGATGGCCGCGCGGCACGTCGACGATGTCGATGGGCCTGCCCAGATAGCTCCACAGGAACCAGGAAATGGCTGCGGCGATCAGGAGCGCGGGAAGGGCGGCGATGCGGTGCATTGATGTGGCCTGTCAGCGTAAGGGGCGGACCGGAAGGGTTTAGCCGAACCTTCCGCGCTAAGGAAGGTGTTACGCCGCCTTTGCCTCGGGCACCGGCGCGGCCGGCTCGATCGGCTGGGCGTCGTCGTCGTCCGGGTTGCCCTTCGAGTAGGCGTGCGCCCGCTCGAGGCCGTAGAGCAGCGGCGCGGCAAGGAAAGGCAGGCTCTGGACAAGCAATGTGGCGCCGAAGACGTACAGCTCGGTCGCCTGTTCGTGGCGATTTATGTAGAACAGGCTGGCCGCGCCCACCAGCAGCAGCACGCCGACAATGGATTCGACGCGAACCGGGCTCGGCCCCTTGCCCTTCTTGCCGCCGCCGCCCTTGGCGGTAACCTTGAACGGCAGCGCGTCGTTGATCAGGCCGCGGCCTACGGCGTGCGCCACGGTGAATTGCAGCGCCATGGCGGCCGCCGCCGCGCCCAGGATCCGGTGCGGCGGAATCTTCACCCGGGTGATGTAGAGCATGCCGCAATGGAGCAGGTTGACTCCGAACGCCACCAGGATCGGCACAGTGAACGGCAGCATGGGGATCATCAGCTCGAACCAGATGATCATGGGGACCCAGAACAGGTTCAGGAACGCGGTCAGCACACCGAACGCGTCCGAGATCCAGTAGCTCCAGCCGGCAATGAACTGGCTCTTCTGCCGGTAGTTCAGCCCAGGCGCCGATGGCTTCATGAACGGCGCATGCTTGCGGATGATCTGCATGGCGCCGTAGGCCCAGCGGTGACGCTGGGTCTTGAATGCCTCGAATGTGTCGGGCAGCAGGCCCCAGCCATAGCGGCGAGCCGTGTAGGTGCCCTCGTAGCCGGCCTCGAGCAGGCGCAGGCCCAGCTCGGTATCCTCGGTGATCGTGGCCGTCGACCAGCCGCCGACCTCGTCGAAGGACGAGCGGCGGATCAGCAGCATGGTGCCGTGGGCGATCAGCGCGTTGCGCTCGTTCCGCTGCACCATGCCGATGTCGAAGAAGCCGGCATACTCGCTGTTGATGGCGGTCTTGAACGCCGATTCCGGGCCGTCGCGGTGATCCTGCGGCGCCTGCACGAAGGCGATCTTCGGGTCGGCGAAGGCGGGCACAAGATCCTTCAGCCAGTCCTTGTCCACCACGTAGTCGGCGTCGATCAGCGCCAGGATGGTGGCATCGGGCGACACCTCCTCCATGGCCAGCGTCAATGCGCCGGCCTTGAAGCCCTTCACGTCCTGCAGGTTGAGGAACTTGAAGCGCGGGCCCAACGTCTTGACGTGTTTCTCGACCGGCCCCCAATGGGCCTCATCGGGCGTGTTGTTGATGATCACCATGACTTCATAGTCGGGGTAATCCAGCCGGGCCAGGCTGCTCAGCGTCTCGTTGAGCATGGCCGGGTTCTCGCGGTAGGCCGGAACCTGGATCGACACCTTGGGATAATGGAAGCTCGCCGGTGGTTTGATGTGGTGCGGCAACAGCCTGATCGGCCGGTTGCCGACCGTCACCTCGGCTACCTCGTCGATCTTGAGCAAGGTCATCGCGGTCAGCGGGAACATCAGGATGAAGCCGATCACCCACGCGATGGTCGAGCCCGTGTTCAGGTAATTGTCGAACGGATAGACCAGCGCCAGCGCCATGCCGGCGCCCAGCGCCTGGGCGGATAGCGACACAGCCAGCGCGTGTCCGAACGCGGTGCGGCGCCGGCCGATGGCGATGGCGGTCAGCAGCGCGCCCAGGATCATGCCGATGGCGGCAGTCCGACCGTGGTTCTGATCCTTCACCTCGCCCTGCAGCAGGAACTTGGCATTGCCTGAAGCATCGAATAATCCCCAATAGGGACCGACCGTGCCTTCATTGGTCTTCCAGGGCTGGTCGTAGGCTTCCATCAGGTTGTATTCGGCGTCGCGCTTGTCGGCCTCGATCAGGAATTCGCGGATCAGCTCGGCCTGGTTCATGGCCGTGGGCACGGAACGCTTCCGGTTGTAGCCCTGGCTGGGCCAGCCGAACTCCATGATGACGATGCGCTTGCCGGGGAAGGTCCGCTTCAGGCGGTCGTACTTCTCCATGGTGAACTCGACCGCATTGTCCGCCGGGATGAACTCCCAGTAGGGCAGGATGTGCGCCGAGATGAAGTCGACTTCGCGAACGATTTCCGGATGGGCGACCCAGATGTCCCAGGTTTCGCCGGTGGTCACCGGTACGCGGCTGCGCCGGCGAAGCTCGCGGAGGTATTTGATCAATTCGGTGACCGAGGGCTCCTTGTCCTCGGCCGTCGTGCCCCATTCGTTGCGAAGGATCGTCTCGTTGCCGACCACGATGGCGCGGATGTTGGGATAGCGGTTCGCCAGGTAGAGCGCGGACTCGATTTCCTTGCGGTTGTTCTCCTCGTCCCGGCCGAGCCAGATGCCGAGTACGACGGAGATGTCGCGTTCGTTGGCCAGGCGCGGCACTTCCGCCGCCAGACCGGTCGAGGCATAGAGCCGGACGGTTGAGGACACGGTCTTGACCCGGTCGAGCATTCCGGCCACCCGGTCGAGTTCCGATTGGGTGATCGGGCTCGTGGCCGCTTTCGGGCCGCCGACGTCGAGGGAGACCGACTGCACCCGGTTGGTGACTTCGGGCGGGTCTGACTTGTCGTAGGATTCGAACCACGCCCAGGCCTGGAGCAGGGCGCCGATCACGATGGCCAGGAAGATGTTGCGCATCAGTGAGGAAACCTATGGCGCGGCACAGCCGGGTCCGGACGGGTTGAAGCCAAACAGATGCTGTACCTGCCGGGTCATGGGATCAAGGAAAGAAGGCAAGGGCAGGGCTGGTCGCCACCTACTTGGCCTGCGTGCGTCCGGGCTTCGCGGTGGCGTCCGCGTCTTCCTCGGTCGCGCGGGTCGGCGACAGGGTTTCCCAGCAATTGGTCACCAGGATCTCGGCGCGCGGCCGGTTCGCGCCGGCCGGCGCATCTACCGCGCAGGCGAACGCCTTCACCACGTGGTCGACCGGGCAGCCGAACTTTTCGTAGAACCCCAGATGGTCCTTGGCCGCGACGGTGTCATCACGCAGCAGCGAATGGATGATACGCTGGCCCGGCCAAGTGCACTGGGACTGCTGCTGAAGCGGCAGAGGCGCTTCCTTCTTGGCCTTCGGCTTCACCTGGGCGCTCGCGCCGTCGAGAGGGACCATGGCAGCCATGGCGATGGCCAGGATGCAAGCGACGGCTTGAAGGGCGGAACGGTGGGTCATTCAGGCAACTGCTCTCGGGCGAAAAGGACGGAAGCTAAAGGGCCTAAAGGGGCAGGATCCACGCAGGGTTCGAGGCTCTTGGCCAAGATCGCCAGAAGATAAGCTCTCGCCGCAGGAATGCAACGCCTCTGTTGGGCCGCCGGCCGTTGCCATGGGCCGTTCAAAGGGTCTACGATCCGGCAACTCTGAAACTGGGAGACATGTCATGAGCAACGTATTCGGCGCGGTCCTGCAGCAGGGCTATGTGGTGCCCGATATCGACGCGGCGATGAAGCACTGGCTCGCCCGCGGCATCGGGCCTTTTTACATGGAGCATCTCAAGGAGTTCCCCGGCGAAGTGGACGGGAACCCGGTGAAGCTGGAGCTGAAGGCTGGTTTTGCCTATTCCGGCGACCAGCAGATCGAAGTCATCGAGCCGATCGGTCCGGTGCCGAGCATCTATGGCGAGTACCTGAAGGATCATCCGGAGGGTGGCCTGCAGCACCTGGCGGTGTTCTGCGACGGCACGATCCAGGACAAACTGGATGAGCTGAAAAGCAAGGGCATGAACTTCCAGGTGCGCCAGACCTATGGCGACCAGCATGCCTATATCGATTCCGTCGACCAGCCGGGCGTGATGATGCAGCTCATGTTCCGGAGCGAGCTTATCGAGAAGATGTTCGCGATCATCAAGGAAGGCGCCGACACCTGGGACGGCAAGACCGACCCGGTCCGCCGCATCGACTGGTCCTCGGGCACGCCCGTGGTCAAGCCGCTCGCGGCCTGAGTATCCCGCTCAATGAAAAGCGGCGCGCCCTTCCGGGCGCGCCGTCTTCGTTTCGGGACCTGGTGATGCTTATAGCATCGTCTCGGCGATGACCTTCAGCGCCTCGGGCGAGGTGCGGCCGATCAGCATGGAGCCGACGTGCTTCTTCTTGACCGCTTCCTTCCACGGCGCGAGGCGCTCCTTGATCCGCTCCTTGGGACCGCACAGCGCGACGGCGTCGACCATCGCGTCGGGAATGGCGGCGGCGGCCTCGGCCTTCTGGCCGGACAGGAACAGGTCCTGGATCTTCACCGCCTCGTCGACGAAGCCGAGACGCTTGGCGTAGTCATTGTAGAAGTTCTTCGACCGGGCGCCCATGCCCCCGATATACAGCGCCATGCCGGGACGCACCTTGTTGCGGCACTCGTCGATGTCGTCGCCCATCACCACGTTGACGAAGGGCGCGACGTCGAAATCGGCCAGCGTCTTGCTGTTGCCGGCCTTGGCGAAGCCTTTATTGATGTCTTCCTCGAAGACGTCGAAGCGTTCCGGGTTCATCCAGATCGGGAAGAAGCCGTCCGCCACCTCGGCCGAGGCGCGGATGCCGGCGGGCGTGATCGCGGCGGTGTAGATCGGCATGTTCGGGTCGCCGTGGAGGATGCTCTTCAGCGGCTTGCCCAGCCCCGTCGTGCCGGGGCCGTCATAGGGAATGCGGTATTCCTCGCCCTTGAACTCCAGCGGTCCCTCGCGCTTCAGGATCTGGCGGACGATCTCGACATATTCCTTCACCTTCACCATGGGCTTGCCATAGGGCACGCCGTGCCAGCCTTCGGCCACCTGCGGGCCTGACGGGCCCAGGCCGAGGATGAAGCGGCCGCCCGACAGCTCCTGCAAGGTCATGGCGGTCATGGCGGCGCAGGCTGGCGTGCGGGCCGGGATCTGCATGATCGAGGTACCGACCTTGATCTTCTTGGTCTGCGCCAGCACCCATGCGGCCGGCGTCACCGCGTCCGAGCCATAGGCTTCGGCGGTCCAGGCACTGTCATAGCCAAGATCCTCGGCCAGCTTCACGGTCTCGATGCCGAGGTCCATGCGGCCACCGGAGTAGCCCAGAAGAATTCCCAGTTTCATGTGCATCCCTTTCGCTGATTCCGTGCGGGCGGTGTTACCGCCCGGTTCGGCCGCCACATTAGGCGATTCGCGGTTCTCCGCAACTCTATTGTCTCGGCCTGTGCCAGGGAATAGCGCGTGTGCGCCGCAGCGAACTATTGTGCAACGAAGAGCCGCACGCTACCTGTCGGACATGGCGTTTTCCTATCCCCAGAATATCCCGGCTGCGCCGCCCACCGGCGTGATCGAGGTCGATCTCGCGGCGCTGGCGGACAACTACCGGCTGATGCGGGCGCAAGCTTACGGCGCCGAGGTTGCCGCGGCGGTCAAGGCGGACGCCTACGGGCTCGGCGCGGGCAGGGTCGGGAAGGCGCTGTGGGACGCCGGCTGCAAGCGGTTCTTCGTCGCGACGGTGGACGAGGGTATCGCGCTCCGGCGCATGCTGCCCCAGGCCGAGATCGCCGTGCTCAACGGATTGATGGCGGGAGACGAGGACGTCGTCCGGGAAACCAGGCTCACGCCTGTGCTCAACGATTCGGAGCAGGTCCGCCGCTGGGACGCGGGATGCGGTCGCGCCGGCGAGCGCGGCGCAGCCATGATCCATGTGGACACCGGCATGAACCGGCTCGGCATGACCATGGCCGAAGCCGGTAAACTGGCCGCGTCGCTGCCGGACAATTTTCGCGTTTCCGTGATCATGAGCCATCTCGCCTGCGCCCGCCTGCAACAGCATCCGCTGAATGCGCGGCAGTTGCAGCGCTTCCGGCGGGTCCGGGCGCTGTTTCCCGCCGCGCAGGCGAGCCTCGCCAATTCCGCCGGCGTGCTGCTGGGCGAGGACTACTGCTTCGACCTCGCGCGTGTCGGCATCGCCCTCTATGGCGGCAACCCGGTCGAGGGCTGGCCCAACCCGATGAAGCCGGTGGTGCGCCTGAGCGCCCGCATCCTGCAGGAGCGGCAGGTGGAACCCGGCGACACCGTCGGTTACGACGCGACCGTCATCGCGACGCGGCAGACGCGGCTGGCGGTGATCGCCGCCGGCTATGCCGATGGCTGGCCGACGCCGGCAAGCGGACGAGGCATGGCGTCGGTCGGCGGGACGGCGGTGCCGTTCGCGGGCCGCGTGTCCATGGATCTTATCGCGCTCGACGTGACGGACGTGCCGCCGGCAAGTACAACGCCGGGCGCCATGATTGACCTGATCGGTCCGGACTGGAGCCTGGACGATGCCGCTGTAGCCGCCGGCCTGATATCCTATGAATTGTTGACGGGCCTGGGCCGCCGCTTCGAGCGCCGCTACGTCTAGAAGCTGTAGAGCAGCGTCGCCTTGGTCTCGGTGGACGTCCTGACCGTGTCGAACGGCACGTCGGTGTCGTGCTTGAGATTGAACGACAGCTTGCCGGAAATCCGATCGGTGATCTTGGTCTTCATCGCCACCGTGTTTTCGAGCGAGGTCCGCGCGTCGGTCACGAAGGCCGATCCCGTGTTGTTGATGGCGAAGTTCTCGGAGATGTTCCAGTTGAACACCGTGTTGACGCGGCCGCCATATTCGTCTTCGCGAACCATGGTCAGGGCGGGCGTGCTCTGGCGCAGCGCCGCGCCGCCCTCGACGTCGAGGGAATAGGTCTCGCCCTGCAATACCCGGTAGCCGACGCCGATTGTCTCCAGGTAGCGCTCGCGGAACGTGCCGAAGCGGTCGCGGCTGTAGTCGAACAGGCCGTAATTGTAGAGCCGCGGCGTCCACTTGTAGTCGAGCTGGTAGTTGGCGGTCGCGGCTTCCCTGGTGGTGACGCCGTCGGTGCGGATCATCCCGAAGCTTGCGCCGACCTTGTGGCGCCAGTCCTTGCGGTCGTTGAGCATGTTGACCGCGGTGGCGACCGACTGGCTGGAGACGTTGCCGCTGCCCATGGCGGCGCCCAGTTCGATGCCGCCTTTCCAGTGGTCGGTGGGCAGGAAGCCTTTCGGCTTGGGCGGCGCTGCCTTTTCCGCCGCCTTGCTGGCGGGCGGAACGGATTTCTCGTCGGCGGACAGCTGCTTTTTGGCCGGTGCGCCGCCTGGCTTGACTTCGCCGGAGATGATCGCTGCCAGGCGCGGCGCGTGGGCGGGCGCGAGCCGGCCCGCCTCGGCCTGGATGGCGCCGCGCGATTCAGGATAGGAGTCGGCGGCGATCGACACGGCGGCGTCCAGATAGCGCGACGTCTGCTCCTGCAGATCGCGGGCGGCCGCCATACGCAGCATCTTGACGACAGCCTCGGGAAGCGGGGCTGGCTGCGCCATCGCAACGGCCGGAACCACGGATTGAAGTAACGCGAGAAGCGCGAGAACGCGTCTCATCGAGCACCCTTCCTGTTACGGTTTCATGAATCACGCGTTTTGGGAAAACACGTGTTCTTTCAACAGTATGTGGAACTCTGCTCGTGTACTTCAATCAAACGGGTGGAGAATCTTCGACGCTCGAATTCAGGCGACGAGCGCTCAGCGTCCCGCGAAATTCGCGGAACGCTTCTCGATGAACGCGTCGACGGCTTCCTGGTGATCGGCGGTCTGGTGGCAGACGCCCTGGAAGAACGCGCACTGGTCGAGGAAGTCCTTCAACTGCTCGCGCTCGGCCAGCTTCATCAGCCGCTTGGTGTAGCGGGTGGTGATCGGCGGCTTCGACGCGAACACGCCCGCCATCTCCAGCGCCCGGGGCATCAGCTGGTCGGGCTCGACGACCTCGAGCACCATGCCCAGCTTCAGCGCCTCGTCGGCCTTCACCAGCCGGCCGGAGAAGGTCAGTTCCACCGCGCGCTGGTAGCCGACGATCTTCGGCAGGAACCACGCGCCGCCATCGCCGGAGATCAGGCCCAGGTTCACGAAGGTCTCGCCGAAGATGGCCTCGGTGGAGGCAAGGCGGATGTCGCACATCAGGCTGAGGTCGCAGCCGGCGCCGATCGCCGGGCCGTTGACAGCGGCGATCACCGGCACTTCCAGCGACTGGATCGCCTGCGGGATGCGCTGGATGCCGTCGCGGTAGGTCTGCGCCACGTAGCCAACGCTCTGGCTGCCCTGGGCCTTCATGGCCTTGACGTTGCCGCCGGCAGAGAACGCCGAGCCGTCGCCGGTGATGATCAGAACCGAAACCTCGGGCGTCGCATTCACCCATTTGCAGGTGTCGACGATGTCCTGGATCAGGTTGTTGCCGGTCAGTGCGTTGCGCACGTCGTGGCGGTTCAGGGTGAAGACGGCGACGCGGTTCTCCAGCGTCAGGGTGGCGTCGACGGGTTTGTGGATATCGGTCATCGGAATCTCCCTCTGTTCGCGGCGACTATAGAGTGCTTTCAAGCAAGGCGGAAACGCCTTGCTGCGCGAAAGCCGCGACGAAAACAGCTGGATCGGCTGAAACCGATCCTGCCAGGCGCGGCGGAATGATAAGGCCCTTTTGCGGTCCTCCGGTTTCTCTATAGTGACGGGCGGACGAGGAAAGGACAGGCATGACACAGGCGAGCACGGGCGCGACGTTCCTTGGGCATCCGCGTGGCCTCGTGATCCTGTTCCTCACCGAGATGTGGGAGCGTTTCAGCTATTACGGCATGCGCTCCATGCTGATCTTCTACCTGACGCAGCACTTCCTGTTCTCCGACACGCCCGCCTACGGCATCTATTCCGCCTACATCTCGATGATCTACATCTCGCCGATCATCGGCGGGTTCGTCGCTGACCGGTGGCTGGGCTTCCGGCGCGCGGTGCTGATCGGGGGCATCCTCATCGCCTGCGGTCATGCGGGTATGGCGCTCGAAGGTGCGCAGGCAACCATCGACGCCGCCGGACAGGTCACGCGCGACGGAACGGCGCTGCAGATCCTGTATTTCTCGCTGGCGCTGATCGTGACCGGCACCGGCTTGCTCAAAGCCAACATCTCGGCCATCGTCGGATCGCTCTACGCGGAAGGCGACCGGCGGCGTGACGGCGGCTTCACCCTGTTCTACATGGGCATCAATATCGGCGCCTTCATCGCCACGCTGACCTGCGCCAAGGTGGCCCAACTCTATGGTTGGTCCTATGGTTTCGGCCTGGCGGGCATCGGCATGGTGATCGGCATCATCATCTTCGTCGCTGGCCGGAAATGGCTTGAGGGCTACGGCGATGCGCCGGATCCCGAGGCGCTGAGCCGGCCCGTATTCGCCGGACTGACGGTCAATCACACGGTGATTGCCGGCTGCGTGCTGCTGGTGTTCCCGGTATGGCTGCTGATGCAGAACAGCGCCGTCGTCGGCGGCGCGCTCGGGCTCGCCGGCGGCCTCGCCATCCTCGCGGTCATCGTCTACGCCACGCTGAAGCTGGAGCCCGTGGCCCGCAACCGGGTGTTCGCGATCCTGCTGCTGATGCCGTTCCATGCGCTGTTCTGGGCGTTCTTCGAGCAGACAGGCACGTCCATGGCGCTGTTCGCCGAGCGCGGCATCGAATTGAAGTTTTTCGGGCTGGACATGGCCGCCGGCCAGATCCAGTCCATCAATCCGGTCTGCATCATCGCCTTCGCGCCGGTGGTCGCGGCGATCTGGACGATGCTCGACCGCAAAGGGTGGGAGCCGGGCATTCCGGTGAAGTTCGCCCTCGGCCTGTTCCAGATCGGCCTCGGCTTCCTGGTGTTCGTGCTCGGCATCCAGCTCGCCGAACCGGGCGAGAAGGTGTGGCTGGGCTGGCTGGCGCTGGGCATCCTGCTGCACTCGACCGGCGAGCTGTGCATCTCGCCCGTGGGACTGTCGGCGGTGACCAAGCTGTCGCTTGCCCGCATCTCGGGCCTGATGATGGGCGTCTGGTTCCTGTCCAATGCCTTCGCCAACTACGGCGCGGGCCTCATCGCCATGACGGCCAGCATCGACCACATGCCCGGCAAGGAAGTCGACGTGGTACAGGCGCTGCCGGTCTATGGCAGCATGTTCAATTCGGTGGGCTGGACCGCTATCGCATGCGCCGTCTTCCTGCTGCTGATCTCGCCGCTGCTGAAGAAGCTCATGCACGGTGTTCGTTGACAAAAAATGGGGAAATGAAATGACCAGAGTTGCGTACATGTTCATCGGCATCGACATCAAGGACGAGGCCGGCATGGCGAAGTATGTCGAGGGCGCGCCGCCGATTCTTGCCTCCTATGGCGGCCAGATCCTGGCCATCGACAACAATGCCGAGGTGCTCGACGGCCAGTACAAGCGTGAGCGGATGGTGCTGCTCGGCTTTCCGTCGCTGGAGCAGGCGCGGACCTTCTGGAATTCGCCCGAGTACAAGCCAATGAAGGAAGTCCGCGAGGCGGCCAGCGACCAGGACTGCATCCTGGCGGAAGCATTCACCGACGATCCGCTGCCGGCCACGGGAAGCGGCGCCGTCTTCATGATCGGCGGCGGCGACACGCGGGATGCCGAGGCGATGAAGCCCTACTACGTGGAAGTGCCACCGATCAGCGCCCGGTTCGGCGTGCAGGCCTGCGCCGCGGGCATCAACTTCGACCAGCTCGACGGCAGCTGGCCGCACAAGACGTTCATCGCCTTGCGCTACCCGTCCGAGGATGCCTTCAGGAAATTCTGGTTCGGACCCGAATACGCCCCTTACAAGAAACTGCGGGAAGACAATTCCGACGGCATGCACATGATGGTGCGCGGTATCTGACGTTTAGCGAGGCGGGGAGGCTTATATGGGACGCATAGAGGGCAAGGTGTGCCTGGTGACCGGCGGCGGCGCCGGGCTGGGCAGGGCGGACGCGATCCGGCTGGCGGAGGAGGGCGGCAAGGTCGTCGTCACCGACGTCAATGTGGCGGGCGGCGAGGAGACGGCGCAGCTGGCCGGCAACGGCGCCATCTTCATCCGCCAGGACGTGACCGACGAGGACGGCTGGCAGCAGGTGCTGAAGCAGACGGCCGACCACTTCGGCAAGCTGAACGTGCTGGTCAACAACGCCGGCATCGTCGTGGTCAAGACGGTCGAGAGCACCACCACCGAGGAATGGCGGCGCGTGCACTCGATCATGACCGACGGCGTGTTCTTCGGCCTGAAATACGGCATCGGCCTGATGAAGCAGAACGCCGACCTGAACTCGATCATCAACGTGTCGTCGACGGCGGCCTTCCTTGGCTTTCCGCCGTTCTTCGCCTATTCGGCGGCCAAGGGCGCGGTGCGCTCCATGACCAAGTCGGCGGCGGTGCACTGCCAGCAGTCGGGCTACAGGATCCGCGTCAACTCGATCCATCCCGGCGGCATCGCCACCGAGATGATCAAGAAGGCGGCGGCCGAGGGCGGCACCACACCGAAGGGCGCCGATCCGGCCATTGCCGGTCCGCCCGGTCCCGGTCTCGGCGAGCCGGAGGACGTGGCCAACACCGTGCTGTTCCTCGCGTCCGACGAGTCCAAGTTCATCAACGGCGCCGAGATGCTGATCGACAACTGCACCATCATCTCGCCATAGGGCGTCGCCTTACAGTCTCATGGTCCTGATCGGGTCGGTCTTGCCGTCCCAGGTGTCCGTCGCCTCGCGCAGGGCGGCCCAGACGACGCTGCCACCCTCGGGAGCATCGACCAGCTCGACCATGCAACCGAGGTCCTTGCGGGTGTCGATGTAGCAGAACCGCCGGTTGTTGGCCGACGTCACCTGGCCGCTGGTCGAGACCTCGTAGCCCATGGAGGTGTAGCGGGCCAGTTCGGCGTCGTAGTCGTCCGGATAGAAGCAGATGTGGTGGTAGCCCTCCTGGCCTTTCGGCACCGCGTCCCGGTACGCGGACGGGCCGTCATCGTGCTGCTCGATCAGCTCGAGCTGCACATGGCCGGCGAAGGCGACGGCCACCGAGATGTCCAGTTCGGCCGGCTTGCCGCGGTACGTGACGTTGTTCAGCCCGATCTTCGGGATCATGAACCACGGGCCAATCTTCATGGTCCAGGTAAATTTGGCGATGGCTTCGTCGAGGTCGCGAACCACCCAGGCGTTCTGGGTGATGACGAGATTCTGGTGCTGTTTCATTGGAGTTCCTTTCAGCCTCTCGGCACGGTCATTGTCTTGCCGTCCCAGGTACGGGCGGCATCTTCCAGCATGCGGCTCATCTTGAGGTAGGCGTCGTCGGCGTGGATCAACTCGACGATGCAATGGCCGGTATTCCAGGTGTCGACATAGGCGATGTGGGTGCTGTCCGGGTTGCCGCCCGAGGCGATCACCTCATGGCCCAGCGCCCGGTACATCTCCACGTCGCGCTGCACGTCGTCGGTCAGCACGCCGATATGGTGGAAGCCTTCCTTCCCGCTGGGAAAGTAGTCGCGGTAGACCGATGGATGGTCGTGCAGCGGCTGGATCAGCTCCATCTGGATGCCGCCCGATGCGGCGAGCGCCGCGTGCAGCTTCATGGTGGTCGGCTTGCCCTTGTAGACGGCGTTGGCCATGCTGATGTTCTCCAGCATGACCCATGGGCCGACACCCATGGTGCGAACCCATCGGGCGACAGCCGCCTCGATGTCGTTCACGATGAACGCGTTCTGAAATACCACGGTACTCTTGCGGTTCGTCATGTCTCTCCCCTTGTTGCGTCAACCCTATGCCACACGGAAAGCGCGGCCAAGAGCGGAGGGGATTGGACTCGGGCGATGATCGTCCTAAACTCTTGAACAAGGTGCCAAGAGAGGAACCCGATGCGTATGCTGCCCTGCCTGCTCCTGATCGCGTTGTCTGCGTCTCCGGCGCTGGCCGGCGACGCCGTGGCCGAGGCCGATACGGCCGTCGGGGCTCCCCTGGCGCAAGCGCAGCCGCAAGCGGTCCAGGATTCGCTGCCCGCGAAAAAGCGCGCGCTCGCGTGTCCGGCGTGCAGGACCGACGAAATGCCCAGCTTCGCCATCCGTCCCGCCACGGGTAACGGGCAGACAGCGGCCGCCTCGGGCGCGCCTTCGCCGACAGGCAACGGCGTTGATCCACTCAGCCGCGAAGCGTCTCAACCCCCCGTCAATTTCTCGTTCGACGCGTCGAGCAACTCCTACTCAAACAGGAACAGATACCGCGGCGGCGTCTACATGGCCGCTCCGTTCTAGGCGGTGGAAGCACGGCCAAGAAAAAGCCCGGCACGATGGCCGGGCTTTCGTCATCCGTTGAGTGCGCGACTCATTCGTCCGGAGCGATGGTCAGCGCCAGGCCGTCCAGATCTTCGGTGAACTCGATCTGGCAGCTCAGGCGCGAGCCGGGCTGCACGCAGTCCAGCTCTTCGAGCAATTCGTTCTCTTCGTCGTTGCGCGGGCCGACCTTGTCCATCCAGCTTTCGTCGATATAGATGTGGCAGGTGGCGCACGAGCACTGGCCGCCGCAGATGGCTTCCAACTCGTAGTCGTTGTCGCGCAGGTTCTCCATCACCGAGATGCCGATCTCGCCCTCAATCTCGCTCTGCTCGCCTTCGCGGTTGGTGATGAAGATTTTCGCCATGTTTGGTCCCCGGAGTGACTCTGCTGCTGAATTTCGCCGCTTCCTAGCCAAAGGCGGACGGCATTGCAACCGTTTCTGCTCTACATGTCCTTCAGCGCCACCTCGGCTTCGGCCGCCTTGACCGGGTCGAGATGCTTTCCCTCGGCGATCAGCTTCTTGGCCGCCATGAAATCCTTGATCATGTTGATGGCGTTGATCGCGACGAACTGGCCGTGCCGCAGGTAGATTGCCGAGAATTTGCGATCGGCGGGATTGCCGCGGATCACCACCTCGTCGCCGGGCTCGGACAGGCCGACGATCTGCAGCTTCAGGTCGTACTGGTCCGACCAGAACCAAGGAATCTCGGCATATTCCTTCAGCTCGCCGCACATGGCGTTGGCCGCGGTCTTCGCCTGATCGACAGCGTTCTGCACGGATTCCAGCCGCAGCCGGCGGCCCAGCAGTGAATTCGGATGGTTGGTGCAGTCGCCGGCGGCCCAGATGTTGTCATCGCTGGTCTGGCAGTATTCGTCGACGACGATGCCGTTGTCGACGGCCAGGTCGCCCTCGGCGGCCAGTTCCACGTTTGGCAGCACGCCGACGCCGATCACCACCAGGTCTGCCGGGTACGATGAATCGTCGGCGCACAGGACGCGCTCGACCTTGCCATGTCCTTCGAAGCCGGTGACCGCCATGCCGGTCTTGATCACCACGCCCGCGTCGGTATGGACCTTGTCGTAGAACTCCGACACTTCCGGCGCGACGACGCGGCTCATCACCCGTTCCAGGCCTTCGAGGACGGTGACCTCGCAGCCTGTCTTCACCGCGACGGCCGCGACCTCCAGTCCAATATAGCCGCCGCCGACGATGACCACCTTCGCGCCCGGCTTCATCTGCTTCTGTATCGCCAGGGTGTCGTCGATGGCGCGCAGGTAGAAGATGTTCTCGAGTTTGGCGCCAGGCGCCTGCAGTTTGCGTACCCGTGTACCCGTCGCCAGCAGCAGCTTGTCATAGGCCAGGTTCTCGCCGTGGGACGTGGTGACGGTTTTCGCCCGGCGGTCGAACGAGGTCACCAGCGTGTTGGGGCGGAAGTCGATCTGCTTCTCGGGATACCAAGCCGCCTTCTTCAGGAAGGTGCGCTCCAGCTCCATTTCCCCGGCCAGCACCGCCTTCGACAGGGGCGGGCGCTCGTACGGCACGTAAGGCTCGTCGCCGATCATGATGATGCGGCCGTCGAATCCCTTCTGCCTGAGAGTGGCCACGGCCTGGCCTCCGGCATGGCCCGCGCCGACGACGATGATGGTCTGTGTCATGGTTACCGTTCCGCTGTCTTCTCCGTGCCCCGCTCTTATCCTGTTCGGTGGCAAAAATCTATGTTATGGCTCCGAACCTGCCGTTACGTCCCGCGGAGCAGGGGAGACCTTCCGGGCGCTTTCCATGACAGGTGCGGCCATGCCGTACCCGGTTTGCAGGACCTCGATGCGCCACCCCGGCGCGCGGCAGTGGCCCCTTGGGGGGTCGAAGCGAGTTTTCACATCTGGTTGGGAGATGAATCATGGATCTGGGTTTAAAGGGCAAGAATGCCATCGTGACGGGTTCGACGAAGGGCATTGGTCGCCGGGTTGTTGACCTGCTGGCGTCGGAAGGCGTGAATGTGGGCATCTGCGCGCGCAACAAGGACGAGGTCGACCAGGCGGTCGCGGAGATTTCGAAGAAGGG
>CAMDTB010000068.1 GCA_945907245.1 Rhizobium sp. Q54
TGCCGGAGAGAATCGACAAACGAAAAGTGCCCCTGGAAGAACAGCCAGGCGCTCATGACCAGCGCCACGGTGGCACAGAAGATCAGGAACCAGCGAATTTGATCGTCGAACAGCGACGGGAGCGTCTTCAGCGTTACCCGGCGGCTTGCCAGTAGCACATAGACGGTGAAGGGCAGCGCCCCGAGCAGCATGAATACCACGGCGACGCTCTCGAGATAGAGGCTGTCATAGGCGCCGATCGAGGCGTCGTAATTGGCAAATCCGCCCGTCGCAACCGTCGACAGCGCGTGGCACACCGCATCGAGCAGCGTCATGCCCCCCATCAGGTAGGCAAGGCAGCACACGGCCACGAGGATGGCGAAGACCTTGGTGATGGCGACCGCGAGCTGGCCGGTGCTCGGCAGCAGCTTCTTGTCTTTTTCCGACGACTCGGTCCGGAACAGCTGCATGCCGCCGACCCGCAGCATCGGCAGGAGCGCGAGCGCGACGACGATGATGCCGACGCCGCCCATGCCGTGCAGCAGCGCTCGCCAGAGCAGCAGGCCGGGGGGCATGTAATCCAGCCCGGTGATCACCGTGGCCCCGGTCGTGGTCAGACCCGACATGGTCTCGAAGAACGCATCCGCCGGGGTCAACTGCGACTGGCCGAACATCAGCGGCAACGACGCGAAGCAGGTCAGGACGATCCATGTCAGCACCGTCAGCAGGAACGTCTGCCGCAACGACAGCTCGGACCGCACATTGCCGCGGTTACCGAGCCAGAGCAGCGAGCCGGCAAAGCCGGTGATGACGGCCGAGCCGACGAAACCATAGGTCTCCCGGTGCGCATGGGCCAGATCGACGGCGGCCGGAATCAGCATGACCACCGCGAGAATGCAGAGCAGCATGCCGATGACCTGAAGGATGGGGCGCAGATCGATCACGCCTGTTCCTTACCCTGCCTTTGGCGGAGCATCAAGCTACCGCTCGAAACGGAACGGCCCCGCCTGAACGGGGCCGCCCGGAAATGGAATGCCCCGCCGGCCTATTCGGCTACGATGTTTTCCTTGCTGCCGGCGATGTCGGCCATCAGGTGGATCGCCTCGGTCTGTCGGGTGCCGATGGAAATGCCGGTCGCGCCGGAATCCGCCCAGGCCGCCCAGTTCTGGCGGATGCGCTTCTCGGGTCCGACCAGGTTCTGCTCGTCGACATATTCGTCGGGCACCGCCGCGGCGGCCTCTTCCTTGCGGCCGGCCAGGTACAGTTCCTGGATGCGGTCGGCGGCGTCGCCATAGCCGAACTTCACCATCCGGTCCTTGTGGAAGTTCTTGTCCTTGTGGCCCATGCCGCCCGCATAGAGCGCGATGGTGGGCTTCAGCACGGCGAGGCCGGCCTTGACGTCGTCGGTGATGTGGACGCCGACGCCGGCCTGGATCTCGAAATTGTCCATGCTCTTGCCGTTGCCGGCCTTGGCGAAGCCCTCCTTCAGCCAGTCGCCGTACAGCTCCATGCCGCGCGGAGTCCAGCCCAGCGGCAGCCAGCCGTCGGCCAGCTGGGCGGTCAGCTTCACCATGGTCTCGGTGCCGGAGCCGGTCCAGATCGGGATGTTGGGGTTGGTGTGCAGGATCGACTTCAGCGGCTTGCCGATGCCCATGGCGCCGGGGCGGTCGGCGGGCAGCGGCAGCGGCAGCTGCTGGCCGTCATGGGTCACCGGCGCATCGCGCGCGAACACCTTGCGCATGATGGTGATGTAGTCCTTCATCCAGTGATACGGCTTGCCCCAGGGCTGGCCGTACCAGCCCTCGACGATCTGCGGGCCCGACATGCCGATGCCGGCGATGAAGCGGTTGCCGCCGGCCAGCGCATCGACGGTGGCGGCCTGCATGGCGGCCATGGTCGGCGACCGGCCTGCCATCTGCATGATGGCGGTGCCCAGGCGGATGCGCTTGGTGTGGGCGGCGATGTAGGCGAGGGGCGTCACCGCGTCGGAGCCGTAGGCCTCGGCCGTCCAGACGGAATCGTAGCCCAGGTCTTCAGCCAGCTTGATCTTGTCCATGGGCAGATTCATTTGCGCCCCGGAATAGCCGATCATCAACCCCAGCTTGATCTTCTTCATCGTTGCTCTCCCTCGGTTTGGTGGGCGTGCGCCGCCCGATGCCGCACGCTAGCGCGCCGCCGCGCGCCGCGCAACATTGGTTACCGATGGGTAAAATCATCCATGACGGCTGTGTTGTTCCATTCATCTATAACGGTGAAAGATCAAGCTCAATATTCACCGGGAGGACCTGGCCGAGATACCCTAAAGAAAGATAATATTCAAGTGTCGGTCGATTATCAGAGGTTGTGGCGGCGAGGGCATTATGAGACATCCACCAAGTGCTTGTGTGGTATGCCACCTACAAGACCGGCTTCAAGTCGGGCGGCTTTTCCAACAGCGCCATCTACAGCACCCTGACCGTCGACCAGATCGCCGACATCACCTTCGAGCCGGAGAGCGTCAAGGGCTTCGAAGGCGGCGTGAAGGCGTCATTGCTCGACGGGGCCATGAACATCGAGTTCGAGGCCTATCGCTACAAGTTCAACGACCTTCAGATCGACTTCTTCAACTCGCCGGCATTCGCGTTCATCACCGAGAACGCCGGCGGCGCAAGGACGACCGGCGCCGAAATCCAGGCGGTCTGGCAGCCTCAGGAGGTGACCGGCCTGAGGCTGAACGCCTCGCTGCCCTACAACGCTTCCAAGTACACCGACTTCATCGCGCCGTGCTATGCGGGTCAGACGCCCGCACAGGGCTGCACCATCTTCATCCCCGGCCAGGTGCCGAAACAGGAGCGGGGCGGCTTCAACAAGCCGATCGACACCCAGAAGGGCTTCGCCACCCTCGACGCCGCGCTGCGCTTCGGCACCGAGGACGGCACCTGGCAGTTCTCCACCATCGGCAAGAACCTCACCAACAAGTACGCGCTGCTGGCCTCGGGTGACACGCCCTCGACCGGCGGCGGCACCGGCACCGCGGGCGGCTTCTCGGCCGACCGTACCGGCACGCCGATCATGCCGCGGACGATCGAGTTCCAGCTGACCTGGCGTTACTGATCCTCGGAGCGGGTGTGCGGCCCGGACTCTCCGGCGGCCCCGGCCTTCGCCGTTTCAGGGGCTTTGGCATTGGCGTCAATAATGCTATCAGAAGTCGTCCTCGACACGGGGGCCTGTAGCTCAATTGGTTAGAGCCGACCGCTCATAACGGTCTGGTTGCAGGTTCGAGTCCTGCCGGGCCCACCACACAGTCTGACGCAGATATGCCACCAGACGAGCGTCAGAGACGAACGGCGGAACTCGGCCACTTTCCGGCGTAATTTAGCGTCTCCGGTCCGACGGGAGACGCCATTTTCTTGGCTGATCTCGCCGGAATTCTGGAAAGTCTCCGGAGGCCGATTTCGCCACCAAACCATCAAACCTGGATTCGAGAGGGGCCGGTCAGGCGGGGAAGCCGAGCAGGCGGCGCTGGTCTTTCCAGGCGTGTGGAAGACTGCGGATGCGCTTGAGCTTTTCCGTGGTCAGGTCGACGGGCTGCTTGCCGGCGACGATGGCCTCGACAATGTCGGGGGCGAGAAAGGCGAGCGGCAGGAAGCGGCTGATATCGCTTTCGCCCAACGAGGCGCGCAGGGCGATGTCGCGAATGGTGCCGGCTTTACCGGATACCAGATCAGCCATCCAGCAATGCGCCTGTGCGACCAGGCCGATCAGTGTTTCATCCCGGGTGGTGGGCGGCTGCGACGTGGCGGTGATCACCCACGTCGACCGTGCGCCGGCGCCACGAGATCAGTTTCCACATGGGCTACGTAACCGGCCCGCGCAAGCATGCCTGCAAGCCCGGCTGCCGGGGCTGGGTCCATTTCGGCCACGCGCTGAAGGTCAGCCTGTGGCACGAGCTGGCCATCGTCGCCTCGTTCGGCGTCATCCTGCTGCTGACCTGGGATGCCGACAACAAGATCGGCTTGTGAACCTTCGTGATCCTGTGGTGGATGCACGAGAGCGCCAGGCTGAACGTTTTCCTCGGTGCCAGGAACCTGAACGAGCACTTTCTGCCGCCGCACCTGGCCTATCTGGGCAGTTTTTTGCGCAAGCGGCCCATGAACCTGCTATTCCCGTTCTCGGTCACGATCTCGACGGCGATCTGCGGCGTGCTGGCCACCGAGGCCGCCTTCGCCGCCGATCCGTTCGACCAGGCCGGGTACACGTTTCTTGCCACCATGATGGCCCTCGCCATCCTCGAGCACTGGTTCCTTGTGCTGCCCATCCCGGCCGAGGCCATGTGGAACTGGAGCATGAAGTCGCGCGACGCCGCGCAGGGACACGCGCATGATGGCCACAGCAAGGGAATGACACATCCGACGACCCCGATCACCAGCCTGGGATCGGTAAACTGAAACGGTGGCGCAAAGGCGCCCCACGGGCCGGATGCCGGCCAGGACGAGAGCAGGAGAGACGATCATGGATTACGAGGCCTTCTTCAACGAGCAGCTCGACGCCCTCCGCGCGGAAGGCCGCTACCGCGTCTTCGCTGACCTGGAACGCCAGTCCGGGTCGTTCCCGCGCGCCACGCGCCATTCCAACGGCGAGACCCGCGACGTGACCGTCTGGTGCTCCAACGACTATCTGGGGATGGGACAGCATCCGGCCGTGCTGGCCGCCATGCATGAGGCGCTCGACAAGTGCGGCGCCGGTGCCGGCGGCACGCGCAACATCTCCGGCACCAATCATTTCCATGTGCTGCTGGAGCAGGAGCTGGCCGACCTTCACGGCAAGGAGGCCGCGCTGCTGTTCACGTCGGGCTATGTGTCCAACTGGGCGGCGCTGTCGACGCTGGGTGCGGGCATGCCCGGGTGCGTGATCCTCTCGGATGAAGGCAACCATGCCTCCATGATCGAGGGCATTCGCCACTCGCGCGCGGAAAAGCGGATGTGGAAGCATAACGATCCGAAGGATCTGGACCGGGTGCTGTCCGAATACGGTCCGGACCGGCCGAAAGTGGTGGCGTTCGAATCCGTCTACTCCATGGACGGCGACATCGCGCCGATCGCCGAGATCGCCGAGGTCGCCGAGAAGCACAACGCGATCACCTATCTGGACGAGGTCCACGCCGTCGGCCTTTACGGTTCGCGCGGCGGCGGCATCGCCGAGCGCGAGGGGCTGATGGACCGGATCACCATCATCGAAGGCACCCTGGCCAAGGCGTTCGGTGTGATCGGCGGCTACATCACCGGATCCACCGCGGTGTGCGACTTCGTCCGGTCGTTCGCGTCGGGCTTCATCTTCACCACGGCGCTACCGCCGTCGGTGGCGGCGGGCGCCCGCGCCTCGATCATGCACCTCAAGCAGAGCGGCGCCGAGCGGGCGCGGCACCAGGATCGGGTACGCCGGGTGCGTGCCGGACTGGACCGGATCGGCATTCCGTACATGTCCAATCCCAGCCATATCGTGCCGGTGATGGTCGGTGACCCTGTCAAATGCAAGTGGATCAGCGACCTGCTGCTCGACGACTACGGCATCTACGTCCAGCCGATCAACTATCCGACGGTTCCGCGCGGCACCGAGCGGTTGCGGTTCACGCCGTCGCCGATGCACACCGACGCGGACATCGACCATCTGATCGGCGCCCTGTCCGATCTGTGGTCGCAGTGCGCCCTGTCCCGCGCGGTCGCCTGAGCCGGCGATGAACATGACGCGACCGGGCGGGCTTCCCGAGCCCGGCATTCCGGACGAGCGGCTGGTCATCCCGGCCATCGCCATGGACGGATCTCTGTTTCCCATCGGCAAGATGGAGGCGCACCGGCAGGGCCAGAAGCACCTGGCCGTGTCGGTGTTCGTCTTCGCCGGCGACAAGTTGCTGATCCAGCGCCGCGCCGGCGCCAAGTACCACTGTGGCGGCCAGTGGGCCAACACCTGCTGCTCGCATCCGCACTGGGGCGAGACACCGGCCGACTGCGCCCAACGCCGGCTGGGCGAAGAGGTCGGCTTGGCGCTGCCGCTCGCCTTCCGGTCGATCGTCGACTATCAGGCTGACGTCGGCGCCGGCCTGATCGAGAACGAGCGGGTGCACGTGTTCCGCGGCGATCTGGACGAGAATGCCGATGTCGGCGGCTTCGACCCTGCCGAGGTTCAGGAAGTGCGCTGGATCGACACGGGCGAGCTGATCGAAGAGGCCGGCAGGGAGCCGCACCGCTTCACGCCCTGGCTGCGGATCTACCTGGCTCGCTGGAGCGAGCTGGCGCTGCGCGCCGCGCGATAGAAATCCCCGCTACCATCAGGACATAAAAAGACCGCCTTCGCCAAAGAGCGCGACGCCTGCGTCGCCGGGCCTGTTGGCGCGGTGATCCGCGCGCATGCGGACGTCCTGATGGATCTGTGTAGCGCCCAGGGCATGCTCCTGAAGCTGGGCGACCAGCTGCTCGTAATCGGCAATGTCCCGGCGTCGGGCATGGACTATACCTCGACCAGGGCCGCGCTTGTCGAAGGCATCGCGACGTCGGACCACCTGAACGGCCTTGTGCCGCCCGGCCAGGACGGAGGTGAGGAGGTCGCTGGCATCGCCATCATGGAACTGCCCGATGACGGCCGCTAATTTCTCGCGATGATTCGCGAGCCGTTCGAGCAAACCATACGGTGGGCGGGCAAGCTCAACGCAATCGAGGCCGCGGCCAACATCCTTGCAGACAGGCCCCAGGTCAACGTGCCGCAAGGGGTTGTCTCGGAACGGCTGGCACGCTTGACCAGCCGCGAGCGGGAGGTTCTCGAGCATCTTGTCCTCGGCATGACCAACAAGCACATCGCCGACGAACTCGGCATCAGCCAGCGCACCGTGGATATTCACCGGGCGCGCATCCGTGAAAAAATGGAAGCGCCCGGGCTCTCGGACCTGATCAGGATGATGCGGTAGACTCGGCCTTCGCGCGTCGTGTGCGCGGCGCCGCAAAACTGAAGTATTCCCGGCAGTCGACAACCGTTCCGGCCGCAGCATGGGTACAGCGATAAGCGCAAGTAGTTGTTTCGTAAGCCCCCGTGACCATACGTACGGGGTTTCTACGTAGCGGAATTTCCGAAATAGCGCGGCAGAGATTTTCGCTAGTAGTCTTCAAGCCGTGGGAGAGGGTGTGGGGAAAAGGCGGAGACCTCCTTGGTACCCTAGAAACGGGAGACGTCGCTTGTCGAGTGAGATCAACCTCAACTGTGACCTGCGCAACGGTCACCTCGGCGAGGAAAAGCGCGCCCAGCGTCATCACGCCGTAGTCACTCTCAATGACGAGCAGCTGGCAGCCGTCGAAGGGTGGCGGACAGCCCATGGGATTGCAGCTCAGTCGGATGCCTTGGGGGAGCTCGTCCGACTGGGCCTGCTGAGCGAAATCGCGAAAATCTTCCGCCTTATCTCGGACAACCGCGCCCCGACGACAGGACAGTCGTGCAACACGCCGAATGGCCAGGCTGCCAGGGACGAGCGAGCGAAATTGTAGGCGCCGCCGGCGCCCCTTGAATGTAATTCCGGCATGCCCGTCGATCAGGCGCTTTCGCTGTCGCGTGTGACTGTGCCCAACGCAAACTCCAAACCAGAATAAAGCATTACCGGCGCGGCTTGCGCGCACGGGAACCGGTCCGATGATCGATCCAATCCCGGACGTCGTCGGCGAATGCCGCCGGCGCCTTGCTGCCGACGGCCGCCGCGATGTCCGCCAGCGACTGGGAAGCCAGCGTCTCCCGCATCGCCGTCTCGGCACGCAGCATCACCGCATGGATCGAGCAGGTGCCCGCCGTCGCCCAGCCAGGCGCCCGTTCCCCGAACACGGCGCAGCGGCCGCGGATATCCTGGCAATCGAACAACGGTTTGTCGCCCTCGATCGCATCGACGACATCGAGCACGCTGATGTCGCCCGGGCTCATGGCCAGCGCGTAACCGCCACGCACCCCTTCAGTCGCCCGGACGATGCCCGCCTTCTCCAGCTTGGTGAATATCTTGGACAGGAACGTGGGCGATATCCCTTGCAGGTCGGCGAGGTCGCGGCTGCTCAAGGGCGTATCGCCGGCGTCGGTGAGCCAGAGCAGGCAATGCATGCCATACTCCACGCTTGCGGTGAGATGCGCCATGACGCGGAGTGTATCCGTCTCTCCTGGACCCCGCAATCCGAACGGAGATCGATATTATCTGAGTTGCATCATGGTGACGATGTCGCCGAGGGCGCTTTCCGGTGCCGTCCGCAGGGTCATGACCGTGTCCGGCGGCACGCCGTCGATATTGGTCTCGGCGACGATCTCGTCAGTGTGGGGCAGCAGCCGGGACAACGCCTCCCTCCTGCCCAGGCACGATGTCTCGACGATCGCCCTGGCACAGCGGTTGAACGGCAGGCCGTCGCGCAGGATGTCGTCCGGCGTCAGGTGCACGATGGCCGCGTCGATCGGCTGCTGGCGCAACAACGCCCGCGCGGCGGTGAAGCCGTCCGGTTGGGGGCCGGACAATGCCGCCCCGTTGAGACGGATGCCGCGCGCCGACGCATAGCCAAGGGTTATTCCGCCAGGCGCGCCTGACAACAGGCGGTCCGGAAACGGCGGCACGGTGTCGGACAGGTGCAGCCAGACCGGTATGGTGGCGGGGTCTCCCAGAGCGATCCTCAGGACATCGCGGTAGATCGAGGGTGAGCTGATGCTCAACTGTGGCATGGCGTTGACCTCGCAGATCAGCGCCCCGGTGTCGAGCCATGACCGGGAGATGTCGGCCATGATCAGGTCCACGCCGGCGAAGTCCAGTCTCAGCGTCGCCGCCGCATGAAGCGCGAGGGTTGCGTTGTCCGGATGAACGGCGGCCGCCGCGACCGGCACCGGTTCGCCGCCCGTGGAAACGTTGGAGCGTCGCCTCAAGGCGACGAATTCCCCATCCGGGACGACGCTGTCCGGTCCCATGCCCCGTCCGGCGAGAATATCGAGCGCTTCTGCGTCCAGCTCCAGCATGCGCTTGCGGAAATCCCGCCGGCGCCGCCTCGCTTCCTGGCTGTCGCCCCCTGCCTGCACGAGCTGGGCGACAGTGCTCGAGCCGTCGCCCCGCACACCGCCTGGGCGCTTGGAGAAAATCTGGACAATCTGGCGGTCCAGTACCACGACCCGGTAGTCGACGCCGTCGAAGTGCTTCTCGACCAGTATGGCTTCGGATAGTCCGCGGGCGTGGTCGAACGCGGCCCTGACGGCCGCTTCATCAGTCAATCCGGCGGCGACGCCTGCTCCCTGGTCGAGATCGGCGGGCTTGACCACGACGGGGAATCCCAGCGTGCGGGCTGCCTCGACCGCCTGCGCGGCCAGCGCCACCCGAATGTGACGCGCCGCGGGCAATCCGGCCCGGCGCAGGATGTTTGCCGTCGCGACCTTGTCGCGCGCCACCTGGGCGGCGATGGCCGAGGTTGAGTCGAGCATGCTGCTGAAGAGCCAGCGGCTCGGACGGCCGACGCCGAAGCTGTAAAGCCCCTGCAGTACGCGGGTTACGGGGATGCCCGCACCATCGGCGGCGCACAGGAAGCGGTAGGTGTTGATGCCGTCCTCGCGAAACGGCTCAAGAAGACGCGCGGCCTCGTCGACCGATCTTTGTTCCTGGCCATCATCCGGCGACAACTTACCGTGCTCGAGGAAGCACGAAACCGCCTTGCTCGCCCAGTTCAACGCGACGGACGCCGCGTCCCGTTCCACATACGGCGCCGCGAGGCGGAAGGCGAGGGCGCCTGCCGCCATGGGGCCGTCCGCCGGGCTGGGGTCGTCCAGGGCGATGTGGAAACGGTGGCTGGCCGCGATCCGGTGCTTGCGCTGCAGGGCGCCGCTCCAGTGCAGCACCCGGGAAAGCAGCGCAAATTCATGTGCCGTGTCAGCTGGCAGGAACGGGACCGGTTCGTCGATATGCCGCGCCATCGCGCCGTCGAGCGCGCCAAAGTCGAATTCGCGGGGAAGCAGCACCGTCGCGCGCCCCAGGATCGCGGGCTGGCTCAGACCGAATGCGCACCCTTTCAGCGCCGTCCAGCTTCGCGACAACCGGCAGATCGCCGTCGGGGTCGCCATCAGCGTGCGACCATAGCGGCCCGGCCGCCGAACGCGGCGTTAAGGTGTCGATCTGTTGCCGGTCGAGGCATGTGAACTGCTGGCCAGTTGCGAACGAGAATCCTAGGCTATATAGCGGTGCGCATGCAACGCCATGCCTGAATGGACGATCCAGAACCTGTTGCCCGCCGCCGCTCCGCCACCCCTGGAGCCGGATCGGGGTGGCTACACCCTGACCATGCGTGAATGCAGCGGCGCCGAGGATGTGCTCCAGCGGTTGCAGTCATCCGGCGCTGATGACCCTCGCCGCGCCCATGTGGGCTGGGGCAGTTTCCGCAACCTGGATATCGCGGCGGCGCGGCGCTCGTCCTGGCTGCTGCTGCTCGACGTCAACATTCATCAGTTCCGGGTCTGGGACGCGCTGCGCACGGCGCTGCGCGATCCCGCGGCAACCGACGGAGCCGCATTCATCGACCTCGTCCTCCCGTTGCTGCCGACCCAGCCGCGACTGCGCCAGTTCGCCACCTCGACGCGCACCTGGCTGACCGGCGATCTGGAGCGGCCCGGCAGCTGGCTGTTCGCCGAGAGGCCAGAGCGATTCGCCTGGGTGCGCGGTTTGTTCCGCGGCTGCCGTGCGGCCGTCGGCTGCATGGACCTGCGCGGCGCGCCGGGAAATGATGGCGATCCCTTTCGGTCGATGGCCACGCACATGGCGGCGGCCGCGCGAGACGGCTTTGTCGACCTGGACACGCTCTACGTGTCGAACATTCCCTGGATGCTGGCGCAGGACCTGGGTTTCTTCGGCGAAAGCCACAGCGTCTACCTGCGCCAGGGTGCATCTCGCGTGCTCGATCAGGTCCATGCCAACCTCCGCGCCGTGGCGCCCGCCTTCCGGCAGGTGGTATCGGCTGCCCACCTGAGGCCCGACGCCACCTCCGGTAACCTGCAGTGGCATACCGAGATCCTGTCACCGGGCGCGTTCCTCGACGACGCTTACTGGACGCCGCTGGTCCCGCTCACCTCGGCATAGCGTCCGGTGTTCCGGGCTTTTGTTTCGTGCGCTCGTCACGCATAACTATCGGGATGGGGACGATTTTCGCCGGAGGGGCCCATGGATGACCAGATCGCGGTCCTCGGACCGCAGTCGGCGGCGCTGACAGCGCCCGAGCTTACCATCGTCGTCCCCACCTTCAACGAACGCGACAACATCCGCCCGCTGCTCGACCTGATCGCCAAGGCGCTCGACGGGGACAACTACGAAGTCGTGTTCGTCGACGACGACAGCCGGGATGGCACGCTGCCGGAGTTGCAGGCCGTGGCGCGAACCGATCCCAAGGTGCGCTATATCCACCGCATCGGTCGACGCGGCCTGTCGTCGGCGGTGGTCGAGGGCATGCTCAGCAGTTCGGCGCCCTACCTGGCGGTGATCGACGCCGACCTGCAGCATGACGAGACGCTGCTGCCGGACATGCTCGCCGTGCTGCGCGGCGGCGAAGCGGACATTGTCGTCGGCTCGCGCTATGTCGAAGGCGGCGGCATGGGCGAATGGGCCGCGTCGCGCCAGCTCATCAGCCGAACCGCTACCCGCATCGCCAAGCTGATCATCCGTGCCGAGCTGACCGACCCGATGAGCGGCTTCTTCATGCTGACCCGCGAAGCGTTCGCCGGATCCATGCGCAACCTGTCGGGCCAGGGCTACAAGATCCTGCTCGACATCTTCGCGTCCCATCCCGACACCCTGCGGCTGCGCGAGTTGCCCTACGAATTCCGCACCCGGCAGCACGGCGAAAGCAAGCTCGATGCCCTGGTGACCTGGGAATATCTGATGCTGGTCGCCGACAAGCTGTTCGGCCGGTTCGTGCCGGTGCGGTTCCTGATGTTCCTGATCGTCGGCGGTATCGGCGTTTTCGTCCATTTCGGCGTGCTCAGCCTGCTGCTGAAGGGCATGGGCGCGGACTTCCAGCTGTCGACGATCGCGGCCACCGTGACCGCCATGACCTTCAACTTCTTCGTCAACAACCTGTTGACCTACCGGGACCGGCGACTGAGGGGCGTCTGGGCAATCGTCAAGGGTCTGGTCAGTTTCTACATTGTCTATTCGCTGGGCGCGGTCGCCAATGTGGGCGTCGCCACCGCGCTGTTCGAGCGCGACTATGTCTGGTGGGGCGCCGGTCTTGCCGGCGTGCTGGTCGGCACGGTGTGGAACTACGCCGCCACCAGCCTGTTCACCTGGAAGCAGAAGAAATAGCGCAGTGATCCTGTGCGCTTGACGAATTCATGATGATGAAAATGATGGACGCGCAACCGGGAAGCTCGGCGATCTAGCCCGACGACGACATCGCGCAGGCGTTCGCGGAGATCGGCGAGGTGTCGAAGGCGAAGACTCCACGGCGAGGCCGCACGCATCTATCATGTCGACCAGCCTGCCTTCACGGCTAGGATAGGGCGATCGAGGCGCGACGCCGCGGCAGGGGAGACAGCATGACGACCAACTACTTCGACATGACCGGCAAGGTCGTGTTGATCACCGGCGGCAGCCGCGGCCTGGGCCGCGAGATGGCGCTGGCCTTCGCCAACCAGGGCGCCGACATCATCGTCGCCAGCCGCAAGATCGAGGACTGCGAGAAGGCCTGCGGCGAGATCGAGGCCTTGGGGCGCCGCGCGATGGCGCAGGCCTGCAACCTCAGCAGCTGGGACGACCTGCAACGTCTGACCGACGCGGCCTACGGTGCGTTCGGCAAGGTCGACGTGCTGATCAACAACGCCGGCATTTCGCCGGTCGCGCCCTCGTCGCTGGAAACAACCGAGGCGCTGATCGACAAGATCCTGGCGGTGAATTTCAAGGGTCCGTTCCGGCTGATGTCGCTGATCGGCACGCGAATGGTCGAGGCGGGCGGCGGCTCGATCATCAACATCAGCAGCATCGGCGCCATTCGGCCGACGCCGCATATCGCGCCCTATGCCGGCGCCAAGGCCGGGCTCAACGCCATCACCAAGGCTTTCGCCCAGGAATACGGGCCGAAGGTGCGGGTCAACTGCATCATGGCGGGGCCGTTCTGGACCGATATTTCCAAGTCGTGGCGTGAGGAGGCGGACAGGACCGCCACCAATCCTGCCGGTCGGATCGGCCGGCCGCACGAGATCGTTACCGCGGCGCTCTATTTCGGTAGCGACGCATCCTCGTTCACCACCGGCTCGGTGATCGCGGTGGACGGCGGCATCACCTGAGGCAAAAAGGGCGATTCTCCCTTGACCGGTCCGTGATACGGTTTTGACATCGTAACGGAGGGAGGGGCCCATGAAGACATTGCTGGCCGTGACGCTCATGATCGCCGCGCTAGGGGCCGGCGGTGCCGAGGCTGAAACCATTGATTTCTCGGCCAAGCCCGATCCGGTGGCGGGCAACCTCGCCGAGAAGGCCTATGGCGCCGAGATCGTCGATGCGCGCGCCGCGGGCTCGTCGGTCACCATCTGGGCGGGCAAGCTTGACCTGAACGGCGACGGTAAGCCCGAGATCGTTGGCCAGCTGGGCAGCGCCTATATCTGCGGCGGCATGGGGCCGTGCTTCTTCGTGGTGTCGCCCGAGGGCAAGCTGATGTTCAGCGTGCCGGGCGTCGATATGGCGGAAGCCCTCGACAGCAGGACGAAGGGCTGGCGCGACCTGCGCTTCAACCAGCAGGCGGTCTGGAAATTCAACGGCCAAGCCTACGACATGTCCCCGTAATGTCGTGCCGCCGCGGTGAATTTTTTGCGCTCCGCGTGCAACGAAACATTCATATACGCAGGAAAAGTCCTTGCATCTGTGGTACGATTCGACGGTTGCTTGATACTCGGGGGAGGAACATGAAGACACGTTTTTTGCTCGTGCTCGCGGGCATCTTTCTCGCCGCCGCGCCGGTGAATGCGGCGTCGATCGACTGGTCGGCCAAGAGCGAGCCTGACGCCGTCGAGGCTGCAAGGGCCGCTTGGGCCGACTCGATCCAGGAGGCGCAGACCGAAGCCGGCACCTCCACCGACGTCGCCGCATTCAAGGTCGACCTCAACGGCGACGGCAAGTCCGAGATCCTGGGGCAGATCAAGAACACCTATATCTGCGGCAACGCCGGTCCGTGTGTCTTCGCCATGACCGGTTCCGGCGAGGTCATATTCAGCGTCCCCGGCACGGAAAGCGCCGAGATCCTCGACAGCAAGACCGGCGGCTGGCTGGACATCATGATCAACGAGGACAAGAAGTACCGCTACGGCGGCGGCACTTACCGCAATCAGTAAGGCAGTTGTCGGCGTTTGGCAGGCCGGACGATCAGCCCAGCGCCACCTTTCCGCCGACGGTGTGCGGCAGGAATTCCTCGCACGCCACCGCGAGGACTCTCGAGCGGTGGCAGTTTGGTCCGGCGTCGGCTGGAATCGGTTGGAAGACCCCTGCCGACGCTGGAACTGGACATACACGATGAAACCGGGAACCCCGTACCACAGGGGGAGCCGGGCGAAATCTGGGTCCGGAGTGGCCAGGTTTCAGGTGCGTATGTCGGCACGCTAACGCGGCTTGAGGACGGTTGGTTCCCTGCAAATGATGCGGGCTGGCTCGACGCGGACGGGTTTCTCCATGTACAGGCCCGACTGGATCAGGTGAACTTGCGTGGAGGTGACAAAATAGCCTTCGGCGATGGCGACAGTCCGGCCGCCAATTGCGAAAGCTCGTTCTTGATGGGCCTCCGGCACTTCCACGTGGTGTTCGACCGCTGATAGACTGAACTTCCGAACAGGAAGGACGCCATGGCCGGGGAACTGCAGGGCTCGAAGGTCCACGAGATCATGTACGCGTCGCTGCTCGGCGAGTACGGGCCGCGCACCATGGCCGGATACCGGCGGCTGCGCCACGTGGCCGACGAGAACCGGGCGCTGCCGGCCTGGTCACCGGCGTGTCGGCGCTGGTCGAGATGAACAAGCCGAAGGGCTGACAATTGTCGGGAGCGTCGTTCCTATACTGTGATATACAAACAGTGGTGACGGGAAGCAAGGTCGGGGAGATCGATCAATGAATGCCATTCCGAGGGTGACGAAAGACGTCTGGACGCCTGCTGCGAAAGCGCCCGAACCCGATATGGGCACGGAACTCATTCCAGCCGCGCGCTACACCTCGCCCGAGTTCATGAAGCTCGAATGGGAGCGGATGTGGACCAAGACCTGGCTGGTCGGCTGCCGCGAGGAGGAAATCCCGGAGACCGGCGACTACATCACCACCGATATCGGCACGGAGTCACTGCTGATCGTGCGCGGCGAGGACGGCAAGGCGCGGACCTTCTACAATGTCTGCAACCACCGGGGAAACCAGGTCAAGTTCGACAAGACCGGCAATTCGCGCACGTTGCAGTGCGCCTATCATTTCTGGGAATACGATCTCACCGGCAAGCTGGTGAACGTCCCCGACGAGCAGGACTTCACCCAGGGCTGTCCCAAGGACCAGCTGAGCCTGAAGACGATCAATACCGACACCTGGGGCGGCTGGGTGTGGTTCAACCTGAACCCGGACGCCGAACCGTTGCTGGATTTCCTCGGCATCGTCCCTTCACACCTCGACGCCTACCACTTCGACAAGATGGCGATGACGTCGAACTGGACCGTCGAATGGGACTGCAACTGGAAGGCGTCGGTGGACGCGTTCAATGAGGTCTACCACGTCCAGTGCATCCACCCGGAGTTGCTCTACAACAACGACGACGTGAACATCCAGATCGACCTGTACGACAAGCACAGCCGCTACCTGATTCCGTATCAGGCGTGCAGCCCGCGCCTCGGCTATCTGCCCGAGGAGGTGCCGGAAATCGTCGCCGACTA